>CALWXL010000040.1 GCA_944385485.1 uncultured Oscillospiraceae bacterium
ACATCCCCGCCACCATCAACTACCAAGAGCCCGACCCCGCCTGTGACCTGGACATCGTGCCCAACCAGGGCCGCCACACCACCGTCCGCTGTGCCCTGTCCAACTCTCTGGGCTTTGGCGGTCACAACGCCTGCGTGCTCATGAAGAAGTGGGAGGGCTGAAGGCTATGCAGTATAATTCCAATCAAATTGCAGAAATTATGCCACACCGCTACCCCTTCGCCCTGGTGGATAAGATCGTGGACGGAGAGGAAGGCAAGTGGGCCCGTGGCATCAAGTGCGTCACCGTCAACGAGCCCTTTTTCCAGGGCCACTTTCCCCAGTATCATGTGATGCCCGGGGTGCTCATTCTGGAGGCTCTGGCCCAGGTGGCCGGAATCACTGTGCTGTCCATGGAGGCCAACCGGGGCAAGCTGGGCTTCTTCGGCGGCATTAAAAACGCCCGCTTCCGCCGCCAGGTGGTGCCCGGCGACGTGCTGGAGCTGGAGTGCACCATCATCAAGCAGAAAGGCCCCGTGGCTGTGGCGGAAGCCGTGGCCAAGGTGGACGGCAAGGTGGCCGTCAACGCAGAGTTGACCTTGGCCCTGGGAAAGTAACCCATTGCCTTTTTGGTGTGAAATCTGATAGAATAGCGAAAAACAGACAAACACGGAGGCAACAGGATGTTGGAGGAGAGATTCGGAGCGGTGTATACCAAGTTTAAGCTCCATTTTTATCAGGAGATTTTTGCCCATTTCCAAAGTCGAGAGGCCAGCCTCACCACGGTGGAGACCTTTGCCATGGAGACAATCCAGGCCCTTGGCACTCCCACCATCAATGAGTTTGCCAGCTTCATGCGGATATCTCCACCCAATGCGGCGTACAAGATCAACAGCCTGGTGCGCAAGGGGTATTTGACCAAGGTCCAGTCGGAGCAGGATAAGCGGGAGTATCACCTGCAAGTGACCCAGAAATACCGGGATTACTACAACATCAGCACCGACTACGTGCGCAAGGTCATGGAGCGCATCCGGCAGCGGTTCTCTCCTGAGGACTGCGCCAAGCTGGAGGAGATGCTCACCGTGGTTAGCCAGGAGCTGATGCCTGAGGTGAATCTGCCCGGCGAAGTGGAATAAAACAAGAAAAACCTTCTCAGCGGAGCATATCCGCTGGGAAGGTTTTTTGTTTGCTGTAACAGGGATATTACAGGGAAATGCTGGCGCCGATGTGGCCGTTGTGGGCGAATATGTCGCTGGGCTGGGTGGGAACCAAGGGATTACCTTGGTAGTCCTGTACCTGGCCACCGGCCTCCTCCACCAGCAGAAGCCCGGCGGCAAAGTCCCAGGGCTTCAGGCCTCGCTCCAGGTAGGCGTCCATCCGGCCACAGGCCACATAGGCCAGGTCCAGGGAGGCGGTACCCATGCGGCGGATGTCGGAACCCACTTCAAACAGGCGGCGGAACAGGGCGAAGTTTTCCTCCGCCCACTCCTTGTGGTAGGGGCTGGTGCCAATGGCGATGAGGCTATCCGCCAGCTCCTTCTGGTCGCTGACGTGGATGGGCTGGCCGTTGAGGAAGGCGCCCTGTCCTCGCACGGCGTGGAACAGCTCCCCGGTGAAGGGGTTGTACACGATGCCCATTACCACCCGGCCCTCTTCTACCAGGGCCAGAGAGATGGCGCTCATATGCAAATCGTGGATCAGGTTGCAGGTGCCGTCCACCGGGTCCAACACCCACATGGGGGCGTTGGGGTCTAAGTGGGCATTGGACTGCTCTTCACTCATGAACTGGATATGGGGCCACCGCTGGGGCAGCTCCCGGGCGAAGAAGGTTTGCACCGCCATGTCTACCTGGGTGACATAGTCGGCCCGGCCCTTTTTGCGGATGTGGGTGGAGCCTTCCTTGTCGTGGAGCAGCTCACCTGCCTGGCGGCACAGCTGGGCCAGGTCCTGGATTTGAATTTCGTTGTACATGGGATTTCCCTCCCGGATTGGAATGGTGCCTCGTTGACAGGCACGGTGGAATGGGTTATTGAATGCCCGCCTTTTCCTTGAGAAAGGCCATGATCTCTTTGCGGTTCCACACCACAAACTGGTATTCGATTCCGTTTTTCAAAATCACAGAGATGCCGTTGGGCACCAGACCCAGCGTCTTTCTGGGGTGTACCCCGGCAATATCGGTGTATATGATGGTGGTCTCTCCGGTTTGTATGTTGAAGGTGTGGGATTTGAACACCATCTGCTGTTCTTCGAAGTGAAGACGGCCACCCACGGCCTCTTTGCCTCGGAATAAATTGGCGGCGACAACTTGTTTCATGGGAGTATCTCCTTTTACGTTGACGTTCTGGAGCCTAGTATAGACCTTGTTTTCCCGGATGTAAAGAAGAGGGGGAGAAAACCTTGGGCACAGGCGGAATGGATTTCCGCCGAACATGGAAATCACGCATGGATACAAAGGAAAAGACACGCTGAAAAGCGTGTCTTTTCCTTTGTATCACCCCAACACTATAGATGCAAGACCTCTGACTGGAAAATGGGTGTCTAAATAGCGACATAGGGGAAAAATACTTTTAAATTTTTGAGGTAAGGCCTTCATGCCAGGGAAGAAGGAAAGCGTTGAGGTCCAAGGCTTTGAGGAAAAGAAAAGTCCGCTTTTCGAAAAAATCTTCAAAAAGCGAACTTCATTCAGCTTGACAGTATAATCTTTTATAATATAATAGAATTATATATGAAATGATACACTATAAAGATAGAAGGTGATACTTTATGAATAACAACTCAATTTGCCTGTTTGCCTCTAAGGAGTATTATCTTCTCTACTGGATGGCACAACATCAGACCGATACGGTCATGGGTCCCATGGTGAAGTTTTCACAAACTGAACTTGCCGCAGAATGCGGAAGTAGTCCGGCAACTATAAACAAGTGGCTTGCTGCCCTTCGCAAAGCTAAATGTGTAGAGAACAAAAAAAGGGGCAACTACCTTGTAACCGACACCGGCTACAAGGTAATTGCCAAAATGGAAGAAATAGAAACACTGGTTGGAGGAAAGAAAAATGCCTATTGAACAATATACAGAAAGCATCACACTTCAAAGCATGAAGTGCAATATTGGAGAAAACGATTTTGGCTTTGTCTTTCCCCAGGGTGATGTTGCTGATGTTGACAAGGTGGAGCGGCTACTAAAAAAGGCGGGCGGAAAACCAAAAGTCTGTGCTTTGGAAGACTTCTCGATCGGCGGTTCTGGCAAGGCTCTACCAGAATTCATTATCACATTTAAGGATGATGTGACTACCATTATTGTTGTCGAGTGCAAAAAGTCTGTTGCGAAGCACGAGACAACAGAACGTGATCACCCCAAGGATTACGCCGTCGATGGCGCGCTGTATTATGCCAAGTTTCTGAAAGAGGACTACAATGTTATCGCCGTTGCAGTTAGCGGGACCAGGCGTGAAACCCTACGCGCAAGTGCGTTTCACTGGGGCAAAGGCCAAGATGATTACACTGAACTACGCAAGGCCAGAGATATTATTCTGGAGCCCAAAAACTATGTCGACTTGGTTAAGGGCAAAAAGATTCAGCGCGAATACTCCCTTGACAGTATCCGCGAAACAGCTATTGATATGCACGAGTATCTGCGTGAAATCAAAATGACCGAGCGCCACAAGCCGATTTTCATCGCTGGTCTCCTTATCGCGTTAAACGATGATGACTTCGCAAAGACATATATCAATCTACCCTCTTTCAACAGCGTTATCACTAATATTACAAGCGCAATCGATAATGTACTCCGCGACAGCGGTATCAAGTATAACCGTATCCAGTATATCAAGCAGGCATTTAAGAACCTGTTGGACAATTCCAAGTTTGCGGCTATTCCTCTCGGAAACAAGAAGTCTATTGTCTGGTACATTGAAGAACTCGAAATGAAGATCAAACCCATGATGGACCACGCTGACAGCACCATTGATGCTCTGGGTGTTTTCTACCACGAGTTTATCAAATATTCCGGCGGCGACGGTAGCGGCCTCGGTATTGTTTTGACTCCGCAGCATTTGACCGAGTTTATGTGCAATCTGGCTGGTGTCAACAAGAACAGCCGCGTTGTAGATATCTGCTGCGGCTCCGGCTCCTTCCTCGTGACTGCAATGAGTATGATGTTCAAGGATGCCAATCCGGAAGAGGTTGAGCGTATTAGAGAAGACGGCTTGTACGGTGTAGAGTTCGACGATGAACTGTATACTCTCGCTGTTGCCAACATGATTATTCGCAAGGACGGCAAGTCAAACATTGAGCACGGCGACTGCTTCAAGCCCGAAATCGTCCGTAAGTTAAAGAGTAAGAATATCAATATCGGTCTGATTAACCCGCCCTACTCCCAAGACGATGTGGTCGAATTGGAATTCGTGGAACACCTGTTGGACATCCTCGCTGTGAACGGCACCGGCGTTGTGGTCG
Organism: uncultured Oscillospiraceae bacterium; assembly: GCA_944385485.1. Taxonomy (GTDB): domain Bacteria; phylum Bacillota; class Clostridia; order Oscillospirales; family Oscillospiraceae; genus Enterenecus. The sequence goes on from CALWXL010000040.1 coordinate 4,433, forward strand.
TCCCCATGAGTTGCGCTATTGGCACCAAGTTCAAGGATGTTCGCAAGCGGTTGTTCCAGAAACATACCCTTGACGCGGTATTTTCCATGCCCGACGATATTTTCTACCCCACCGGCACAAATGTATGTGTCATGGTCTGGAAGGCCCATTGTCCCCACGATAGCAACCGCGAAACATTTTTTGGATATTGTAAGGATGATGGTTTTGTTAAGCGCAAGAAGTTGGGGCGTGTAGATGCATACGGTAAATGGAGCACTATTGAAAAACGGTGGCTTGACCTATACCGTTACAAGGATGTAGAGGATGGCCTTAGCGCTCGTCACAAAGTAACCGATGAAGACGAGTGGCTTTGCGAAGCATATATGAAAACAGACTACTCTCTGTTGGGACCTGAGCATTTCCAGCAGACAGTCAATGATTACCTGTCATACCTCGTAAAGTGTGGTGAAGTGTATGAGAGTTGATGAACTGTTTTACCTGCACCAAGGGAATGGATTTGAACTATACAATATGAACCAATCGCCGAACAGCAGTATCTCGTTTGTCTCCAGAACAGCGCAATTAAATGGTGTTGTTGGAAAAGTAGACTTGACCGATGGCGTTGCACCCTTTCCTGCCGGTTATATTACCGTGGCTCTTGGAGGAAGCGTTCTGTCCTCTTTCGTACAGAAGGACCCTTTTTATACAGCATTTCACATAATGGTATTAGAGCCCAAGCGTGATATGACATTCCAAGAAAAACTCTTTTACTGCATGTGTATCCAAAGCAACGCATACCGGTATAGCTATGGGCGGCAAGCGAATAAAACTTTGAAAGATATTGAAGTTCCTGACAATGCGCCGGAATGGGTAAACTCCACACCAATCGCCCCTATTACAACACAGAATATTAGCCCCAAACTTCCGCAACAGCAGCAGTGGGCCGAGTATCGTATGGGCGATTTATTCCGGTTTGTCAAAGGGCGTCGTTTGACAAAGGCTGACATGATTGAGGGCGATACGAATTATCTCGGCGCTATCAGCGAAAATAATGGCGTTCGCCAGCATATACAAGTTGAGCCAAAGGACATTAGTGCGCCGAACTGCATAACAGTCAACTACAACGGTAGCGTCGGCGAAGCCTTTTACCAGGCAGAACCTTTTTGGGCCTCTGATGATGTGAACATACTGTATGCCGACGGATGGGAAATGAACAAGTACAATGCTCTCTTTATCGTAACTGTCATTAAGGCAAACCGCTATCGTTTCAGCTATGGTCGCAAGTGGACTCTTGAGAAGATGAAGGACACTATACTGAAGCTTCCACAATCCGAAGAAGGAACGCCGGATTTTGTATACATGGAAGATTACATTAAGGCGCTGCCATACGGCGATAGAATATAACAAAAGAGCGGCCAAGGCTTAAAACCTTGACCGCTCTTTCTCTGTCGGAATCACAGCCACACCCTGACGGCAAAGCCGCCTTTGGAAAAGTAGGTGTTCGTGTAATGTCCATCTGGTGGAGGCGAGGGGAGTCGAACCCCTGTCCGAAAACCATTCCACAGGACTTTCTCCGGGTGCAGACGGTTATTTACATTCCCTTCCCACGCCGTGAATCGTCACACTGCGCAGGTTGGTAGAGTCATGATGCGTGGCACGGTCAACTCTTTCCGTACGCACGGGCACCACTAAGATGACGCCCCGGCCGGCTCGTGGTCCTTCCGGCAGGGACGGCCGCATTAAGCAGCGGCGAGAACGACGTTATCGTTGTTCTTTAATTTATAAGTTGCCCATTTTAAGGCGGCTGGGCGCCGCCACCCGCTTATCCTGCTTCCTAGTCCCCGTCGAAACCAGTACGCCCCCATTTTGAATGAAGAATGAATAATGAAAAATGAAGAATGGGTTGTTGAAAGAACTGGTGCGCTATATTATGATAGCCTTAGGGAGGGAGAAGATGAAAGAGAATTTGTTGCAGACGAAATCCTTGGCGTTCTCGGTGCGTATCGTGGGGCTGTACCGATATTTGACAGAACAAAAGAAAGAGTATATCCTTTCCAAGCAAATTTTGCGTTCTGGGACCAGCATTGGGGCCAATATCTACGAGGCAAATTACGGTCAGAGCAAAGTGGATTTTGCGGCAAAGCTGCAAATTGCACTCAAGGAGGTCGCAGAGACAGAGTATTGGCTGCTCCTGCTCACCCAGACCAACTATCTGGAGGAGACTATGGGAAAGTCCCTCACTGAGGATTGCCTGGAACTGAAACGATTACTCATTTCCAGTGTGAGAACCGCACGAGATCAGAAATAAAGAATGAAACGAAAAGATGCAGGCCCTGGGAGAATAACATGCCCAAGGGCCTGCATTCTTCATTATTCATTCTTCGTTATTCATTTAAAGGGTCTCAGGCTCGGGATACTCTACGCCGAAGGTGTCCACAGTGACGGTCTTCATGCGCTGATCCTCCAGGGGCTTGTCGTTGTAGTCCCGCTTGGTGGACACGATGCCGTCGGCCACTTCCATGCCCTCGATGACCTTGCCGAAGGCGGCATAAGCGCCATCCAGGTGGGGAGCCTTCTCCACCATGATGAAGAACTGGCTTCCGGCGGAGTCAGGCCGCATGGAGCGGGCCATGGACAGCACGCCACGGTCGTGGGCCAGGTCGTTCTTAAAACGGTTCTGAGCGAACTCACCCTTGATGGAGTAGCCGGGGCCGCCGATGCCGATGCCCTGGGGGTCGCCGCCCTGGATCATGAAGCCGGGGATGACTCGGTGGAAGATCAGGCCGTTGTAGAAGCCCTTCTTCACCAGAGAGATGAAGTTGTTGACGGTGTTGGGAGCCACCTCAGGATACAGCTCGGCCTTCATGATGCCGCCGTTTTCCATTTCAAAGGTGACGATGGGATTTTGAGCCATGATACATGCTCCTTTCTTGTGGTTAATACCGGCCTCTGGACAGCCGGTCCATTTCTCGTTTGGCGTCCCGCTTGGCGGCCGCCTCTCGCTTGTCATACAGTTTCTTGCCTCGGGCCACGGCCAGCTCCACCTTCACCCGTGGACCGGAGAGGTAGACCGACAGGGGAATGAGGGAGTACCCGTCCTGCTGGACCTTGGCCTGGAGCTTGAGAATTTCCCGCTTGTGCAGCAGCAGCTTGCGGGTGCGCCGAGGGTCTTTGTTGAAGATGTTGCCCTGTTCATAGGGGGAGACATGCATCCCGTGGAGGAACATCTCGCCGTCCTTGACGATGCAGAAGGAGTCCTTCAGGTTCAGATTTCCCTTGCGGATGGATTTGACCTCGGTACCGCACAGCTCAATACCAGCCTCATATTTCTCTTCAATAAAATAATCGTGAAAGGCTTTGCGATTGGAAGCCAGTTGTTTCACCGATTGTTTTGCCATCCGGGACACCTCCTCTCCGGGCAGGGTATCAGTATATCACGGATTGGTGTCATCTGCAAGGGGAAAAGGGCAAAGAAGTCGGGACATTTGGGAAAATCCTTCCCCTTCCATTGACAAAAATATAGATGAATGGTTAAGATAAGAACAACCAGACAGACAGGCGGCAGAACCATGCTGCAACAGAAGCAGGAAAGGGGTATGGGAATGAATATAACCGAATTTGCGGCATTGGCCGGAGTATCGAAAACGGCGGTGAGCCGATACTTCAACAATGGATACCTCAGTGCGGAAAAGCGTGCCGCCATCGAGGAGGCGGTGCGCCGCACCGGCTACTCCCCCAGTGAGGCGGCACGGGGGCTGCGCACCCGCCGTACCCGCCAGATCGGCGTGGTGCTTCCCCGGCTCAGCGGTGAGAGTACCGCCCGGGTGGTGGATGGCATCAGTATGGTGCTGGGCGACAAGGGCTACCGGATGCTGCTGGCCAACACCGCCAACCGCCCGGAGCGAGAGGTGGAGTACCTGGACACCCTGCGCCAGAGCGGAGTGGACGGGGTTATCTTCCTGGCCAGTATTTTTACCCCGGAGCACCGGGCGGTACTGAAAAGCATGCACATGCCCGTGGTGATTGTGGCCCAGCAGTATGAAGGATATAGCTGTGTCTACCATGACGACCTGGGAGCCGCCCGGGACCTGACCAACCTGCTCATCCGCCGGGGCAGCCACCCGGCGTACATTGGAGTCACCGCCCAGGACCAGGCCGCAGGCATGGCCCGGCGGGAGGGATATGTGCAGGCCATGCGCCAGGCGGGGTTGATGGTGCGCACCGAGGACATGTGCGTGTCCGGGTTCAGCATGGACGATGGGTATGAGCAGGCCAAGAAGCTGCTGGAGACCCGCCACCCCGACGGCATTTTCTGCGCCACCGATTCCATCGCCATCGGCGCCATGCGAGCCTGCCAGGAGAAGGGACTTCAGGTGGGGAAAGACGTGTTGGTAGCAGGCGTGGGAGATTCCCAGATGGGCCGGGTCACCGCGGTCCCCCTCACCAGTGCCCACCTGCACTATAAGACCAGCGGACAGGAGGCGGCTCAGCTGCTGCTGCGTCTGATGCGAATCCCGGGAGGCGGCATCCGCAGCGTATGTCTGGGTTACGAGATCGTAGAGCGCGCCTCCACCAGTGGTACGTGTGAAACTTTATGAAACTGACAAGATATTGAGATTCTCTTCTCGACGTAGGCCAATGGATTCCCCTTCTTATTCATGATATGATAGATTTAACAAGGATGAAACCGATTTCATACTGATTTCATCCAAAACGGGAACAAGGGAGAGGAGATTTATGGATTACAGGCAGACAGCACAGCAGATCCTCCAGGCCATTGGCGGATCGGAAAATGTGGTCAGCGCAGCCCACTGCGCCACCCGGCTTCGTCTGGTGATCGTAGACGATAAGAAGGTGGACAAGAAGACCTTGGAGAACGCCGACGGCGTGAAGGGCGTGTTCCAGGCACAGGGCCAGCTCCAGATCATTCTGGGCACTGGTACAGTAAACAAGGTGTACGCAGAGTTTGTTGCACAGTCCGGCACCGCTGCGGTGAGCAAGGACGAGGCCAAGGCTCAGGGGGCCAAGAAGGGCAATTGGTTCCAGCGTGCCATTAAGACCTTGGGCGACATCTTCGTGCCCATCATCCCCGCCATTGTGGCTTCCGGCTTCCTGATGGGCATCATGGAGTCGCTGAAGTTCATGGTCAACAACGGATTCTTGGATCTGAACACCAGCAGCTCTCTGTTTGTGTTCGCCGATCTGTTTTCCAACGTGGCGTATACCTTCCTGCCCATCCTCATTGCGTACTCCGCGGCGAAGGTATTTGGCGGCAACCCCTTCCTGGGCGCCGTCATCGGCATGATTATGCTTCACCCCAGCCTGCAAAACGCCTGGACCGTGGCTACGGAAGGCGTTCACACCTATCAGGAAGTGTTCTTTGGCCTGTATAAGGTGCCCCTAGTGGGCTATCAGGGCCATGTGATCCCCGTCATCATCGCTGTGTGGCTGATGTGCTTCATTGAAAAACGGCTGCACAAAGTCGTACCCCCCATGTTTGACCTCTTTGTCACTCCGCTGGTGTCCGTGTTCGTCACCGGATATCTGACCCTGGCCGCCATCGGCCCTGTGTTCACCACCGTGGAGAACTTCGTCATCAACGGCGTGCAGTGGCTCATCGCCATTCCCTTCGGCATCGGCTCCTTTGTCATGGGCGGTTTGTATGCCACCACTGTGGTCTCCGGCATCCACCACATGTACACCATCATTGACTTGGGACAGCTGGGTGCCTACGGTCTGACCTTCTGGCTGCCTCTGGCCTCGGCTGCCAACGTGGCCCAGGGCGGTGCCGCTCTGGCTGTGGCTCTGAAGACCCGCAACAAGAAGCTCAAGTCCATGGCATTGCCTGCTTCTCTGTCCGCCTTCATGGGCATTACGGAACCTGCCATCTTCGGCGTAAACCTGCGTTTCTTCCGGCCCTTCATTGCCGGCTCCATCGGCGGCGCCTGCGGCGCTCTGTACGCCTCCATCGTGGGACTGGGTGCCACCGGCACCGGTGTCACCGGTATCTTTGGCGTGCTGCTCCACCTGCACCGCCCCGTTCAGTATCTCATTACCGTTGGCATTGCCACCGGTGTGGCCTTCGTCCTGTCCTGGATTTTTGGCATCAAGGAAGAGGAACCCGCTGCCCAGCCGGATGAGGCTGTGGAACAGGCTCCCGCCTCTGCCCAGCTGGCGGCAGGCCAGGGCGAAGACGCAGTCTAAGCCCTCCCTCATCCAGGCGCCTCTGGGGAGCCCCCGGGGGGGCGCCTGGGTTTTTCCAACACAACCGAGATACGAGAAAACGAGGAGGACTACAATATCATGAGCAATGCATTGCAGCGGGATCTGGAACGACTGGTGACTCGAATTGAGCGGGAAGATGGCCCGCGCGCGGCCTCAGATCCCTGTCGCTTGAAGTTTCATCTGATGCCCCCGGTGGGGTGGCTCAACGATCCCAACGGCCTGTGCCGGTGTGGGGATTGGTACCACGTGTTTTATCAGTACGGGCCCTTTGACGTCACCGGAGGGGTGAAGCACTGGGGCCATTATCGGAGTCGGGATTTGCTCCACTGGGAGGCTATGCCTGTCATGCTTTACCCGGATCAGACCTGGGACATCCACGGGGTGTACTCCGGCTCTGCTCTGGTGGAGGACGGCACGCTGTATCTCTATTACACCGGCAACGTCAAGCACGCTGGAGATTACGACTACATCAAGGCCGGGCGGGGCCACAACACCGCCATGGCCGTCTCTCGAGACGGGGTGACGGTGGAATCCAACACCCTGCTCATGGAGAATAAGGACTACCCGGCGGGGCTGACCTGCCACGTCCGGGACCCCAAGGTGTGGGCCCAGGACGGAAAATATTACATGGTCCAGGGAGCCCGTACCTTGGACGACAACGGGGAGGTTTTGTTGTTCGAGTCCACGGACAAGTACCACTGGACCTTCCTCCAGGCGCTGAAAACGCCAAAGCACTTCGGCTACATGTGGGAGTGCCCCGATCTGTTCTGCCTGGATGGGCAGTGGTTTTTGGTGTGTTCCCCCCAGGGGGTGCCTCATGAAGAGACCAAGTTCCAGAATGTGTACTCCTGCGGCTACTTCCCTCTGTACGGGGACTTCCGGGGGGAGTATTCCCTGGGTGAGTTTGTGGAATTGGACCTGGGCTTTGACTTCTACGCCCCCCAGACCTTCCAGGACGGAGATCGCCGCCTGATGATCGGCTGGATGGGAATGCCCGATGCCGATTACACCAACCCCACCACCGAGTGTGGCTGGCAGCACTGCCTGACGGTGCCCTGTGAGCTGCGTCGGCAGGGAGATCGACTGCTACGCCTGCCCGCAGTGGAGATGACCGCCCTGCGGGGGGCAGCGATTTCGCCGGAACAGGCCAAGGTCTTTGACCTGGAGGCATACACCCAGCCCAGCGGCCGGATGGTGTTCCGGGATGCCGCGGTGTTGGAGTGGCAGCCTGGTCTGGTCACCCTCTCCTTCCTCCAGGGTGGGGCAGGGCGCACCGTGCGCCGGGTGGCTCTGGATCAGCTGCACACCCTGCGGGTTTTGGGCGACAGCTCCAGCCTGGAGATCTTCCTCAACGACGGCTTGCAGGTGCTCTCCACCCGCTACTATCCCCAGACGGATGCCTGCGGCATTGCGCTCACCGGAGCGGATGCCCGGGTGTGGGAGATGGAGCGCATGCAGGTGACCAAGGCAGAGACGGTGTAAGATGGTGATGCATCAAGCGGATGCGCCGACAACATGGCGCATCCGCTTTTCCCGGTTTTCCGGGCGGAATGGCAGGAAGCAGCAGGAGTGGGGGAGGAAACCCGGGGAATCTGTGGGAATTCACCACTTGTTTTTCCCCGTGGAATGACATATAATACTATGGTTTCATGCTTGGTATCAAAAGGAGGGAGTGGCATGGACACACGTCCCATCGGTGTGTTTGACTCGGGCCTGGGCGGCCTCACGGCGCTGCGAGAATTGGCCCGACTGATGCCCCAGGAAGATTTGGTATACTTCGGGGACACCGGGCGGGTGCCCTACGGCAGCCGCTCCAAGGATACCATCATTCGATATGCCCAGCAGGATGTGGCCTTTCTCAATACCTTTTCCCCCAAGGCCATTGTCATTGCCTGCGGAACCGTGTCCACCACGGCCCTGGACGCTCTGCGCCAGCAGTGTGCCGTCCCCCTGTACGGGGTGGTGGAGCCGGCAGCCCGGGCTGCGGCAGGTCTGACCCGCAACGGGAAGGTGGGGCTCATCGGCACCCAGGCCACCATCCGGTCGGGAGCCTACGAGCGGGCCCTCAGCGCCCTGCGCCCCGGCACCCAGGTGACGGCCCGGGCCTGCCCGCTCTTTGTGCCTCTGGTGGAGAATGGCCGCTTCCGTCCCGGCGACATCGTGGTGGAGACAGTGGTGGGAGAGTACCTGGAAGAGGTGAAGGCCCAGGGGGTGGACACCCTCATGCTGGGCTGTACCCACTACCCCTTGCTCCGGGAGGTCATCGGGGCCTGCATGGGTCCCCAGGTGGAGCTGGTGGACGTGGGCGCTGCCTGCGCCCGGTGGGTCAACGCCCAGTTGGCCGCTCAGGACCAGCTGGCCCCCGCAGACCGCAAGGGCAGCCACCGCTATTTTGTCAGCGACAGCACCGGAGATTTTGCCACCCTGGCCTCCATGTTCCTGGGGGAGGACGTCACCGGGGACGTGGAGCAGATCGATATTACTGTGTACTAAAGGGAGGAATATCCCATGACTGACAACGTGATTATTTCCATCAAGGGCAAGCAGCTGTACGCCGAGAGCGGTCCCGATGAGATGGAGCTGGTCACCGCCGGCGTTCTCCGCCGGGAAGGGGAGGGACGCTACACCATCTCCTACCAGGAGACCGAGCTGACCGGACTGGAGGGCACCACCACGGTGGTGCAGGTGGACGGCGGCCGGGTGACCCTGCTGCGGGAGGGGAGCATCAACTCCCAGATGGTGTTTGAAGAGGGACAGCGGCACCTGTCCATGTACGAGACCCCCTACGGCTCCCTGTCCGTGGGCATCCACACCCACCGGATGCGCAGCACCCTGGGAGAGGCCGGGGGAGACCTGGAAATCGACTACGCCATTGAGATCGACCATCTGGTGGCGGGTCAGAATATCTTCCGTATGAATGTGAAAAAGGACCCGTCCATCACCCAGTGATGGATGGATCGGTAAGATAAAGGAGCGAATGAAGATGGCCAATTTGATTCAGACCGCCAAGGAACAAGTGGCGGAATTGACCCAGCGGGCCTATGAGAAGGCCGCCGCCCAGGGACTGCTGCCCCAGGGTGAGACCATCCGTGGTACTGTGGAGGTGCCCAAGGACAGCCGCAACGGGGACTTTGCCTCCTCCTT
>CALWXL010000041.1 GCA_944385485.1 uncultured Oscillospiraceae bacterium
CCCCAGAACAGGTCGCTGCCTCCCACCTGGGAGTACACGCTGGCCTCACCGGAGAAGAAGGAGTCGTACTTGGGGTCGGCATCCGTCTCGGAGGCGATCTCCGAGGTGACGGTGGCCTTGTCGTCCCCGCCCAGCAGGGCCACGATGCACACGGCCAACGTCACGGAAATGAGGAGAAGCAGCCACATCACCGGCTGCCAGGCCCCGGAGAGAACAGGGGCCTCCACCTGCCGGAAGAACATCCCATGGGCTTGCATATATTCCAGCCCCATGGAAGAGTACACATAGCTGCCCACGTCCATAGCGGCATGGGTGGCGGGGGTGAGCAGCCACTGCTGCACCTTCTCGGGGAACAGCCCCGGCAGGATGCACAGAACCGCCAGAATCCACATGGGGATACGCATACCCAGAGAGACCTCATGGGTGTTGGCAAACTTGGGATTGAGTTGGCCGAAGAATACGCTCTGGGCCACCTTGATGAAGGAGGCCAGGGTGAGTACGCTGGTGATGAGGGCGGCCACACACACCACCACAAAGAAGAAGTTGCCCGTCTCCCCCGCCTTTTGGAAGGCGGCCTGATAGATCATCCACTTGGAGGCAAAGCCGTTGAAGGGGGGCAGGCCGCTGATGGAGGCCGCGCCAATGAGGAACAGGACACAGGTGTGTGGCATCTTCTTGGATAGCCCGCCCAGCTCGTCCAGGTCCAGGCTGCCGGTGGCGTGCTGGACCGCCCCGGCGGTGAGGAACAACAGACCCTTGAAGATGGTGTGGTTCATGGCGTGGAACAGGCCTGCCGATACGCCCAGGATGGAGCCCAGGCCGATGACGGTGATGACATACCCCACCTGAGAGATGGAGTGGAAGGCCAGCAGCCGCTTGAAGTTGTGCTGGTTAAAGGCCATGGTCACGCACACAAACATGGAGATGACACCCACTCCGGTGACAAAGTACTGCACGAAGCTCTGGTCCATGTTCTGGAACAGGCAGTAGCACAGCCGGATGATACCGTACACGCCGCACTTGGTCAGCACCCCTGAGATCATCAGGGAGATGGAGGCGGGGGCCACAGCGTGGGCGTCGGCGGCCAAGGGGTGGAAGGGGAAGAGGAACGCCTTGGAGCCAAAGCCCACAAAGAGGAAGGCAAAGGCCAGAACGGTCACCGGATTGCCTGCCTGGGGCAGCGTGGCGGCCAGCTGGGCCAGGTTCAGGGTGTGGGCCTGGGAGTAAATGAGGGCAATACCGATGAGCACGCTGGTGGAGCCCAGAGAGCCCACCACCAGGTACTTGAAGGCCCCTTCCAAAGCGCCCTCGTAGTGGTTGCGGAAGGCGGTGAGGGCCACGGCGGTGAAGGTCATGATCTCGATCATGACAAACATGTTGAAGAGGTCGCCAGAGAGCACCAGGCCCAGCACCGAGCCGGAGAGCATCAAAAAGAGGGTGTAGTAGTTGACCAGGGAATCATCCCGGTCCATGTAGAAGAAGGAGTAGATGCCGGAGACGAACACCGCCACCACTACGATCAGGGCGAAGAACAGGCTCAGAGCGTCCACTTCCAGGCTGATGCCAATGGCCCAGCCCTCTACGGGTTCCCAGTTGCCCAGCCAGTAGGTGATGGTTTCCCCTTCCAGCAGCACGGGCTTGATCAGGCTGAACATCATCACCAAGGCGACCAGCATGGCCAGCACCACCACGGCATTGCGCACCTTGGCGTTGCGCCGACCCACCAGGGAGTTGAGAAACGCCCCTAAGAACAGGACCATAATGGCCAAGACGGGAAAATGATGCATAAAATCGTACATTAGCCTCTCAACCTCCTGATTTCATCCGATTGCAGAGTGCCATACTGCTTGTAGAGCATGATGATCAGGCACAGGGTCATGGCGGTGGTACATGCGCCGATGACGATGGAGGTGAGGGTGAGCGCCTGGGGAATGGGGTCCACAAAGAAGGAGGAGCGGGTGAGCTCCGAGATGTTGAAGATGGGGGCGGTGCCGCCGGCATGGAAGCCCACGGAGACGATGAGCAGGTTGACCCCGTAGTCCACCAGGCCCATGCCCACGGTGATTTTGAACAGGTTCTTCTGGCTCACCATACAGTAGATGCCCAGGGCGATGAGAACAAAGCAGACCAGGTAGTTGGTGAAAATCATGCCGCATCCTCCTCCTTGTCCTCGTTGGGGTCGTCCTTGCCGTCCTCCAAAACGCTGAGCATCATAATGAGCAGACAGGTGATGCCTGCCATGACGTGGTAGCCCACCGCATCGTTCATGAGGATGCTGGTGTCCACCTGCTGACCGGCAAAAACGAAGTTGACGCAGAAGTTCAGGCCTGTGAACACACCCACCAGGGCGATGACCACATACATGATTTCCGCCACCGTCTCACTGGAGTGGAGCATGTGCTCATTGAAGGAGTGTTTCACGCCCCAGCCGCCGTAACCCAGGTATACCAGCAAAATGGCGCTGGCCACCAGTACGCCGCCCTGAAAGCCGCCGCCGGGGCTGGTGCTGCCGTGGAGCACCACATAGCAGCCGAACACGCAGGCCAGGGGGAGGAACAGGTCGGAGGCGCACCGGGAGATGATGGAAGTTTTCTTATACGTTTTCTTCATGGTGTTCCTCCTCCTTCTTACCGGAATGAGCCGTTTTGCGCAGGATCACCAGGGAGCCTGCAATGGCGGCAATGAGAATGAAGCTCTCGCCCATGGTGTCGTAGCCACGGAAGTTAAAGACCACGGAGAAGACCACGTTATCAGCGGCGGTCTTTTCCAGGTTTTCGTTGACCATGATGGCGGCAGCGCCGTCCGCGCCGGTGTTGTCGTAGGAGCTGGGGTCTTGGTACAGCTCCACCAGGTCCACGCCCTCTCCGTCGTAGGTGGGCTCACTGTTTGCCATGCGCCATCCGGCCCACACGCCGCAGCCCAGGAGCACCGCCAGGGTCAGGGTCAGGACCAGCTTTTTTGTGCCGCTCATTCCTGCTCCCCCTTTCGTCCGTACACCTTACGCAGGGCAATGATGTAGAGAATGGTGGACAGCACCGCGCCCACGCTGGCTTCAGCGATGGCCACGTCGGGGGCTTGCAGAAGCACAAACTCCAGGGCCACAAAGGAGCCGGTAGCGGCCAGGGCGATCACCGAGTCAATGACCTTTTTGGCCTTCACCGCCACAATGGCGGAGGCCACAATGCCGCAGAGCACCAGGGTGTTCAGGAGAAAAACCAACGTACCTTTCATTGGGGATCATCCTCCTTATAGTCGTCGATGATCGGCTCCGGGTTGGGCTTGGCCGAACGGTACGCACCCTTGCACAGAGCGTGGTTGGAAACTGGGTTGGTGCCCAGCACAAACAGCAGGATGAACACCAGTTTCACCACCACCGAGCCGCTCATGCCGTGGGCTACCACGTACACAATTCCGGAGAGCACCACGAAGATGGTGCCCATGGAGGCGATACAGGTGGAGGCCTGGAGCCGACCGAACACGTCAGGCATACGCAAAATGCCCAGAGTGCCGATGAAGGCAAAGAACAGGCCAAGGGCCATGAGTACAGCCACCACAATGTCGATGACATCCATTTCTCACAGCCTCCTTTCCAGATAACGGCCCACAAACACGGTGCTGACAAAGCCCAGCAGAGCCACCACCAGGGCGATGTCCAGATAGATGGTGCGCCCGGAGTGCAGGGAGTAGAGCACCAGGGCCAGAGCGGTGACCAGATCCAAGGCGTCCATGGCGCAGATACGGTCGGCAGCCGTGGGGCCCCGGAACACCCGGTAGAGCAGGAGCAGGTCCAGGATCAGGCACACGATGGCGCCAATCAAAAATACCGTCATTTCCAAATCCTCCCGATCCAGCGTTCCATGGTTCCCTTGATGGCGTCCCCGGCCTTGTCCCGGTCGGTCTCTGCCACATCGATCCAGTGAACGTAGTAGTAGTTTTGGCCTTCCTCGTCCTGGGCGGTCTCCAGAGTGATGGTGCCGGGGGTGAGAGTGATGCAGTTGGACACCATGGCCAGGCCGTAGTGGCTCTTCAGCTTGGGGTCAGCGGGGATGCGGAGAATGCCGGGCTGGTAGCGGAGCTTGGGGCTGAGCACCATCTTGGCCATGCTCACGTTGGCCTTGATGACTTCCCAGAAGAAAATGATCACACAGTAGAATACCAGCACGATCAGCCGCACCGGGTTGTAGAGGTAGAAGGCCCGGCTATGGATGAGAAAGCGGCTGGCGAAGGCTGCCACCACCACCGACACCAGGCCGCCCCACAGCAGTTCCCGGGGGGCTACCGACCAGGTCAGCAGCATCCAGAACAAGAAGCACAAGATGGCGGTGGACAGCCAGGCGGAGAATTTAAAGCCTTTCATCCTTGACACCTCCCGATCTGCGCGTCAATCTTTTGACTCAGCCAGTCCACCAGCTCGCTCAGGCCGGACCCGTCCCGGTTGGACAGGCGGAACACCGCCACCTCCGGGTTCTGCTCCCGGGCGCTTTGCTCCACACGCTGGTCGTCAAAGTCAAAATAGTCCTTCAAATCGTACTTGTTCATCACCAGGGCCTGGGTGGTGGCAAACATCAGGGGGTATTTCTCCACCTTGTCGTCCCCTTCAGGGACGGACAGAAGAGCCACCCGGAAGCTCTCGCCGATGTTGAACTCCGCCGGGCACACCAGGTTGCCGATGTTCTCCACAAAGATGACGTCCAGGTTGTCCAGGTCGAACTCGGGCAGCATCTTCTCAATGCTCATGGCCTCAATGTGACAGGCCCCGTCGGTGTCGATCTGGGTGACGGGAATGCCCATGGCATGGATGGCGTCGGCATCGATCTGTCCGGCGATGTCCCCTTCAATGACGCCGATGCGGTAGCGTTCCCGCATGGCTTTAATCAGGGCTACAATGGTGCTGGTCTTGCCCGCACCGGGGGAGCCCATGACATTGACCAGGCACACCTGATGGTCTGCCAGCTTTGCCTTCACGGCGTCGCTGACGTCCTCGTTCCAGGCCATGACCTGGTGCATAACTTTGATTTCCATCAGTCAACCTCCAAACTCTCAATGTAGAATTCCCGGCCTTGGATCAGCTTTAGGTGGGTGGAGCCACATAAGGGACAGCGCACATGGCGTCGGTCAATGGGACTGTCCCGGTCACAGTCCAAACAGTGGATGACCACCGGCAGCCGCTGGATGTCCAGCACCGCCCCCTGGGCGATGGTGCCCTGGCTGATGACGTCGAAATAATCCTGAACACACTGGGGAACCACGCCGGAATACTCCCCCAGCTTGATGTGTACCGTTTTCACCTTCGTGGCCCCGTGTTCCCGGGCCACCTTCTCGGCAATGTCCAGAATGCTCTGGGTGATGGCAAGTTCGTGCATAGCGGGTTACCGATCCAGGCAGGAGAAGCAGGGGTCAATGGAGGCCACGATGAGGCCTGCATCTGCCACCGTGTTGCCCCGCAGCATCACAGGGACGGTGGGGGCGTTTTTGAAGGTGGGCACATGGAGGCTCACCCGGTGGTTGTTCACCCCTCCGTCGGTGACCACCTTGTATACCAGGTGACCCCGGGGGGCCTCATGGCGGGCAATAAACTCTCCGGCGGGCACCTTGGGAATCCGGTTGCCCAGGTTGATGGGCCCTTCGGGGAGATTGTCCACCGCCTGGCGGATGATCTTAATGCTCTCGTAGATTTCCAGCACCCGGATGACCACCCGGGCGTACACGTCTCCGGACTCCTGGACAGGGACGGTAAACTCAAAGTCGTCATAGGAGGAGTAGGGAGCGTCCCGGCGCACGTCCATGTCCACCCCGGAGGCCCGGGCGTGGGGACCCACAGCGCCCAGACGGATGGCGTCCTCTCGGGTGAGGATGCCCACTCCCTTGGTGCGCATGGCCAAGGTCTTGTCGTGGGTGAGCCAGTGGGTGATGGGGCCCATGCGCTTCTCCAGGTCGTCCATGGCGGCCATCAAGTCCCGGCGTTGGTCGTCGCTGAAGTCCCGGCGGGCTCCGCCAATGATGTTCATGCCGTAGTTGACCCGGTTTCCGGTGAGGTTTTCCAGCACATCCATGGTGCCTTCCCGGTCGTTCCAGCACTGCATGAACAGGGAGTCATGGCCCACAATGTGGCAGGCAATGCCCAGCCACAGAAGGTGGGAGTGGATGCGCTCCAGCTCCTCGATGATGACCCGGATGTATTGGCCCCGCTTGGGCACTTCCATGCCCGCAATGTGCTCGATGCACAGCGCATAGGTCAGGGAGTGGGAGTGGGAACAGATGCCGCACACGCGCTCCACCAGCACCAGGGTCTGGATGAAATTGCGCTCCTGGGCCAGCCGCTCAATGCCCCGGTGGTTGTAGCCCACAAAGACTTCCGCGTCGGTGATGCGCTCGCCGTCCACGGTGAGACGGGCGTGAATAGGCTCCTCCAGAGCGGGATGGTAGGGGCCGATGGGAATGGTATAACTCATAATGACCTCCCGGACTTGGCAGCTGGGCTGCCGCAGAATGATTGGTGTAAGATGCAAAAAAGGCCCGCACGTCTCCGAAAATTCCCAGAAAAGGCCCACAGGAATTTCAACCAGATGTCTCTAACATATGGAAAATCCTGTGGCGCACTTTGTGAGTTTCGGCAAAACGTACAGGCCCACCACATCAGGTCTTGATGAAAATTATAAATCCGTCCTGCGTGGTTGTCAAGAATGTAACAAAAAAACCTCTGAAACTGTGTGGAATTTTACATATCGGATAAGGGAAGCTGACGATAGCGCAGTTCCCAGAAAGCGACAGCGGAGGCAGCGGCCACGTTGAGGGAGTCCACATGGTGGGACATGGGGATGCATACCGCGTCGTCGCACCCGTCGATGGTGGTGCGTGCCAGCCCGTCCCCCTCGGTGCCCAGCAGAAGAGCCAGCTTGTCGGCCCTATGCAGGCCGGGGTCCTCAATGGAGCGGGCATCGGGGGTGAGGGCCAGGGCTACGGTGCGAAAGCCCAGGGCGTTGAGCTGGGCCAGGCCTTCCTCCGGCCACTGGGGGATGCGGGTCCAGGGAATCTGAAACACGGTTCCCATGCTCACCCGCACCGATCGGCGATACAGGGGGTCGCAGCAGTTGGGGGTGACCAGCACCGCATCCATGTGCATGGCAGCTGCCGAGCGGAAGATGGCTCCCACGTTGGTGGGGTCGGACACCCCTTCCAGCACCGCCACCCGGTGGGCGTCCCGGCACAGCTGCTCCACCGTGGGGAGGACGGGGCGGCGCATGGCGCACAGCACCCCCCGGGTGAGGGGAAACCCGGTGAGCTGGGCCAGCAGGTCCGAGGGCCCGGTGTACACCGGAATACCAGGGCACCGGGCCAGCAGGTCACTGGCCTGTCCGGTGATGTGCTTTTCCTCCATGAGGAAGGAGAGGGGCTCATAGCCCCCATCCAGGGCCCGGGTGATGACCTTGGGACTTTCCGCAATGAAGATGCCCTTTTCCGGCTCCTTTCGGTTGCGCAGCTGGGCCTCGGTGAGTCGGGCGAAGACGTCCAGGCCGGGGTGGTCCAGGGTTTGTATGAAAATGATGCTTGACATATCAATTCCTCCTAAGGAAAAGGCCGGATGCATTTGCATCCGGCCTTTGGTGGGATAAATTATTGCTGGGGAGCAGTGATGGTTTTGCCGTCAATCACCTGCTGCATCAGATCCTTGGCGATGGCCACCGTGGACTCATCGGGGATGGTCACGTAAGCCTTCTGGCTGGGGATGGAGTAGGTGTACTCACTGGAGCCCGTGCCGGTGACATAGTAGGTGACGATGTTCCAGTCCTGGGTGGGGTTGGCCAGCTGATCCCGCACCAGGGAATTGATGAGGTCGGTGGGGATGGAGGTCTTGAAGCAGTCAGACAGGGACTGCATCATGGAGGTGTAGCTGGTGAGAATGGTGGGGGACATGGCCTTCTTCATCACCGCTTCGATCACCTGCATCTGGTGGACGCCGCGCTGGTAGTCACCATTGACAAAGGCGTACCGTTCCCGGACGTAGTACAGGGCCTTGTAGCCATCCAGATGAATGGTTCCCTGGGGATAGTAGATGGGGTAATCAGAGATGGTGGAGGAGAAGGACTGCTCACAGTCCACATCGATGCCGCCCAGAGCGTTCACGATATCCTCGAAGCCGCTGAAGTTGACGCGGAAGTAGTAGTCGATGTCAATGTCGTAATACTGAGCCAGGGTGTCCTTGCTCTCATCCACGCCGTAGATACCGGCATGGGTGAGCTTGTCGGGCAGGTCATAGGGACCGCTGCGAGCCAGGGGCACGTAGAAGTCACGAGGGGTGTTGAGCAGCAGCACCTGGTGGGTCTCCGTGTTGACGGTGGCGATGATGTTCACGTCGCTGCGTCCGGTGGCCATGATGTTGCTGTCCCGGGAGTCACTGCCGCTGATGTACACGGAGAAGACAGAGTCTTCGCTGGACACGGTGCTGGAAGGCTGGGGCGTGTTGTTGGACTGCACCACCACGTGGAAGGACTTGACTTCGCGCAGATTGTCTGCGGTGTGCTCATAGCCTTCCAGGTCCTCCAACATGCTCATATGTCCCCGATCCACCAAAATCACGTTCACATCTCCGTCGGCCAGTGCGTCCACCAGATCGGTGGTGGCGGAGAAGGTCTGGGTGGTGAGGTTGGTGGAGTACTCCTGGTTGAGCTGGGTGACGGCGGCCTGGGTGTTGTCGGTGCTCAGAGCCAGAGTGCCGAAGGTCTCGCTCAGCAGCTGCTCCATCTCCCGGTTGTCATCCGAGCGGACATACACGCACATGGAGGCGGTCTCATCCTCTTGCTCGGTGATGCGGTTGAGGGTGTCAATGCCGATCTGGATGTACCGTGTGCCCACGGCAAAGACCAGGCAGAACACCATGGCCAACACCGAACCCACAGCCAGACGGATGGGCTTTGCCCGGCGCAGGCTCAGCCACCACACCACAATGACGGGGATGGCAACCACCACCGCCAGAGCGGCGATGAGCAGAGGGGTGAGCATCTCTGTGGAAATGGCAGTGACCACAAAGACGACGGCCAGAGCGGTAAAAGCCACCAGCGCCACCTTATTCAGGTAGAAATCAAAGCCACGGGTACCGCCGGGGGACTTATTCGGTTTCTTTCCCATAAAAATATTCCTTCCTTTGACATCTCTCCCACGGCTGACACCAGCGGCGGGAGTGTACTGTGCGGACCAAGGGACCGCAGGAAATAGCTTCTCGACATTATAGTACAAAATACGTCAAATGGCAATGGAAGTATCCGGGAATTTTGGAGCCAAAAAGGGAATTTGTAGAAACGCACAGGCCGTTGGGCTTGGGATGCCCAACGGCCTGTGAGATTATGCCTGCGGGGAGGTGATGATCTGATCGTTGCGGATCTGCTCCATGAGCTGCTTGGCGGTGGCCACGGTGCTCTCGTCGGGGATAATGACAGACAGCCGCCAGTTGGGCACGGAATAGGTGTATTCTTTGCTGCCAGTGCCGGTGACATAGTAGGTTACGATATCCCAGCTTCCCCCCTGGTCCAGCTGATCCCGTACCAGAGAGGCGATGAGATCGGAGGGAATATTGGTGCGGAAGCAGTCCTGAAGGGTCTGCATAAAGGAGACGTACCGGGTGAGGATGGAGGGGGAGAGGACTTTGTCCATCACCGCCTCAATGACCTGCATCTGGTGTACGCCCCGCTGGAAGTCACCGCCGGGGAGGTTGTATCGCTCCCGGACGTAAAAGAGAGCCTTCTCGCCGTCCAGGTGGTTCATGCCCTTCTCATAGGTGTAGTCGGAAATGTACGAGTCAAAGGCATATTGGGAATCCACGTCGATGCCCCCCAGGGCGTCAATGATCTGCTGGAAGCCGGAGAAGTTCACCTTGAAGTAGTAGTCCAGTTTGGTGTCATAGAGCATCTCCAGGGTATCCATGCTCACCTCAATGCCAAAGTTTCCGGCGTGGGTCAGTTTGTCTTTCACACCGCCGGAAACGGACAGGGGAACGAAGTAGTCCCGGGGGGTGTTGAGCAGCAGAATCTGCCGGGTTTTGGGGTTGATGATGGCGATGATGTTCACGTCGCTGCGCTCAGTGGCGTTGATGTCGTTGCTGCGGGAGTCGTTGCCGCTGATGTACACCGTGATGACCTGGTCCAGGCCGGTGGCGGGGGGCGTGGTGGGCTGGGCGGAGGTTTGCAGCTCCACGGAAATGGTCTCTACGCTGCGCAGACGGGTGAGCACAGTTTCATACTCTGGGATGTCTTCCAAGGTGCTCAGCTGTCCCTGGCCCACCAAAATTGCATCCACCTGACTCTGCTCCAAGGCATCCACCAGTTCCGAAGGGCTTTGGTAGACCTGGTGGGTCAACGTGCCGCCATGCTCCTGCTCCAGCTTGGCCACAGCAGCCTGGGTGTTGTCCCGGTCGGTGGACAGGGTGCCCCAGGGGGCGCTCATCAGCTCCTTCAGCTCCCGGTTGTCTCCCTCCCGCACATAGACGGTCATGGCCACCGTCTGGGTTTCGGTGGAGGTGATCTTGTTTAACGTGTCCAGGCCCACCCGGATGTAGCCGATGCCAAAGGCAAACACCAGGCAGAATATCATGGCCAGCACCGAGCCCATGGCCCGCACGCCGGGACGGCGGTTGCGGCGCAAGGCCCAAACGCCTACCAGCAGCAGCGCCACCACGGCGACCAGCACCGCAATGAGCACGGGGGTGAGAAATTGGGTGGATATGGCAGTGGCCACAAAGCCAACGGCCAGCACAAGAAACAGCACCAGAGCCAGCACATTGATGACGGTCTCCAAGCCGCTCCCACTGCCTTGCTTACGTTTGGGTGTTTTCATCTCAGGTTCTCCCCTCGGTTTCTGGAGCCCACGGCTCCTGTGTGGGGCAATTATAGTATCAGGACCGGGAAAAGGCAACGGGTTGGGAGGAGGAAACCGGGTGGAGCGTGCAGATTTTACAACTTCGATACAACTCCTTGCGAAGTTCTTAAAAAAGAGTTGGAAATTGAAAAATTTTGGGAAATAAAAATCACGCTTGACAAACGACACAAGATATAGTAGCCTGTACCCACGGTGATCATACACCTGGCGGTATTAAGTGGAATTAACCACGTGGAGTGTGATCGTGAAGCCGGCCGACCGTCTGGGCAGAAAAGGGCTCAGTGCGTCGGTCTTTTTCTTTATCCTGAAACTGGAAAAAAGAGGGAGGTTTTACATGACAGGTCGCATCCATTCCATCGAGAGCATGGGGCTGGTAGACGGCCCGGGCATTCGCACGGTGGTGTTTCTCCAAGGTTGTTCCCTTCGCTGCCAGTACTGCCACAATCCAGACACCTGGGAGGGCGGAGGAAATGCCGCCAAGGAGATGGAGCCGGAGGAGCTGGTGAAGCGGCTGCGCCGGTTCAAGCCCTACTACGGAGAGACGGGCGGGGTCACCTTTTCCGGCGGAGAGCCCCTGTTGCAGCCGGAGTTTCTGGTGGAGACCATGAAGCTGTGCCACCGGGAAGGCATTCACACCTGTCTGGACACCGCCGGGTGCGGGTTGGGGGACTATGACGAGATTCTGACCCACACCGACCTGGTGCTGCTGGACATCAAGCACTACACCCACCAGGGGTTCCGGGCCGTCACAGGCCGGGACACCAGGGAGTGGCAGAGGTTTTTGGCCTGTGTGCAGGCCCGGGAGGTGCTCCTGTGGGTGCGCCACGTGGTGGTGCCTGGGCTCACCGACGGGGACGCGCATTTGCAAGGCCTGTTGGATTTTGTCTCCACTTTAAGGAATGTGCACCGGGTGGAGCTGCTGCCCTACCACACCCTGGGGGTCCACAAGTATCACACGTTAGGCATTCCCTATCCCCTGGAGGGGGTAGAGCCTCTGGCCAAGGAGGATTTGGCCGGGTGGCAGAAGAAATTTGATGAAGCATTCCCCCATATCAATTGAGGAGGTTATACCCATGAGTATCGACGTCAACTGCACCGCCTGGGAGGGCTTTCGCACCGGCGAATGGCGCCACCTGGTGAATGTGCGCAACTTTATCCAGAAGAACTACACCCCCTATACCGGAGATGACAGCTTCCTGGCTCCCGTCTCTCCCCGCACTGCCAAGGTGTGGGAGAAGGCCCACGCCCTCATTGTGGAGGAGCTGAAAAAGGGCATCATCGACGTGGAGACCCATGTGGTCTCCGGCATCGACAACTTCGAGCCTGGCTACATTGACCAGGAAAACGAGGTCATTGTGGGCTTGCAGACCGACGCCCCCCTCAAGCGCATTGTCAACCTGTACGGTGGTATGCGTATGGCCGAGTCCGCTCTCCACGAGTACGGCTATGAGCTGGACCCGGAGATCGAGCGCCACTTCAGCCTCTACCGCAAGACCCACAACGAGGGCGTGTTTGACGCCTACCCCAAGCGCACCCGTCTGGCCCGTACTGCCGGCCTGCTCACCGGTTTGCCCGATGCCTACGGCCGTGGCCGTCTGGTGGGCGACTACCGCCGGGTACCCCTGTACGGCACCGACTTCCTCATTGAGGAGAAGCAGAAGGACCTGGAGGAGCTGGACGGCCCCATGACCGAGGAGCGCATCCGCCTGCGGGAGGAAGTGAGCACCCAGATCCGGGCTTTGAAGGAGTTCACCCACATGGCCAGCCGCTACGGCTGCGACGTCACCCGCCCCGCTGAGAACGCCCACGAGGCGGTGCAGAACCTGTACCTGGCCTATCTGGCTGGCGTGAAGGAGAACAATGGCGCCGCCACCTCTCTGGGCCGCACCGCCACCTTCCTGGATATCTACATCCAGCGGGATCTGGACCGGGGACTGCTGGACGAGCAGGGCGCTCAGGAGCTCATCGACCAGTTCATCATCAAGCTGCGTCTGGTGCGCCACCTGCGCACCCCCGAGTACAATGAGCTGTTTGGCGGCGATCCCACCTGGATCACCGAGTCTCTGGGCGGCATGGGCATCGACGGCCGCACCCTGGTGACCAAGAACAGCTTCCGCTACCTCCACACCCTCACCAACCTGGGCACCGCTCCCGAGCCCAACCTCACCGTGCTGTGGAGCCAGAACCTGCCCCAGG
>CALWXL010000042.1 GCA_944385485.1 uncultured Oscillospiraceae bacterium
TTGGAGCGGGTGAGGGGAATCGAACCCCCGTGTTCAGCTTGGGAAGCTGACATTCTACCATTGAACTACACCCGCATGTCATTTTACTCGGTGAAGTGTATTATAATACAACCAGAACAAAAAAGCAAGGGTTTTTTCCTCTCACATTCTTCCCCTGTTCGACTTCCCCTCCCAATCTTTATTTGAATTTTACAAAACCCTCTCTTTACTTTCCCGCTTCGACTTGCTATAATACACAACAGAAGCCAAGAAAAGAGGTGTGAAACCGTGAGAGATCATCCACGTACCGATGTGGACGACATGATTTTCAGCGAGGATCGGACTATCCCCAGCCAGCGCTGATGCTCCTGCCTTCCTGACATCTGCATACTTATCGACTCACCCCAGATTACCTGTGGTGAGTTTTTTGTCATTTTATCTTGAAAGGAGTCCTTTATGACCTATTCGCTCTCCCAACTGGCCTGGTTCTTTCTCATCTACTCCCTTCTTGGGTGGTGTTTGAGCGTATCGGTGTGTGCCGTCAGAAAGCACACCTTTGTCAACCCAGGCTTTTTAAACCTGCCTCTCAGTCCCATCTACGGCATTGGGGCCGTCTTGTCCACCGTATTTCTCTCCGAGTTGGCAGACAGGCCCCTCTTCTTCATTCTGGGCTCCTGTGTGTTGATCACTGTGCTGGTAGTGGCCACCGGCGTAGTACTGGAGCGGCTGCTCCACCGCAGATGGTGGGACTTCTCCCATCACCGCTTCCACCTCTACGGCTACGTCTCCCTGCCCATGCTGCTGGTGCTGGGTGCCGCCGCCTGGCTGTGCATCCGATTCCTCAATCCTCTGCTGGCTCTGGTGCTGGGAGACTTCCCACCCCTGCTCTCCCGGATTGTGCTGCTGATCTGCCTGGGTCTGGTAGCCATTGACCTGGCCTTCTCCCTGGGCATTACCGTGCAAATGCGGGTGCGTCTGCGCCGTCTGGATCAGCTCCCCCAGGACTTTCAGGAGCTCTCCTCCCTGTTTGGCAACGCCATCACCCGGCGCATCCAAGCCCGTATGCTCCACGCTTACCCAAATCTGGAGCACCCGGGCTCTCAAAAGCCCGCAGTCCAGTCCACCGTATTCGCCCAGGGCTGTTCCCTGACTAAGCTGATCTGGTTGTTTGTCATTGCGGCCTTTCTGGGCGACATCATTGAAACCCTATTCTGCCGGGCCACCATGGGCATTTGGATGAGCCGAAGCAGCTTAATCTATGGCCCCTTCAGCGTGGTGTGGGGTCTGGGCGCGGTGATGTTCACCGCCCTGCTCTACCGCTACAAAGACAAGAGCGAGGGCTACCTCTTTGTGGCTGGCACTATTGTAGGCGGTGTGTACGAGTACGTGTGCAGCGTGTTTACCGAACTGGTCTTTGGCACCGTGTTCTGGGACTACAGCCACATTCCCTTTAACCTGGCCGGACGGGTCAACCTGCTCTACTGCTTTTTCTGGGGCATTGCCGCCGCCGCCTGGATGAAGCTGCTCTACCCCCGGCTATCCAGCCTCATTGAGCGCATTCCCCGCAAGGTGGGACGCGTGCTCACCGTGGTGCTGGTGGTATTCATGGCCTGCAACATTCTCATCTCTTCCCTGGCCCTGGCCCGATACCAACAGCGACAAATGAACCCGGACGCCCCTGGAAATGTCATCACGGACTTCCTGGATGAACATTATCCCAACGAGCGCATGGAGCATATCTATCCCAACGCCAAGTTGGTCTCAGATCCATAAGCTGAAACAGCCCGCTGCCTTTGCATAGAGGCAGCGGGCTGTTTTTTAGATGTGATGTCATAAACAAGACCCCGGACGCTTTCGCATCCGGGGTCTTGGTACGGCTGGAGGGATTCGAACCCCCGACCTTTTGGTTCGTAGCCAAACACTCTATCCAGCTGAGCTACAGCCGCGTGTCGTTTCCTGGCGACTTGCTTATACTACCACAGCCGAAATAGAATTGCAAGTGTTTTTTCAATTTTCCGAAAAATTTTTTTGACTCATACTTCTTCCTCGGAAATCATATAACTCAACGTCAGGAGGCTGTCAGCAAAGTGAACATTCTCCACCTTCACCTCGGGCATCTCCTGTTCGGGGAGCTCCACATTGGTGAAGTTCCAAATCCCGTCCACCCCCAGCTTACTCAGGCGGCGGGCGGTATCCACAGCCACCGCGCCGGGCACCGTCAGCACAGCCACACTCACCCGGTGCTCCCGCATAAAGGTATCCAGCCCATCAATGTGATACACCGGGACGCCTCCCAGCTTGGTATCCACCAACTGGGGATCCACATCAAAGGCAGCCACCAGGCGGAAGCCATTGGCCCGGAAGGGGAAGTTCTCAATCAGAGCACGGCCCAGGTTACCTGCGCCCAGGATGAGCACCGTATGGCCCTTATTCATGCCCAGGATCTCCGCCACTTCTCCCCGCAGACGCTCCACGTTATACCCATAGCCCTGCTGGCCAAACCCACCAAAGCAGGACAGATCCTGCCGGATTTGGGAGGCAGTCAGTCCCATGGACTGGGCCAGCGCCCCCGAGGAGATGCGAATGGTTCCAGCCCGATACAAATCATCCAAATGCCGGTAATACCGGGGCAAACGGCGGATCACCGCCGAAGAAATCTTATCTTTTTTCATATGACACCCTCACACTTTGCCAAAATTGAACCGGCTGATACAACATTTCTTTTCACCATATGCATAGCATTTTATCTCATTGTCACAAGTTTGTCAATTTGCTTGTGTGTGTTCCTGCAATATTTCTTCATTCCAAGGAGGTATTTCACATGGCACAATCCGGCACACTCATCGTCCGTGTCTACGCGTCCCGGGCGCAGCTGCCCATACTGGGCGCCACGGTCTTGGTCTCCCAGCGGGACGATCAGGGCCGCTTTCAACTGCTCTCGGCCCTGGTCACCGACGAGAGCGGCATTGCAGGCCCCATCACCCTGCCCGCTCCTGACGCCAACCTGAGCCAAAACCCAGGTACTCCCCTCCCCTTCTCCTCCTACTCCCTGGTGGTGGAGCACCCGGGGTACCAGGTGGCGGTATTCCGAGATCTTCAGATTTTTTCCGGGGTGGATACCACTCAGAGCGTCCCCCTCATCCCCCTGTCCATTCCTCAATCCGATTCCCCGGAGCAGCAGCTCACCCAAGTGACCCCACAACCACTGTAAGGAGGAACCTATGTCTGTCTCTGTCATTCCCTATGTCCCCCAATTCATCACGGTACACCTGGGCCTGCCCAGTCAGGCGGCGGAAAACGTCACCGTCACCTTTCCCGACTACATCAAAAATGTGGCCTCCAGCGAGGTGTACCCCACCTGGTCCCAGGAGGCCTTGAAAGCCAATATTCTGGCCCAGATCTCCTTTGCCCTCAACCGGGTCTATACCGAATTCTACCCCAGTCGGGGCTATAACTTTGACATCACCAGCGAGACCCAAAACGACCAGAAGTTCATCAAAGGCCGGAGCACCTTTGAAAACATCGACCGACTGGTGGACGATCTATTCACTACCTATATTCGAAGGGTGGGATTTGTGGAGCCTCTGGCGGCCAAGTTCTGCAACGGCACCACATCCACCTGTGACGGGCTTTCCCAGTGGGGCAGCGAGGCCATGGCCCATGAGGGGGCGGACTACATGACCATTTTGCGCCGATACTACGGGGACAACATCGAACTGGTCAACGACGCCCCCATCCGGGATGTCCCCAACTCCTACCCCGGCTATCCCCTGCGCAAAGGGTCCACCGGGGAGGATGTGGTGGTGCTCCAGGCCATGCTCAACCGCATCGGGCAAAACTATCCGGCTATCCCCCGCCTGTCCCAGGTGGACGGCATCTTCGGCCCCAAAACCGAGGAGGCAGTGCGGGTGTTCCAATCCGTGTTTGGCCTGAGCGTGGATGGTATTGTGGGCCGGGCCACCTGGTATAAGCTGGTGTTCCTCTATGTGGCCGTCACCAAACTCTCTGAGCTGGTCAGCGAGGGGCAGAGTTTCACCCAGGTGCAAGGCCCCTCCGGCATTCAGACGCTGCGCAGCGGCGACCGAGGCCCCGCGGTATCTGCCTTACAGTATTTTCTCTCTCTCATTGGGCAATATTCTTTCACACTGCCTATGCTGGACATCGATGGGATCTTTGGTCCCAAAACCCTCCAGGCGGTCAAAGATGCCCAAAAGGCCTTTGGCCTCCCCGTCACTGGAGTGGTGGACAATGCCACCTGGCTGAAAATTTACGACGAATACGTGGGCATTGCCACCACATCCCTGGCCAATGCCAATCTTCCCACCTCCCCCTCAGACATTGAAAATCAGTTCGTGGCCGGGCAATTTCCTGGCTACTCCCTCTCCTATGGCAGCAATGATTAAGGAGGCTTGTTTTGATGGAATTACAGCTAACCG
This sequence comes from uncultured Oscillospiraceae bacterium, assembly GCA_944385485.1. Taxonomy (GTDB): domain Bacteria; phylum Bacillota; class Clostridia; order Oscillospirales; family Oscillospiraceae; genus Enterenecus. The sequence continues at coordinate 4,416 of CALWXL010000042.1, forward strand.
GCGCTCCAGTACGGGACATTCAGCATATGCTCAATCTGATCTCCCTCACCCATCCCGCAATTCCTCGACTGGTGGAGGACGGGGTGTTCGGAGAGCGCACCCTAGAGGCCGTGATGATCTTCCAGCGGGATTTTGGCCTACCGGTCACCGGAGTGGTGGACTACGCCACCTGGCTGGCCCTGCGGGTGCAGGCAGATCTCATCGCCCAACGGGACGGCGCCCCCGTCCCCCTGCAAATCATCTCCCCGCAATACACTGCCTCTCCCTCCGGCTCTCCGGAGTGGAACTTTGTGCGCACAGTTTTGGACTCCCTCTCCCACATTCTCAACAATTTTCAGTCCTCCCCCCAATCGGACACGGAAAACATCAAGCAGTTGCAGGCCTTGGCCCAACTCCCCGTCACCGGTGAGCTGGATCGCCCCACCTGGAGTATCCTGGTGCGGCTCTACCACGCCCTGGTGGTACGGGGTGCACTGGCCGGGGAAAGCTGAGCCCCGTTCCAGTTTTCCCTTGTAAGCGTCTGCCTTTTTCGGTATAATAGAACCAGTCGAAGCATCGACGGTTATCCCAAGAAAGGCAGGAACAAACCATGGCCCGTTTTGGATTCATACACAGCAAATTGGACATCAAATTGCTCATTCTCTATATTCTCACCCGAGTTGCAGCCCCCATTGACTTTGCCACCCTCACCGATTTGGTGATGTGCGACGACGGTGTGGACTATTTCGTCTTTGCCGAGGCCGTCTCAGAGCTGCTGGACAGCGGCCACCTGGTGCGGGAGGGCGACTTCTACGCCCCCACCGACAAGGGCCGCCGCAACTGTGCCGACGGCGAGAGCAGCCTCTCCCCCGTCATCCGCCAGCGCTGCGACCAGCGTCTGGCCCCCTTCAACGCCGCCCTCAAGCGCAAGGCACAGGTGCGCAGCCAGGTGGACCCCTCCCCCGACGGCACCTTCTACACCGTGCGGCTGATGCTGGACGACGACCGGGACAACCTATTCACCCTCTCTCTGCTCACGGCCACCAAAGAGGAAGGAGAGGACATTGCCCAACGCTTTACCCAACACCCCGATCGGATCTACAACGGGGTGCTGGGGGTACTCTTAAACGATCCGGAACAGCGAGGTGAAAACTCTTGACCATTCTGGGATATCCCATTCAAGCCCTGATCCTTTATTTCATTTTTTATTCCTTCCTGGGATGGTTGATGGAAACCTGCTATTGCTCCATCTTGCAGCACCGTCTGGTGGACCGCGGCTTTCTCTATGGCCCGGTGTGCCCCATCTACGGAGCCGGCGTGCTTTTGATGATTCTCTTTTTCACCCCACTGAAAAGCAATTTACTTCTCTTTTACCCCACCGCCGTGGTGGTCATGACCTCATGGGAGTACTTTGTGGCCTGGATTCTGGAGACCACCACCCATGTGCGGTATTGGGACTACTCCAACCACCGCTTTAACATCAAGGGTCGGGTCTGCCTGTCCATCGCGCTGACCTGGGGTGTGCTGTCCTATGTGGTCATTTTCTGGATTCATCCCCCGGTGGAGCGGCTTTATGACACCATCCCCCTGTGGTTGGTCAACACTCTGTGCATCTCCCTACTGGTGATTCTGCTGGTGGATGCCGCCCTCACCATCCGCCACCTGGCTCTGGTGTCTCAGCTGGTGGTCAAGTTGGCCGCAGCCCGGGACGAAGCCCAGGTGCAGCTCTCTTTGGGCCGGGCGGAATTGGAACAGCGTCTGGAATCTCAATCCGCTGCCATGCGCACCCGCTATTCCCAGCAGATTGCCCGTCTGGAGCGGTATTCCCGTTCCTTCCGGCGCAAGTATGCCAACATGCACCTCACCAGCCGCTATGCCAGTCTGTCCGATGACCTGAAGGCCTCCGCAGCTGCAGCCCGCAAAGAGCTGTTGAAAAAGCGAGCAGAGCGGAAAAAGAAATCCTAACAAAAAATGTGCAGGCCGTACCAGGTACGGCCTGCACATTTTTTATTCCATCACCAGGGTTCCAAAGTCCCCTCGGCGGTGATAATCCGGCTTGTCGCTGGTCAAGGGCGACCAGGCCAGGTAGTGGGGATGATCGGTCTCATCGCCGCACTTGTAGAAGTTGGCCTCACAGGTCCCCGTCAGAGTAAAGTTGGGGAAGTAGCGGGCCACAAACTCTGCGGGGATTTGGAACTGGATGCCCCAGCTGTCCCCCTCCTGCCAGGGAGTGGGGCAAAACAGCTCGTCCATTTTCTTGACGATCTGGCGCACCCGGGTGGGACGGGTACCGCCAAAGCCCAGATTCAGCGTACCCAGAGGATTCCACTCAAAGTTGAAGTATCTGGCGTCCGCGGCATCGGGCGCAAAGAAAAACTCCAGACAGCTGTCGTTGCACACCTGGTCCAGGGTCCCGGTGAGGGTGGCCCGAATGTGGCTCTCCTGTGCCCCCATGCGGACATACAGCTTCTCACCATCGTGGCAGAGGCTGGCCCAGGCTGTCACGCCCACAGGCTCCAGCCATCCGGTCTCCTTCAGTTCCAGCTTGGGAATGCCCTCCCAATTCGCTCCGTCTCCCCGCAGCACACGATATGTCTCTTTCATATACAGTCCATCTCCATTCTCGGTATTCAGTCCTCGAAGGCCCCTTTGGCCTCCATGTAGTAACAGATAATGTCCACAAATTCCCCGGTCGTGGGCTTGACCCGAATGGGGAATCCAGCCATTTCTCTCAGCCGCTCCGGGTCCCCTTTGGTCCACTGTTGATCCCGGATCAGCCGCAAATTCCGTTCCACCGTCGATGGAGTAGCCTGGTCAAAGTGTGCTGCCACTGCCGGGTACAACCCCTTGGTCACCCTCAGCAGCAATTCTGGATTGCGGTGGGCCAATTCCACCGCACACACCAGCTGGCGCATGGACAGAGAATCGCCCAACAATCCCATGGAGCGCAGGACATCTCGAATCGCCCGTTGCTGATTCAATTCCATCCCACCTTCCATCTCTTGTTTCCTCTTCCCATTCTACTATATCTCCGGGGAAAACAAAAGAAATTTCATTCTGATTTTTCGACGTGATTCGACACGCCTCTTGTCTTCATCAGCGCCACAATCCGGGAGGTTCCCAGCCGGTCAGCCCCCAGGTCCAGGAAGGCCTGGGCATCCTCCAGGGATGCAATGCCTCCGGCGGCCTTCACCTGCACCTGCGGACCTACATGGGCTCGCAGCAAGGCCACATCCTCCGCCGTGGCTCCACCAGAGCCAAACCCGGTGGAGGTCTTGATGAAGTCCGCCCCGCTGTCCGTCACCAGCTCACACAGCTTCACCTTCTCCTGCTGGGTCAGCGCACAGGTCTCCACAATCACTTTGAGGATGTGTTCCCCACAGGCCTCTTTCACCGCCCGCAGCTCTGCCAAGATCTCCTCCCATCGTCCGTCCTTGACCCAACCCTGGTTCACCACCATGTCGATCTCCGTGGCTCCATGGGCAAGGGCATCCCGGGTCTCAAACACCTTCACCGCTGTGGTGGAGTAGCCGTTTGGAAATCCAATGACGGTACACACCGGAAGCCGCCCCGCCAGGTACTGACTGGCCTGCTCCACATAGCTGGGCGGAATGCACACCGAGGCGCAGCCATAGGCCACCCCGTCGTCGCAAATCTGGCGGATCTCCTCCCAGGTGGCAGTGGGGCGCAGCAGGGTGTGGTCCACCGCCGCTAAGATGCGCCCTTCGTCCAATTCTTTCACCTCCCCCACGTTCGTTTCTCCCTACCATCATACCCTCCCTTTCTCCCCATTGCAAGAGGGTTTCCCTTTCCGCTTAACCATTGGTTGAATTTGCTCAAGATTTCCTCCATTGCACTCAACCGCCATTTTCCCTATAATACAACCATCAAGCGAATGGAGGAATTTCCATGAACCAGTCTTTGAGTGCCACCATCACCCGCCTGCGCAAAGAGCGGGGGCTGACCCAGGAGCAGTTGGGGCAGTTGGTGGGTGTATCCGCCCAGGCAGTGAGCAAATGGGAAAAAGGCGGAGCCCCAGATGTGGAGCTGCTGCCCGTGCTGGCCGACCGTCTTGGGGTGAGCATCGATGCTCTCTTTGGTCGGGCGGACCCGTCCACCGCCGACATAACCACCCAGTTTCAACAGTGGCTGATGTCTATGCCCATAGAGCAGCGCTTCTCTGCCCTGTTTAAATTGCTTGCTGTCTCCTCTCCGTACCTGGGCAGTAACCTGATGGGCTCTGGCATCATCCCATCCATTTCCGTGCAATCCACCTGTTATATCGACAACGTGATTCCTACCCCTTCAACCAGCTTGCCCACTTATTGGATTCGTGCTTATGTCACCACAGAGGAAGGTTTAGCTCTGGGGGTCCTGGCTCAGGACTTTCCCCTCTTCTTGCTGCTGCCGGAGCCTGTGAAAGGATACCAAAGTAATCTCCCTGACCCAGAGCGGTGTCGGAAACTGTTCGCTGCCCTGTCCCTCCCCAGCGCTTTGGAAATTCTCCTGTACCTTCACGGGCAAGAGGGAAGCTTCTACCACCCCTCCGCCATTGCCAAACACACCAAACTCCCCTTGGATGATGTGCTGGCAGCACTCCCCAAAATGGCAGAATGTGAGCTATTGAAGAAAAAGGATTTGGAACTGGAGGACGGTCCCACCCAGGTCTACACCCTCCACAACAACTTTTCCTTGGTTCCCTTCCTGTTCTTGGCCCGCTGGGTCATGCAGCCGGAGGATGCCTACGTGTTTGCCTGTGACACCCGTGATCGTCCCATCCTCACCCCACCCCCAGAGAAAAAGGAGAGCCAATCATGAAACAACCCCTTGACCGCACCCTCTACACCCGGGCCATGTTCCGGGGCAATCGGTTTTGCTTTGTCGTCGCCACAGCACTCATCTGCCTGGGCTCCCTGTGGAACCTCATTGTCTCCTACCTTCTGGGCCACATCCTGGATATTATGACCACCGGAGATCTGCAAGAGCTTCTCGCTACCCTCTGGTTCTGTCTGGGCCTGACCGCAGTCATTCTGATCAGCGAACTCATCATGTATCGCTTTAAGGGCCGATTTATCCACCGTGCTCTGGCCCAGTACAAGGATCTCGCCTTTTCCCAGCTGTCCCAGAAGAGCATCCGGGCCTTCGCCCAGGAAAACACCGGGCGGTATCTCTCCGCCCTCACCAACGACACCAACTCCATCGAAGAGAACTACCTCAACCAGTTCTTCCTGCTCCTCTCCCAAACCCTCATGTTCCTGGGTTCCCTTCTCATGATGCTCTGGTACAGCTGGAAGCTGGCCCTGGCCGCCATCCTGCTCAGCCTGGTCCCCATTGCCGCCACCTTGGCCACAGGCGGAAGGTTGGCCGCCCGGGAAAAGCAAGTCAGCGAGCAAAACGAGGGCTATGTGGCCATGCTCAAAGACCTGCTCACCGGTTTTCCCGTCATCAAAAGTTTCAAGGCAGAGGGACAGGTTCTCTCTCGCTTTACCCAAACCAATGCCAGTCTGGAGCACACCAAGGAGGGCCGCCGCTGGTATGCCAGCTTCATCTCCATTCTAGGGAGCTGCCTGGGCTTCCTGGTCCAGTTCGGCATCTTCCTCTTCGGGGCCTATCTGGCCATCCGAGGAGAGATCACCGCCGGTACGGTGCTCATCATGGTCAACCTGTGCGGCCTGCTCCTCAGCCCCATCCAGACGGTGCCCCAATACTGGGCCGCCCGCAAGGCTGCCCTGGCCCTCATGGATAAGCTGGCCCAGCTCACCGCCCAGAACCAGCAGGAGAGCGGCGTGGCCATCCCCGCCACCCTGAGCCAAGCCATCACCCTGGACCATGTCTCCTTTGGATATGAGCCGGACAAGCCGGTGCTGCGGGATGTCACCGCCCAATTCCAGGCCGGAAAAACCTACGCCATTGTGGGCGGCTCCGGCTCGGGTAAATCCACCCTGCTCCACCTGCTCATGGGGGCCAGCGGGGCCTATTCCGGCTCCATCTCCGTGGACGGGGTGGAGCTGCGGGAGGTGGACGCCCACAGCCTCTACGACCTGATGAGTCTCATGGGGCAGGATGTATTCCTCTTTGACGACACCATCCGCAATAACCTGACCATGTTCCGCTCCTTCCCGGAAGAGGAGGTGACGGACGCCGTGGAGCGCTCCGGGCTGTCCCAGCTGCTCCACGAGCGGGGCGAGGACTACCGCTGTGGAGAAAACGGCGTGAACCTGTCCGGCGGCGAGGGACAGCGCATCTCCATCGCCCGGTGTCTGCTGCGCAAGACCCCAGTGCTGCTGCTGGACGAGGCCACCGCGGCCCTGGACAACGCCACCGCCGCCTCGGTGACCCAGGCCATCCTGGATTTGGACGGCACCACCCGTATTGTGGTCACCCACCGCCTGGAGGCTAATCTTATGGCCCAGTACGACGAAATTCTGGTGCTTCGGGACGGACGCATTCAGGAGCAAGGCTCCTTCTCCGCCCTCATGGACCGAAAGGGCTATTTCTACTCCCTGTTCACCCTGGCACAGCCTACATAATAAAAGAACCCGGCTTAGCCGGGTTCTTTTTATTTCTCCAGAAGTCTGGCCACCCAGGTACGGTGAACCACCATGGCGCTTTTGGGGCAGAACTCCTGGCAGCAGAAGCAGCGGATGCACCCTTCCCGGTCAATGACCGCTTTTCCCTTCTCGATGCGGATGGTCTTGGCGGGACAAATATCCCGGCACACGCCACAGCCCACACAGTGGCGGCGCACCACCTTGGGCTTCTGGCTGAACACCTTGGCCATCAGCGCCCCCCGCAGGCGGCCGGACAGGTGTTTTCCATCCCCCTCAAAGAGGTGACCGTTGCCCGTCTCAATGCGCTGGAAGTCGGGCACCACAAAGTCCTCCACATGGCCCTGCACCGTCAGTTCCTCCGCTGTGGGCGGGATCAGCCCCCGCTCCAGAGCCGCCTCCAGGGTGGGCACCTCCTCCCGGCGCAGCCCCAACAGCTTGGCACACACCAGATCCACCTTGTGGGGACTCTCAGAGGCCGCTACAAGGCCCACATGGCGAGGGGTACCTCCGGTAGGCCCATTGCCCTCCATGCACGTCACGGCGTCCACAATGGTAAGACGGGGCTTAAAATACTCGTCCAGGTCCACGATCATCCGGGCAAAGTCCCGGGGGTCGGGAAAGCGGAAGTGGTACTCCGGCTTCATAGCCCCAGGGATTGCGCCAAACATATTTTTGGCCCCGCAGGTCATGGCCATCATCCCATGGGTTTTCAGCTTACAGAAATTGATGATGGCATCTACCTGGGAGAGGTAGGAGGTATAGGTAAATTGACGGCACACCTTCCCTTCCGGGTACTCCGCCGGGGTGTGGCCGAAATCTCGGTTCAGGTGTCCCCCTGCCTGCTCCACCTGGTCCATCCCGGTGGCCTGGTACACCCGTCCCACAAAGGCGGCGTTGTACAGTCCACCGGGGCTATCCCCCACCACCACATAGGCCCCGCGCTGGGTGAGCATCCGCACCAGGGCGCACAGCAGGGACGGGTGGGTGGTGGCCGCCCGCTCCGGCTTGAGGAAGGTCACCAGGTTGGCCTTGATGGCGATTTTCATCCCCGGTGTCACCCACTCCAGGCCTCCTAAAGGCTCCAGCACCTCCTTCAGCGCCCGCTCCACCTCTGGGACGGAGTAGTCCGCACAAGGGGTCAGCACCACATCCGGCATATCACGTCACTCCTTTGCAAAGAAAATCCCCCGGCCGAAGCCGGGGGATGAATGGGTTCAAACAGGGAGATTAGACCTCCTCGGTCTCCTCAGTCTCCTCCACGTCGTTGCCCTCCAGCAGAGCGCGGATGGACAGGGACACCTTCTTGTTCTCCTCGTCGATGGCGATGATCTTGGCGTCCACCATCTGGCCCTCAGCCAGCTCGTCACCGGGCTTCTCCACACGGTGATCGGCGATCTGAGAGATGTGGATCAGGCCGTCCACGCCGGGAACGATCTCGGCGAAGGCGCCGAAGGTCATCAGCTTGACGATGCGCACGTTGGCCACATCGCCCACAGAGTACTTGCTGGTGAACACAGTCCAGGGCTCCTGGCTGCGGTCCTTCATGCCCAGAGAGATCTTCTTCTTCTCGGG
>CALWXL010000043.1 GCA_944385485.1 uncultured Oscillospiraceae bacterium
CTTCTCGATCTCTCCGTGGAGCAGCTTATCCTGGACGTAGTCAAAGCCCAGACGTTGGATGGTGTCGGAGAAGCGCTCTCCCGTGAGGCCCTCGTCCCGGAATAAGAGAATGGCTCGCTCCACCACGTCCAGCAGCTCTTCCTGGGAGGTGAACACCTTCTCCAGAGAGGTGCCGTGGGCGATCTTCTTGCCCCAGCGTCCGCCAATGTACACCTTATAGCCGCTGACATATTCCTCCGTCACACCGAAGGGACACTTGCCCTTGCAGCGGCCGCAGTTGTTGCAGTCAGCGTCCACCTTCAGCACGCCGTCTTCCAGTTTGGCTGCGTGGATGGGACAGGCCTTCTCTACCTGACATATCTTACAGCCCCGACACTTGGCAAAGTCCCACATGGGAACCCGCTGTCCCACAATACCCAGGTCGTTCAGGTCAGGCTTGACGCAGTTGTTGGGACAGCCCCCCACAGCAATCTTAAACTTATGGGGCAGAGTGACATGGTGGTACCCCTTATAAAATCTCTCATGGATGATGTCACTCAGGGCAAAGGTGTCTGCCAGTCCGTACTGGCAGGTGGTCCCCTTGCAGGACACCACGGGGCGCACCAGGGAGCCGGTCCCTCCGGTTTCCAGACCGTGCTGAGCCAGGAAGTCGATGAGGGGCTGGATATTCTCGTAGGGAACCCCCTGAATCTCCAGGGTCAGGCGGGTGGTCATGGTAATCTCCCCGCTTCCAAATCGCTCGGCAGCCTCCGCCACCGTGCGGTGCTCCTCGGTGGTGATCTTTCCGTTTCGAGTGATGACACGCACATTGAACATGTTGGGGGTGCGCTTATCTTGCAGGCAGCCCAGACCCTTCACCCGCTTGATTTCCTGAGCGCTCAAAGTGCCGCCGGCGGGCATGGTGACCCGCACCACGTTAAAGGTAGCGCCGCCCTCCAGCACCCGGGTGTTGGTGTAGCCCAGAGCGCGCAGCTTATTCTGGGTGAGGTAACCCCGCTTGCCCTTGGCACACACCAGCAGCAGCTTCTCCTCCTTGCCAATCTTACCCACCAAGGGCTCCAGATTGGTCAGGTCCACCCACTCCGCTCCGGCAATGGTGGGAGCCGGATGGGCGTCCAGCACCCGGTAGTCCTTCGCAGCCCCGGCGGCGTACTCCGCGGGAGTGAAGGATTCCAGCCGCCCCTCCAGCTTGTTGAGCAGGATACCACAGGCGGCGGCAAAGGGGTGAATGGCGGTGGAGAAGGGAGGCGCATAGGCAAAGTCCATGGTGATGAAGTCCTCCACACAGGCACCCATGGAGATGCCTGTCACGGCGATGTCCGCCATCTTATCCACAGCTCCCCGGCCCAACACCTGCACGCCCAGCAGCTTGTGGGAGGTGCGGTCGGCGATGACCTTGGTGATGAAGCTGGAGGCATCGGGATAATAGTGGGCCTTGTCATCCAAAATGCTCAGGGCTGTGATAACATCAAATCCAGCCTCCCGGGCCTGAGCCTCCGTCAGTCCGGTACGGCCGGCGTTCCAGTCCTCAGACAGCTTCACCACACCGGTGCCCAGACAGCCGGGATACTCCCAATGGCTGCCGGACAGGTTCAGCGCCAGGCAGCGTCCGGCGATGTTGGCTGTGGAGCCCATGGCAGACCACTGTCTTTTCCCGGTCACCCGGTTTTTCACCAGAGCACAGTCGCCCACGGCGTAGATATCGTCCAAATTAGTGCGCTGGAAGGAGTCGGTGACAATGCATCCCCGGTCCATCTCCAGGCCTGTGCCTTCCAAAAAGGCGGTGGCGGGGCGAATTCCAATGGCCAATACCACCAGGTCAGCAGGGATGCTCCCGGTGCTGGTCTCCACCCCCGTCACCTGCTCCTGTCCCGTGATGCCGGACAGAGCAGTTCCAGTGAGCACACGCATGCCCTTGGCCTGGAGCTGACGGCGCACGTAGTCGGCCATCTCCCCATCGAAGATGTTGGGCATCAGCTGAGTGGCCATGTCCACCACGGTGACGCTCAGGCCACGGGACATCAGGTTTTCCGCCACTTCCAGGCCGATGAATCCACCGCCCACCACCACAGCACGGCGGCAGAAATGGCTCTCTGCGTAAGCCCGCACCCCAATGGCATCGTCGGGGGTACGCATGGTGAATACGCCGGGCAGATTCACCCCAGCCACAGGAGGTACCACCGGAGTGGCTCCCACTGCCAAAATAAGCTTGTCATAGGCCACCGTCTTCTCCCCATCCCCTCGGACGGTGACGGTCTTGGCCTGGGCATCCACACCCACCACCTCGTGCTGGGTGTATACCTGGGTTCCGGTCAGGCCCATGAACTTCTTGGGCGAGTTGACAATCAGTTCCTCCCGGCTCTCGATGGCGCCGCCCACATAATAGGGCAGTCCACATCCGGCATAGGAAATATCCTTTCCCTTGGTATAAATCACAATTTCTGCATTGGGATTTTCTCGCTTGAGCTTGGCTGCCGCCTTTGTCCCGGCTGCAACACCGCCTGCCACTACAATTTTCATCTGCTCCACTCCGTTTCTCTTCGTATCTTCCATATTCCAAATTTCAACTCTATCCCCATTCTACACCAAGGGATGCAAAATGAAAAATAAGGGATTCTAATAGAAAGATCAAATTTTGTTATGGGTTACCATCCTGCCGCATCAGCTCTGCCACCGCAGCAATGGCCAGGTCAATAACCCCCTGGGTGTCATGGCACTCCTCATGGGGCAGTCCTGCCTGATCCCGTTCCTGGTTCCAGATGCACAGCATCACCGCTCCAGCCCGCACCCGCAGCACAGAGGAGACCACAAACAGAGCTGCCGTCTCCATCTCACTGACCAAGGCTCCGCCTTTGATCCAGGCCTCCCACTTGGCCAGCAGTTCTCCCCCCACAGGCATACGCTGGGGCGCATGCTGCCCGTAAAAGCTGTCCTTACACTGGACCACTCCCACATGATGGGGCACATGGCCACGCTCGGCCGCCGTTTTCAAAGCGGCTGTTACCTGAAAATCCGCCACAGCCGGGTACTCAATGGGCAGATACTCCCGACTGGTGCCGTCCTGACGAATGGCCGCCTGGACAATCACCGCATCCCCGGCTCGCACCTGCTGCTGCATGCCACCGCTGGTGCCCACCCGGATCATGGTGGTCACCCCCAGTTGAGCCAACTCCTCCACAGCAATAGCCGTAGATGGGCCGCCAATCCCGTGGGACATCACCACCACGGGCTGTCCATTCAGATAGCCCAGATAACTGGTATATTCCCGGTTACTGGCCAGGAATTTGGGCCGCTCCATCCCCTGGGCGATGGCTTCAATCCGTCCGGGATCACCCGCCAGAACGGCGTATTTTGCTCCCTCCACCATGGAGGCATCCAGACCAATGTGGTATTGCATCGACTCGCTCCTTTCCTATGGTTGCGCTGGTTTCCTGACACGTTCCTTCTACCCTCTATTGTACACCTATACCCCCATTCGTCAACGAAAACTTCCCCCTCTCAGGGACCTTTCCACCCTTTCCGGCATAGGCTGTACCAAACACATCCGCCTCAGCGCAAAGGAGGAACTATGAGACGTCATTGCCATTGTCGATGCCATGTTGCGCATCCCACCTTCTGTCATACTCTGCCCCCCACTTCTCTGCCCTGCACCATCTGCCCACCAGGTCCTCCCGGGGCCGCTGCCACCATTACCATCGGCACGGTCACCACCGGAGCCCCAGGCACCCCAGCTCAGGTGACCAATTCCGGTACCGCTCAAAACGCCGTGCTGAATTTCACCATTCCACAGGGCTTGCCCGGTGCCTCTCAGCCAGTGAGCCTGGTCTCTGCCTACTCCACCCCGCCTCAGCCAGGGGCCTCCGGCACCCCTCTCATCTTTGACCGGACTGCTCTGAGCCTGGGCAGTGACATCTCTCACACCCCCGGCAGCGACACCTTAACCATCACCAAGCCCGGGATCTATTCGGTGGAATTTCATGGTGTCATCTCCCCCACCAGCAACAACACCTTCCCGGTGAACATCAATACATCTCTGGAGGTCAACGGTTCCATCGTCCCCGGGGCCTCCGTTCCCTTCACCTTTCAAACCCCCACCCAGTCCTCTGAGCCATCCTTTACCGTCCCCATCTCGGTAACCAACGTCCCCACCACCCTGCAAATTGTCCCCACGGGAGGAAGTTACCTGGCCGATGCTTTCTCTACCACGATTACTCGGCTGGGCGATGCCTGACCAGCTGCCTCCACACCTTCATTCATTCCACACATTTCACACCAAGAAATATTTGTCTATCTGGCACAATTCTGATATAATAAAAGGAGTTATGCAATTGCAAATTTGTCCTTCTGTGGGATACAATGTCCCGAACCCCCACAGTGGTTTACAGCGAAAGGATCGGTGCCCCTATGGCCACAAAAAGTTTATACACGGTAATCGTTGCCGACGACGAAGATGAGCTGCGTGAGGCAGTATGTTCCATGATCCCCTGGCAGGATTATGGGTTCAACCTGCTGGGCAGCGCCAGCAACGGCCTGGACGCCCTACAGATGGTGGAGCAGTATGAACCAGATCTACTTTTGACCGACATCCGCATGCCCTTTATCTCCGGCATCGAGTTGGCCCGCCATGTGCGGGAGGTGCGCCCAGCCACCAACATCGCCTTTCTCAGCGGCTATGATGACTTTGAGTACGCCAAGCAGGCCATCCAGTACAACATCATCAGCTACATGCTCAAACCCCTGACCCTGGAGGGTCTGGGGGCCGAGCTGTGTAACATCCGCCAGAAGATTGACGCACAATTCGAGATGTTCCGCCAAGCTGCCTCTCAAGGTGCAGGGCAAGATCTGCGCGCTGCCATGCTCATGCCTCTGGTGCTGGACGACTACGCCGAACCCGGGGACGAGGAGCAAACGGTGGCCTATGCCCGGGAGTGCGGTCTGCTTCGGGACAGTCTGGACCGGCCCTGCTATACCGTGATGGTCACCTCTCTGTTGGAAGAGGACGGATCCAATCGCACCACCCCCGCTTTTGTCGCCTCGGTCAACACGCTGGCCGCCAAGTACCTCCGCGGTGTGAACTTCTATGCCTCAGGCAAAGTCATTTCCGTGTTGATGGGAAATCCCTCGGATTTTGAAGAGTATCTGCACATACTGGCCGACGAGATTGCCCAGATGGCCGCCCGTATTCTGGGCAAAGGCTGCCGCATTGGCGTCAGCCGCATGGCTCGCTCTCTCACTGCTCTCCACACCGCTTACAAAGAGGCCATGGAGGCGTTACGCCAGGGAGACCCCTCAGAGAGCTGTGTGCAATTTATCAGTGACTTGGCCCCATCCGCCAAGGGTGGTAACGTTCTTTGCCAGCGCGCCTTGGAGGCGCTGGATCAGCACTATATGGATGTGGATCTGTCTCTGGTTTCCCTCAGCGGTATGCTGGACGTCAGCCCCAACCACCTGAGCGCATGCATCAAAAAATATACCGGCGAGACCTTCATTAACATTCTCATCCGAAAACGCATGGAGGCCGCCCGAGACATGCTCACCCACTCCAACCTGAAAATCCAGGACATCTCACAACGGTGCGGCTACACCGACCAGCATTACTTCAGCTACTGCTTTAAAAAATACTGCGGCGAGTCCCCCAATACCATGCGCCGCCGTCTGGAGGCGGAGAAAGCGGGTGAAAGCTGATGAGCAAGGCGTATCAAACCGGGTTGCGCATCACCACCATTCTAGTCACCATGGTGGTGGGGGTGGTGGCCATCATCCTGCTCTGCTTCATCGTCCTCTTCCTGGACCGATACCGCAACGCCATGGTGCAAAGCGCCTGCACCAACAGCGTGCAGGCAGTGTCTCAGGTATCCAACACCGTCTCAGATTACCTGTCCAATATGGACCAGGCCATGGAATTGGTGGAGCAGTCCATGTCCGAATCCGATGAAAGTCGGGATGAATTACTCTCTGCATTCTTGGAGTTCCGCCCTGACGTGGTGGCGGTAACCAGCTATTCCGCCGAAGGCAGGCTGTTACAGTGCTGGTCTCCAGGCCGGGACGCCAAAGAGGATATCTTTCAAAATCTCTCCTTTGACTACGCCCGGGCCTCCAGCTCCACCGGATCTTATATGTCTACCCCCCATGTGGAGAGTATTTTTGAGGGGTACTACCCCTGGGTGGTCACCATGACCGCCCCCCTTCCGGTAGGAGGTTCTGCTGCTTGGGTGTCCCTGGATTTGAGCTTTTCCAGCATCTCCAACTATATCAATAATGTAAGTATTGGACAGCGGGGCTACTGCTTTTTGATGGACCAAGAGGGCAACATGGTCTACCATCCCCAACAACAGCTGCTCTATTCCGGTTTGAAGTCGGAAGATACCTCTCGCCTGGCACAACTGGAGGATGGCGCTCACGCCAACGACACTGTTATCTATTCCCTCACCAGTGTGGAGGGCAGCGACTGGCGTGTGGTAGGTGTCAGCTATGTGGACGAGCTGGTCAACCGCAACGTGCGGGAGATGATCCAGCTCTCTTTGGTTCTGGGCTGTATGGTGCTCCTTGCCGCTCTGCTTACCAGTTGGCTGCTCTCCCGTCTGCTGGGCCGTCCCCTGCGGGGACTGGCCTCTGCCATGGAGAATTTTGAGGCAGATGCCGATCACTTCGACTACCACCCTGTGGGAGGAACCCGGGAGGTTCAGGAGTTGTCTTGCTCTTTTGGCCACATGGTCATGCGCATCCAGCAGCTGATGACCACCGTGCGCGAAGAAGAGCTGAATCTGCGTAAAACGGAACTGAAGGCCCTGCAAGCCCAGATCAACCCACATTTTCTCTACAACACCTTAGACTCCATCGCATGGATGTGTGAACAAGGACGCAACGCCGATGCCGTCAAAATGGTACATGCTCTGGCCCGTCTGTTCCGCATCAGCATCAGCAAGGGCCATGAGCTGATCTCCATTGCCAAAGAAATTGAGCACGCCGAAAGCTATCTGCAAATTCAAAAATATCGATACAAAAATCAGTTCACCTACCACTTTCATGTGGACCCCGCCTGTCTGGACTACTTGTGCAATAAAATTACTCTCCAACCCATCATCGAAAATGCCATCAACCACGGCCTGGATCTGTTGGTGGAAGAGGGCGAGATCGATGTATATGTCTTGCAGGATGGGGACGACATTCTCTTCCGAGTCCAGGACAATGGTGTGGGCATGAGCCAGGAGCAAATCACCGCCATCATGCAGCACGGCCCCAAAGAGCGCACTGGCATCGGCATTCGAAACGTCAACGACCGTCTGCAAATTTACTTTGGCAAGGAATACGGTCTGCGCATTTCCAGCAAATTGGACGTGGGAACTTGTGTGGAAATCCGCATGCCCAAAATTCAGGAGGGATACAATGAGACGAAATAAGATCACAGCGATCTGCTGCTCCCTGGCTCTTCTCCTGTGCGGCTGTACCTTCCAATCCAACACATCTCAGCAGTATACGGTTACCTTGGTGGCCAAATCCACCCAGACTGAATTCTGGCTGTCCGTCTTCGCGGGAGCTGAGGCCGCCGCCACCGAGTATAACCTGGATCTGAATATCATTGGTCCCGATGCCGAAGAGGATTATGAGACCCAAAATCAAATGGTCGCTGACGCGGTGGAACATGGAACCGATGCACTGGTGTTCTCCGCCATCCACTATGACAAAAACGCCGCAGCCATTGACGCCGCAGCGCAAGCCGGTGTCAAGATCGTAGCCATCGATAGTAATGTAGCCTCAGACGCTGTCAGCACCTATATCGGCACGGACAACTATGCCGCAGGAGAGATGGCGGCGCAGGCTGCTCTGGAGCGACTGGGGGGTGAGCTGAACGTCGGTATCATCAACTATGACGTCAGCTCCGCCAACGGTCAGGAACGGGAGCGTGGTGCCGTGGATGCTTTCACCCGCAGTGGTCGGGCTAAGGTAGTCTCGGTCATCAACACTTTGGCGGAGGCGCACTACGCCCAGGCGGACACCACGGCTCTCCTGACCCAACACCCAGAAATCAATGTTCTGCTGGCCTTCAATGAGCCTACCAGTGTGGGCGCTGCCATGGCCGTGAAAGCCCAGGACTGTGCAGAGTCCGTCTTTTTGGTGGGGTTTGACTCCAACGTGGATACGGTCGACGGCATTCAGGATGGTTCTGTGGACGCTCTGATTGTGCAAAACCCCTACGCCATGGGATATCTGGGCGTGGAAAGCGCCTATAAACTGCTGACCCGAAAGTCTCCGGATCTGGCTCCCACCGTGGACACATCCACCCAGATTGTAGACCGCGCCAATCTCTTTTCCATCGACAGTCAAAAAGCCCTCTTTGCCTTTGAACAGCGGGATTAGTGGTCACATTGCACAATTTCTTCAATATTCTTTTTCGCAGCTTGTTGAGTTGGAATAAATTTTTACCCTCCTTTCGGTGATTTTTCACCTTGTTTTTCCCATCCATTTCAGATACCATAGAGGACAGAAGGCGGGGCCAAGAGCTGCCCCGCAAATCTCTCAACAAGAAAAGGAGAATTGTTATGAAGAAGAAAGCGCTTGCGTTGTCTCTGGCCGCTGCTATGGCTTTCAGCCTGGCTGCTTGTGGCGGTAACACCGACTCCAAGACCTCCGATGCCGGAACTCAGGGCGGCGGCACTGTGGCCAACAAGGATAAGCCTGTTGTCTGGTTTAACCGTCAGCCTTCCAACTCCGCCACTGGTGAGCTGAACATGGAGGCTCTGAACTTCAACAAGGACACCTACTATGTGGGCTTCGACGCCAACCAGGGCGCTGAGCTGCAGGGCCAGATGATTCTGGAGTACATCAAGGCTCACATCGATGAGATCGACAAGAACGGCGACGGCGTCATCGGCTACGTGCTGGCCGTCGGCGACGTGGGCCACAACGACTCCATCGCCCGTACTCGTGGCGTCCGCTCTGCTCTGGGCACTGCCGTGACCAAGGACGACGGCACCATCGTCAGCGATCCCGTTGGCACCAACACTGACGGCAAGTCCGAGTTCGTGCAGGACGGCAAGCTGGAGGTCAACGGCAAGACCTACACCGTGCGTGAGCTGGCCTCTCAGGAGATGAAGAACACCGCCGGTGCTACTTGGGACGCCGGTACCGCTGGTAACGCCATCTCCACTTGGGCCTCCTCCTTCGGCGATCAGATCGATGTCATCGCCTCCAACAACGACGGCATGGGCATGTCCATGTTTACCGCTTGGTCCAACGAGAACAAGGTTCCCACCTTCGGCTATGACGCCAACTCCGATGCCGTGAAGGCCATTGCCGACGGTTACGGCGGCACCATCAGCCAGCACGCTGACGTTCAGGCTTACCTGACCCTGCGCGTGCTCCGCAACGCTCTGGACGGTGTGGACATGGACACCGGTATCGGCACTGCTGACGCCGCTGGCAACCAGCTGGGCGAGGATGTCTACAAGTACGATGAGGCCAGCCGTTCCTACTACGCCTTGAACGTGGCCGTCACTGCTGAGAACTACGAGGAGTTCCTGGATTCCACCGTAACTTGGAAGCCCGTCTCCCATCAGGTTGACAAGGAGACCAGCCCCGAGAAGAGTGTGTGGCTGAACACCTACAACTCCACCGATAACTTCCTGAGCTCCACCTACAAGCCCCTGCTGCAGAAGTACGACGATCTGCTGAACCTGAAGGTTGAGTACGTCGATGGCGACGGTCAGTCCGAGTCCAGCGTCATTAACAAGCTGGGTAATCCCTCCTCCTATGACGCTTTCGCCATCAATATGATCAAGACCGACAACGCCGTTTCCTACACCAACCTGCTCCAGTAATTGAGTTGAGATTGGAACCAGTAAGATTCCCATTCGCTAATCAGTTGTAACATACGCTATTAGGGAGAAGGAATTCTCCGTTCAGGAGAAGCAATTCCCTGGTCGGCAGAAGGAATTCTCCCTAATAGTTTGTCTGTAGTAAACCTCGACAGCGTCAGTGGAGCCACTGGAACTGTCAATCTGTAAACAGGAGTAACTAGAATGGCAGATGCAAAAGACGATATTGTCCTGTCAATCCGTGGTATGTGCAAGTCTTTTGGTCGCAACCGGGTACTTGACCACATCAATCTGGATCTAAAGCGCGGCTCTGTTATGGGCCTGATGGGCGAAAACGGCGCTGGTAAGTCCACGATGATGAAGTGCTTGTTCGGCACCTACCAAAAGGACGAGGGCAGAATTTACTTCGATGGCAAGGAGATCAACTTCTCCGGCCCCAAGGACGCCCTGGAAAACGGAATCGCCATGGTGCACCAGGAGCTGAACCAGTGCCTGGAGCGCAATGTGATGGATAACCTGTTCCTGGGCCGCTACCCCACCAGTGCCGGCATCGTAGATGAAGGTATCATGAAGAAAAAGGCCGCTGACTTATTCCGTAAGCTGGGTTTGACCGTGAATCTGACCCAGCCCATGCGCAATATGTCCGTATCTCAGCGGCAGATGTGTGAGATCGCCAAGGCAATCTCCTACAACGCCAAAGTCATCGTGTTGGACGAGCCCACCTCCTCCCTAACCGTCAAAGAGGTTGATAAGCTCTTTGAGATGATGCGGATGCTCCGGGATCAGGGCATCTCCCTCATTTACATCTCCCACAAGATGGATGAGATTTTTGAGATCTGCGACGAGATCTCCGTGCTCCGTGACGGTAACTTGGTCATGACCAAGCCCTCTAAGGAGACCAACATGAACGAGCTCATCAGCGCCATGGTGGGCCGTTCTCTGGAAAGCCGTTTCCCCCCTGTGGACAACACTCCCGGGGACACCATCCTGTCCGTGCAGCACTTGTCTACCAAGTTTGCACCCCACCTGAAGGACATCACCTTCGATGTCAAGGAAGGCGAGATCTTCGGCCTGTACGGTCTGGTGGGTGCTGGCCGTACCGAACTGCTGGAGACCATCTTTGGTATCCGTACCCGTGCTGCAGGCCGTGTATACTTCCGCAACAAGATGATGAACTTCAATACCGCCAAAGAGGCCATTGACCACGGTTTCGCTCTGATCACCGAGGAACGTAAAGCCAATGGTCTGTTCCTCAAGTGTGACCTGACCTTCAATACCACCATCGCCAACCTGAATCAGTACAAGAGCGGTTTTGCTTTGTCTGATCCTAAGATGGTGAAGGCCACCAACAAGGAACTCAAAATCATGCACACCAAGTGTATGGGCCCCGAGGACATGATCACCAGTCTGTCCGGTGGTAACCAACAGAAGGTTATCTTCGGCCGCTGGCTGGAGCGTGAACCCCAAATCTTCATGATGGACGAGCCCACCCGCGGCATTGACGTGGGCGCCAAATATGAGATCTACGAACTGATCATCCAAATGGCGAAGCAGGGCAAGACCGTCATCGTAGTCTCCTCCGAGATGCCCGAAATTCTGGGTATCACCAATCGCATCGGTGTGATGTCCAACGGTCGCCTCTCCGGCATCGTCAACACCAAGGAGACCAATCAGGAAGAGCTCTTGCGTTTGAGCGCAAAATACCTTTAATGGGAGAAGTTGCATATGGCACCTGTGAAAACAAATATTTTGACGGCTGAGCAGGAGGACAAACTCCGCCAGTCCATCGACGAATATGTCGGCAGCATTCAAGCGAAGATTGATGCCCTCCGGGCAGACGGCACCGACAAGGTGCTGGAAATTCAGGGCAACCTGGACAGCCTGAAGCGTGACCGTATTTACACCCAGCAGGAGAAGGACTCCATCGCCTCCGGTTGGCGCAAGGAGTTGGAGAAGGCCAAGGCTGTGGAGGCCAAGAACAAGGCCGAGATCTCCAAGCTCATCGCCGACGCAGAGACCTACCTGAAGGCCCACTTTAAGCAGGATTACTTCCTCCCTGTGGCTGCCAGCTGCAAAGAGGAGAAGTCCTTCGCTCAGGAGAAGTATCGAGCCACTGTGGCTGAGCTGAATCAGGAGCATCAGAAGGCCCTGTCCAAGCTCACCGACGCCCACGAGATCAAGGACGAGAAGTACGTCCACAAAAACCGTCTCTTTGACGCCAAGATGCGTCTGGCCAAGGATCTCCAGGAGATCAAGGACCGCCGCCACGCTGCCTACGAGCATCAGTATCACCTCATTGACATGCTGCGGATGTCCAAGTTCACCTTTGCTGAGTCCATGGCTCAGAAGGTGGAGAACTACCGCTACACCTTCAACACCCGTAGCTTCCTGCTGAAGAACGGTCTGTATCTAGCCATTCTGGTCATCTTTATTGCCCTGTGCTTTATCACCCCCGCAGTCAAGGGCGTGCAGCTGCTGACGGTAAACAACGTGTTGAACATTCTCCAGCA
>CALWXL010000044.1 GCA_944385485.1 uncultured Oscillospiraceae bacterium
TGGAGGCTTAGCTCAGCCGGTAGAGCGCTTGCTTCACACGCAAGAGGTCACAGATTCGAGTTCTGTAGTCTCCACCACAAACCTGGATGCATCTGCATCCAGGTTTTTTTTAATCCCAGAACCAGGCTATGTATGCTCCCCATACACAGCCTGGTTTTTTCTCTGTCCGCCCTCTGTGTTCCAGGTCGCCTTTTCTGGTTTTTTGTAAAATTCCGTCGTCGCTTATTCCGTCATTCCATACAACTGTTTTCCATTCCTATTATGCGCTTGTCATAAAAATAGACAAATCCTTTGTCTCCTTTGTCAATTGTAAATGGGACGTGTTCGTGGGATAATGTAAAGTGAAAATTTTCCACCTCACTCTTTGTGCAAGTATTCAGTAAAAATTAAAAGGGATCGAAAGGGGATGAGAGTTCGTCCGTAACATCCGCACCATACCCTATACTACCAAGAGAAAGGAAGGAAAACCCCATGCGAATTCGCAGCAAGCGAGTGGTGTCCACTGGCTTGGCCCTGAGCATGCTCCTGAGTATGGTACCCCTCCATACCCTGGCCGCAGAACCGGGCAGCAACACCCAGGATGGATACCAGGACCCCTGGAACACCTCCACCGCCATTCCCAAGCTGGAGGCCAAGGATGCCATCACCTCTCCCACCTTTACCTATAAGGAGTGGACGGGTGAGGACGGCAACGAGGATGTGTTTGCCGTCAATCGGGAGGAGGCCAGCATGTTCGCCACCTCCAGCGTCATCTATGACAGCGTGGATGCCGCTCTGGACAGCGCCATCAACTTCGACAAGGAGGCCTCCAAGTACGTCCAGTTCCTGACTGGCGCCAACGACGCCGACTGGTCCCTGCGGGTGGTGAAAAACGACACCATCGCCAAGGACAGCTACGCCAACTTCTACAAGACCGACTACACCCCCGACGACTCCTGGAGTACCGGCCTGCAGCTGCCCGCCAGCTGGACCTACTGGGGTCTGGACTATCCCATCTACACCAATACCCAGGTGCCCTGGCAGGAGGACAACACCAGCAGCGACACCGCTCCTCTGGCCCCTGTCAACTACAACCCCGTGGGTATGTACCGCAAGACCTTTACCCTGGATGAGGGCCTGTCCACTCTGAAAGAGAGGAACGGCCGCATCTACCTGAACTTCCAGGGCGTGGAGGCTGCCTACTATGTGTACCTCAACGGCAAGCCCGTGGGTTACAGCGAGGACACCTACGCCCCCCACAGCTTCGACATCACCGACTACCTGGTGGACGGCGAGAACCTGCTGGCTGTGGAAGTACATAAGTTCTGCGACGGCACCTGGTTCGAGCTGCAGGACATGTTCAAGGACGGCGGCATCTTCCGTGACGTGTACGTCTACGGCGCCCCCCAGGTGCACATCAACGACTACTTCGTCACCACCGACCTGGACGAGAACTATGAAAACGCCGATCTGGACCTGAGCGTCACCGTGGAGAACGAGTCCAACGAGGACGCCTCCGGCTATAAGGTGGACGTGCGCCTCTACACCGAGGACAAGCAGTATTTTGTCAACGGTGTCACCGCCGACGTGCCCACCATCGAGGCGGGCGGCAGCCAGACCGTGGATCTGACCAAGTACGTGGAGAATCCCGAACTGTGGAGTGCCGAGCACCCCAACCTGTACTACCTGGTCATCAGCCTCTACCATGAGGATGGGGCCTATCTGGGCAGCATGTCCCAGCAGCTGGGCTTCCGTGAGATCGAGTTCACCCGCACTGAGGTGGATTCCAACGGTAACCGCACCACCCAGGACAGCGAGTATGTGCCCATCACCATCAACGGTCAGCCCCTGGTGTTCCGCGGCACCAACCGCCACGACACCGACCCGGTGTACGGCAAGGCCGTGAGCAAGGAGGTCATGGAAGAGGATGTCACGCTGATGAAGCAGTACAACATCAACGCCATCCGTACCTCCCACTACTCCAACGACGACTATCTGTACTATCTGTGCAACAAGTACGGCCTGTACATGATGGCCGAGACCAACCTGGAGTCCCACCAGCTGATGAACAACGAGGGCAAGCAGGTGCTCTTCAAGGAGCTGGCTATGGACCGCACTGTGACCACCTTCAACCGTTTGAAGAACGTCAGCGCCATCGTGTCCTGGTCCACCGGCAACGAGAACTACTACAAGAGCAACGCCAACTATGCCGACTACATGTTCTATGATCTGATCTGGTACTTCAAGGACAACGATCCCACCCGTCCGGTGCACTCCGAGAGCTCCAACAAGGCCAACGGCACCGACATGGGCTCCAACATGTATCCCTCCGTGTCCACCATCCAGGGTGAGGCCCGCAACAACATGCCCTACGTGATGTGCGAGTACGACCACGCCATGGGCAACGCCGTGGGCAGCATCAAGGAGTACTGGGACGCCATCCGCTCCGGCGAGAACATGCTGGGCGGCTTCATCTGGGACTGGGTGGACCAGGCCCGCGTGGTGAAGTACCCCACCAGCTACGTGCTCACTGACTTTGAGGGCAGCACCGTGGGCGCCCAGAGCGTCAACGACAACCCCGGCGAGAACGCGCTGACCTCCAAGAGCCTGGTCAACGGCTATGTGGGTCTGGCCGATCCCGACGGTGCCTACAACAACGCTCTGTCCGGCGACCGCAAGGCCTTCACCGTGGAAGTCATCCTCAAGCCCACCGAAAACAAGGCCGACCAGGTCTTTGCCGCCAAGGGTGACAAGCAGTTTGCCCTGAAGCTCAATGGCGACTCCAACCTGGAGTTCTTTGTCTACAACGGCAGCTGGAACTCCCTGGTGGTGGAGCAGTCCAAGCTGGGCGACGACTGGCTGAACAACTGGCACCAGCTGGCTGCCACCTACGACAACGGCACCATGAAGGTGTATCTGGACGGCGAGGAGATCGGCTCCAAGGCCGGCCCCACCTCCATCTCCTCCTCCGGCGCTCTGCTCAGCTTCGGTTACCAGAGCGATTACAGCGGCCGTCAGTTCGTGGGTGAGATCTCCCTGGGCCGTGTGTACAACGTGGCCCTCACCGCCGACCAGCTGAAGGCTCAGAACAGCGCCAACCCCGCCATCGGCAAGGACGACGACAAGGTTCTGGCCTGGGCCTCCATGGACACCGTGCAGGAAGACCCCACCGGCGCCTACAACTACTACGCCCAGGACTACGCCTACTACAACTCTGATATCTATGAGGACGCCCTGGACGGCAAGTTCTTCGGCTACGGCGGCGACACCGGCGACTGGCGCAACAACTCCGGCAACTTCTGCCAGAACGGTCTGGTCACCCCCGACCGTGTGGCCCAGCCCGAGCTGGAGGAAGTGAAGTACCAGTATCAGAGCCTGTGGTTCACCGCCTCTGAAGCCGACCTGATGAGCGGCCTGGTGCAGGTGAAGAACGAGAACGGCTTCACCGACCTCAACGAGTACAAAGTGGTTTGGACCCTGATGGAGGACAACACCGTCAAGGGCACCGGGGAGATCACCGACTCTGTGGCCCCCCAGACCACCAAGACCATCTCCATCCCCTACGCCCAGTACATGCCCGCCGAGACCAAGGAAGGCGCTGAGTACTACCTGAACATCTCCGTGCAGCTGAAAAACGACACCCTGTGGGCCAACGCTGGCCACGAGGTGGCTCACGAGCAGTTCCAGGTGCCCGCCGATGTGGCACAGGTGGCTCACACCCCCTCCTCCACTGGCGTGACGGTGAACACCGATGACGCAGACACCATCCACGTCTCCGGCAATGACTTCTCCTTCGACATTGACAAGGCCTCCGGCGCCATTGCCAATTACGTCTACAAGAATGAGACCCTGCTGACTCAGGGCCCTGTCCCCAACTTCTGGCGCGCCCCCGTCAACAACGACAACGGCAACTTTGACTGGGCCTGGCAGAACGCCGGCAAGAACCCCACCGTCAGTGGTGACATTCAGGTCATCCAGGAGGAGGGTGTCACCTCCATCGCCTTTACTCAGACCTTCCCCAACATGAGCGGTCTGACCCAGAGCGTGGTGTACACCGTGGACGCCTCCGGCGCTGTCACTCTGGACCTCACCGTGGACGGCACCAAGACCAGCACCAGCCGCAGCCGCTTTATGCGCATCGGCACCACCATGGTCCTCCCCGAGGGCTATGAGAATGTGACCTGGTTCGGCAACGGCCCCGTGGAGGCCATGTGGGACCGTGAGTCCTTCGCCCGGGTGGGTGAGTACTCCACCACCGTCAACGAGCTGTTCTTCCCCTACCTGGACACTGAGGACACCGGCACCCTCACCGGGGTGAAGTGGTTCACCGTCACCGGCGAGGGCAAGCAGAACGCCCTGGTCATCGCCGCCCAGGACACCGTGGAAGCTCAGGCTCTGCACTTCACCGCCGACGACCTGACCCAGGCCCGTCACCCCTATGAGCTGACCTACGAAAACGAGACCTATCTGTCCATCAACTACCGCTCTCAGGGCACTGGTAACTCCAGCTGCGGCCCCGACGTGCTGGGCCAGTACACCCTGCCCACCTCTCAGGTGTACAGCTACTGTTACACCCTGGTGCCCTACACCGTGAGTGAGGACGCCGACCTGTACGAGATCACCGCTCCCTTCCGCACCGTGTCTGTGGTGGATCAGGGCTCCGCCGTGGCCGAGCTGAAGGAGGCCATGGAGTCCCTGGTGGTCACCTCTGCCGATCAGGAGGATGAGGTCAACAAGCTGGTGGCCTCCTATGAGGGCCTGTCTGACAGCCTCAAGGAGCAGCTGGCCGATGCCAAGGCCCACCTGGACGAGCAGTGCAAGATTCTGGAGACCATGAAGGCCGACCCCTACTACCACGCTGTGGTGAAGGACCACAGCGCCAACGGCTTTGACGTGGACCTCACCGACAAGCACGACACCGCCTCCATGAGCCAGGATGCCGACCAGGGCACCTACATGAGCGGCCACTTCCTGGTGGACAACGAGGGCGCTCTGGATGCCATGAACGCCGTCATCGGCGGCACCAACAGCTTCACCATGGAAGCTGTCATCCGGCCCAATGTGTACACCACTTCCGGCACCTCTTACAACATGATTATGGGTAAGGGCGACAGCTCCGTTGCCTTCCGGATCTCCGGCGGCAACCTGTACTTCTTTACCTACAACGGCTCCAGCTGGATGCCCACACCTCCCGATGGAGAGGCCTCCAACTTCCCCATGACCGAAGAGCTGGTACAGCAGTGGCTGCGTGTGGCCGCGGTGTATGACGGGGAGAAGGACGGCGGCACCATCAGCGTCTACCTCAACGGCAAGCTGTCCAGCACCCGCACCAACGTGGGTCAGGTGAAGCCCTCCGACCTGTATCTGGGCATCGGTATGTGCCCCGACACCGGACGCACCTCCATGAGCGACTTCAGCTCCGTGCGTCTGTACTCCAGCGCTCTGGACGCCGAGGCCCTGAAGGCCGATGACGAGACCAACCTGGCCCGAGAAGACGTGGCCCTGTGGTACGACTTCAGCCAGCTGGACTACACCTCTACCACCGAGGTGGAGGTGGTGGAGAAGCTGCCCACCTACACCTACCTGGATAAGCAGCCCAACCTGCCCGATGCCATCTCCGTGTCTGTCAACGGCGGCGAGCCCTTCGACATGAACGTGACCTGGAACCTGGACAACCTGAACCTGGACCAGGTGGGCAGCTATGAGATCTCCGGCTCCCTGGAGAATGGCCAGACTGTGAAGCACACCATGGCTGTGGTGCCCGACGACGTGGTCTACTTCGTGGACTCCGGCGCCTCTGAGTTCACCGCTCTGGGTCAGATCCTGGCTCAGGCCAACCAGGACACCATCTGCAACGCTGACGCCGACGTGGCCTACACCGCCGAGAACGGCTGGGGCTACCTCAACGGCGAGAACACCGGCACTGACAACGGCAGCACCGGCTCCGCCTACGCCACCGTCCGTCACATGACCAAGGAGGCCACCGGAAAGTCCCTGAGCTATCAGTTCGACGGTCTGAAGGCCGGCACCTACAACGTGTATGTGGGCTATCAGGACCCCTGGACCCAGTGGAGCACCACCCGTCCCACTACCATCACCGTCAACCAGGGCGAGACCACCCTGGCCACCAAGGCAGGTGTGGAGCTGTGCACCGCCGATCCCGCCTATGTGACCATGGAGAACGTGGAAGTGGGCGCTGACGGCGCTGTCACCCTGACCCTGGCGCCCGAGAAGACCGGCGACTCCAACTACGACGTGCTGGTCAGCTACATCCTCATCACCCGCGTGGTAGATGAGACCCACCAGCACACCCTCACCGCGGTGGAGGCCAAGGATCCCACCTGTACCGAAAAGGGCAACATCGCCTACTGGTACTGCCAGGAGTGCGGCAAGTACTTCTCCAACGCTGAGGCCACCGACGAGATCACCAAGGAAGGGTCCGAGGTGGATATGATTCCCCACACCGAGGAGACCATCCCCGGTAAGGACGCCACCTGCACCGAGGACGGCCTCACCGAGGGCACCAAGTGCTCTGTGTGCGGCACCATCCTTGAGGCTCAGGAGACCATCCCCGCCAAGGGCCACAACTTTGAAGACGGCGTGTGTACCGTGTGCGGCGCGGAAGATCCCGACTATGTCAAGCCCAGCGACAAGCCTGAGGTCACCGACAAACCCGAGACCACCGACAAGCCCGTGACCACCGATACCCCCGCTGCCTCTGGTCAGCCCAGCCAGACGGACAAGCCCGAAGGCCCCGCTGACACCGGCGACCACGCCAACCTGCTGTGGTATGTGGCGGCTCTGGCAATCGCTGTGGGCGGCCTGAGCGCTGCGGTTCTGGTGCGCAAGCGCCGCAGCTAATGGCTAGCCAAGCCCAGGACATCGTCCCCTAACGCAACAAAAACCAGGAGGAAGCGTGATCTTCCTCCTGGTTTTTTGTTGCAAACAGCCGGGCACGCTTCTCAAAGGTGCAGGCCTGTCTGCGCGTGTACACTACATACACCGCACACGCCGGGTCTGCCGTGGCATCCACCGCCTGTATGGTTCCAGCGGGGCGCGTAGAGCCAGCTGAGGGAAGCGTGCACCGACATTCCTCTAAAAAGGCAAAAAAAGGGCTCCGCTTGAAGCGGAGCCCTTTGAAATGGTTTTCTTACTTGTGGTCCACGGAGTACATGTGCTTGATGAGCTCCAGAACCTTGTTGGAGTAACCCATCTCGTTGTCGTACCAGGACACGACCTTCACGAAGGTGTCGGTCAGAGCGATACCAGCCTTGGCATCGAAGATGGAGGTGCGGGAATCGCCCAGGAAGTCGCTGGACACCACGTCCTCATCGGTGTAGCCCAGAACGCCCTTCAGCTCGCCCTCAGAAGCCTTCTTCATGGCGTCGCAGATCTCAGCGTAGGTAGCGGGCTTCTCCAGGTTGACGGTCAGGTCGACCACGGACACGTCCAGGGTGGGAACACGCATGGACATACCAGTCAGCTTGCCGTTCAGAGCGGGGATAACCTTGCCCACGGCCTTAGCAGCGCCGGTGGAGGAGGGGATGATGTTGCCGGTAGCAGCACGGCCGCCGCGCCAATCCTTCAGAGAGGGACCGTCAACGGTCTTCTGGGTAGCGGTGACAGAGTGCACGGTGGTCATCAGGCCGTCCTTGATGCCGAAGTTGTCATTCAGCACCTTGGCGATGGGGGCCAGGCAGTTGGTGGTGCAGGAAGCGTTGGACACGAAGGTCATGTCGCTGGTGTAAGCATCCAGGTTGACGCCGCACACGAACATGGGGGTGTCGTCCTTGGAGGGAGCGGACATGATGACCTTCTTGGCGCCGGCGTCGATGTGAGCCTGAGCCTTCTCCTTGGTCAGGAACAGGCCGGTGGACTCCACAACGTACTCAGCCTCCAGCTTGCCCCAGGGAATGTCAGCGGGGTTACGCTCGGCGAAGACAGGGATCTCCTTGCCGTTGACAACGATGCCGGTCTCGGTGGCGGAAACCTCGCCCTCGAAGTGGCCGTGCATGGTGTCATACTTCAGCATATAGGCCAGGTAATCAGCGGGACACAGATCGTTGATACCCACGATCTCGATCTCGGGATGATTGATGCTGGCGCGGAAAACCATTCGGCCGATGCGGCCAAAACCGTTAATACCTACTTTAATGCTCATTGGTATCACTCCTTATAAAATATGGATGATCGCGTTCGCGCAAAGCTATTATACATCACATTTCAGATAAATGGAAGGGGGTTGTCAAAATTTTTTCAAACTTTCTTCCTTTTCTCCCTGGTGGAACCTCTCGGCGGGGCAATGCTCAGAAAAGGCAGGAATAAGTGGAAAAAACAAGCAGGAAAACTGTGGATAAAATGGAATTTGAAGAGAAATCAGATGGCAAAATGGATGAAGCACCCAGAAAAAATACGTCAAATCATCCAAAAACGGGAAGGTGTATTCCGGGATGCTTGAAAGAAATGAACACATATGATATGGTGAACGTGGGACGGCACCCCACCGGTGCCGGAGAGAGACTTGGAAAGGAGACATGGAAGATGAAGCACAAATGGATGGTGTGGCCCCTGGCTTTGGGTCTGGCCCTGACGTTGGCCGCCTGCAAAGGCAGCGATCCCAAGGAGGCTCTGGTGGGCACCTGGTCGGCCCAGGTGGACGTGATGGAGCAGGTGGTGGAGGGAATGCGCCTGACCGCACCCGAAATCGCCGATGAACTGGAAATGGAGTCCTTCAACATTCCCCTGGTGATGGAATTCCGGGAGGACGACACCTATACCCTGTCTGTGAATCAGGAGCAGCTGGACCAGACCATGGATGAGCTGATCCAGAAAGCAGTGGACGCCACCATGGCCTACATGGAGCAGGCCCTCAAAGATCAGGGCATCACCGACATGACGGTGGACGAGGCTCTGGCCCAGTCGGGCATGGATCGGGGCAGCTTTACCGAGCTGATGAAGCAGAGCATGGGCACCCTGAGCACCACCATGGCCCAGCAGATCCAGACCGAGGGCCAATATCGGGTGGACGAGGAAAAACTGTACACCTCCAACTCCACCGACCTGAAGCCTGACGACAGCGAGTCCACCCCCTATACCCTGGACAAGGACTCCCTGACCATGGACTTCAGCGACGTGGAAATGGGCGAGGTGACCTTCACCCGTGGAGGCTGAGCCCGCAGCAGAATCCCGATGACCCCGGGCAGGGGGAGCGAAAGGCTCCCCCTGCCCGTTTCTCGGAAAGCCTGGCCGGGTTCCGGCCACCGCCCTTGACAGGCTCCCAGGGGGAGAATATAATCCGAAGTGCGAAAAAACGGAGAGGGCGGGAGAATATGACACAAAAACTCAGAGAATACTGGGCTGAGGCCTCCCCCACGGTGTGGGCTTGGGCCCATTGGAGCTTTTTGGCGGTACTGACCGGACTGGTGTGCGGGGCGGCGGGGTCCGCCTTTTCTCATGCCATCACTCTGGTGACCGCATGGCGGGGGCAGCACCCCTGGCTGCTCTTTTGTATGCCCCTGGCGGGCCTGGCCATTGTGTGGCTCTACCAGGTCTGCGGCATGGAAAACGACAGCGGCACCAACCAGATCATCGCCAGCGTGCGCTCGGGCCAGCGGCCACCCCTGCGCCTGGCCCCTCTCATCTTTATCGGCTCGGTGCTCACCCACCTCACCGGCGGCAGCGCAGGCCGAGAGGGTGCAGCCCTGCAAATTGGGGGCAGTCTGGCCTGCCAGGTGGGCCAGCGGTTCCACCTGGGCGAACGGGAGATGAACGTGGCGGTGATGTGCGGCATGAGCGGCCTGTTTTCCGCCCTGTTCGGCACCCCCCTCACCGCCTCGGTGTTTGCCATGGAGGTGGTGAGCGTGGGCATTGTCCATTACTCCGCCTTTTTCCCCTGCCTGCTCACCGCCCTGGTGTCCATGGGGGTCACGGTGCTGCTGGGGGTGGAGGGAGAGCACTATGTGCTCCACGCCGTTCCCACCCTGGAGGCCGCCTCCCTGGTGCAGATTGGGGTGTTGGGTGCCGGGTGCGCGGTGCTGGCCATGGTGTTTTGTACCGTGGTACACCAGACGGGCCACTGGTACGCCCATTATCTGCCCAACCCCTACCTGCGGGCGGTGGTGGGTGGTGTGCTGGTGGTGGCCATCAGCCTCATCGAGGGCAGCGGCGACTACAACGGGGCAGGGGGGCACATCATCGCTCTGGCGGTGGAAGGCACCGTGCATGTTCCCTGGGCCTTTGCCTTGAAACTGCTGCTCACCGCTCTCACCCTGGGGGCGGGCTACCGGGGCGGCGAGATTGTGCCCACCTTCTTTGTGGGAGCCACCTTTGGCTGTGCCGTGGCCCCGCTGCTGGGGGTGGACCCGGGCTTTGGAGCGGCGGTGTGTATGATCGCCCTCTTTTGTGGCGTGGTGAACTGCCCCCTGGCCAGCATCTTTTTGAGTGTGGAGCTGTTCGGTGGGGAAGGGCTGCTCTTCTTCGCCCTGGCCTGTGCCCTCAGCTACCTGCTCAGCGGCAAGTTCTCGTTGTACTCCAGCCAGAAAATCGTCTATTCCAAGCTGGAACCCCGGTTTATTGACGAAAATGCCCATTAAAACAAAAATTCCCTGGAAGCATAGCTTCCAGGGAATTTTTTTACTTCTGATACTCGAATTCCAGGTTGTACAGACACACCAGGTCGCCGTCGGTGACGCCCTTGGCCTCCATCTGCTCGAAGACCCCGGCCTCCCGCAGCCGCTTGTCGAACCAGTTGCGGCTCTCGTAGTCGGAGAAGTTGACGTTGGCCATGAGCTGGCGCAGCCAAGGCCCGTCCACCAGCCAGGTGCCGTCGTCGTCCCGGGTAATCTCCAGGGGGGCGGAGGTGTCCACCTCGGGGGGACGCTCCACGTAGGTGGGTTCGAACACCAGGATGGGGGGCAGATGGGCCAGCTCGTCGGCAGCGGCGTACATCAGCTCTTTGGTGCCCTGGTGGGTGGCAGCCGACATCTCGAAGAGACGGCAGCCCTTGGCCTCCACGTGGGCCCGCAGCCGCTCCAGCAGCTCGGGGTCCTCCATCACGTCCACCTTGTTGGCGGCCACCAGCATTTTGCGGCTGGCCAGCTCCGGAGACCACTGCTCCAGCTCGGCGCAGATGGTGTCGAAGTCCTCCACCGGGTCCCGGCCCTCGCTGCCGGACACATCCACCACGTGGATGAGCAGTCGGCAGCGGTCAATGTGGCGCAAAAAGTCGTGGCCCAGACCGGCGCCCTCGGCGGCGCCCTCAATGATGCCGGGGATGTCAGCCAGCACGAAGGAGCGGCCCTCCTCCATGGGTACCACGCCCAGGTTGGGGAACAGGGTGGTGAAGTGGTAGTTGGCGATCTTGGGCTGGGCCCGGGTGACCACAGAGAGCAGAGTGGATTTGCCCACGTTGGGGAAGCCCACCAGGCCCACATCGGCCAGCAGCTTCAGCTCCAGGATGACATCCCGCTCCTGACCCGGCAGGCCGGCCTTGGCAAAGCGGGGCACCTGACGGGTGGGAGTGGCAAAGTGCTGGTTGCCCCAGCCGCCCTTGCCGCCCTTGGCCAGCACGAAGGGCTTGTCGTCGGACATGTCGCAGATGATTTCCTTGGTCTCGGCGTCCCGCACCACGGTGCCCCGAGGCACCTTGATGACCAGGTCTGCCCCGTCCTTACCGGTGCAGCGCTTGCCGCTGCCATTCATGCCGGTTTCGGCCACATATTTCCGCTTATAGCGGAAGTCCATGAGGGTGGACATGTGGGGGTCTACGGTGAGCACCACGTTGCCGCCCCGTCCTCCGTCGCCGCCGTCGGGACCGCCAGCGGCCACGTATTTCTCCCGGTGGAAGGACACGGCGCCGCCGCCTCCCGCCCCGGCCCGCACCAGAATGCGGGCGGTATCGATAAACTGATTGGCCATGGTTGGCACCTCCATTCGATATGGGCCGAAAAAGGCCAAAGGCCTTTCCGACCGGATTTGCATTGAAATCACGGCCCCCTTGTTTCCCAAGGGGAGCTGTCAGCCGTCAGGCTGACTGAGGGGATAAACCTGGGCTAGGGTCAATCCCTCCGTCACGGCTACGCCGTGCCACCTCCCTTTACACAAGGGAGGCTTTCTTTTGAAAAAAACGTCCCGGACAAGAGCTATGTCCGGGACGTTTTAGCAGCATTACTGAGCGATCTCGTACACGGAGACCTTCTTGCGGTCCTTGCCCATGCGCTCGAACTTCACCTTGCCGTC
>CALWXL010000045.1 GCA_944385485.1 uncultured Oscillospiraceae bacterium
GTGGAGGACGGCAAGAAGTCCGTGGCCTTCAACCTCACCCTCCGGGCCGACGACCGCTCCCTCACCGGCGAGGAGGCCGAGGCCGAGGTGCAGCACATTTTGGCTGCTCTGGCCGAAAAGCTGGGAGCCACCCTGCGCTGAGCACCATTTTTCGGCAATTTGTTTCTTGACACAGAAAATTCCAGTTGGTATCATATTTTTCGTAGGACAACAAAGGCGTTGTTCTCTTGAGTGTTGCAAATCATAAAAATTCATGTTCTCCCAGGACATGCGCCTGGGAGAACATACTTCTCGCCCTGCAAGTGTGAATTTGACCGCCTTTGGCGGGCAAACTTTGCGCGCAGCAGGGTGCAGAAACTATGGTCGGAAAAGGCTTTGCCTTTTTCGGCCCGCAAAGCAGCAAAGGCGCTGTGGCCATTGTGGTCACAGCGCCCATTTGATTTTCCAGGAGGAATGACCATGTCCATCCACGAAGAATGCGGCTTGTTTGGCATCAGCGATCCCCACGGGGACTGTGCCCGTACCACCTATTATGGCCTGTATGCCCTCCAACACCGGGGCCAGGAGGCCTGCGGCATCGCCACCATCAACCAGCGGGTGCTCTCCTTCCACAAGGATGTAGGCCTGGTGGGAGATGTGTTCCACTCCGACGTGTTGGACCGTCTCAATGGCACCATGGCGGTGGGGCACGTGCGCTACGCCACCACCGGCGGGGGCCAGCGGGAAAACGCCCAGCCTTTGACCTTGAAGTATGTCAAAGGCACCTTGGCGGTGGCCCACAACGGCAATTTGGTGAATACCGCCGAGCTGCGCACCTTCTTTGAGTACCGGGGCGCTATCTTCCAGACCACCACCGACTCCGAGCTCATCGCCTACGCCATCGCCCAGGAGCGTCTGCGCTGTGCCTCGGCCGAAGAGGCCGTGTGCCGGGCCGTGAAGGGCCTGCGGGGTGCCTTCTCCCTGCTGGTGATGTCCCCCCAGAAGCTCATTGCCGCCCGGGACCCCTGGGGCTTCCGCCCCCTGTGCATGGGCCGCCGGGGGGATGCGGTGATCTTCGCCTCCGAGAGCTGCGCCCTCCATGCCGTGGGCGCAGAATATGAGCGGGAGCTGAACCCCGGCGAAATCGTGGTGGTGGAGGGCACCCAGGTGCGCTCCATTCGGGAAAACTGCCAGAGCGCCTCCAGCCACATGTGCATCTTTGAGTATATCTATTTCGCCCGTCCCGACTCCGTGCTGTGCGGCCAGTCGGTGCACCTGGCCCGGCGCAACGCCGGGCGGCTGCTGGCCCAGGAGTTCCCCGTGGAGGCAGACGTGGTCATCGGTGTGCCCGACTCCGGCTTGGACGCCGCTATGGGCTTTGCCGAGGCCTCCGGCATCCCCTATGGGGTGGGCCTGGTGAAAAACCGGTACATCGGCCGCACCTTCATCACCCCCGGCCAGGAGAGCCGGGAGCAGGCGGTGCGCATCAAGCTGGGCGCTCTGGCCAGCTGTGTGGCGGGCAAGCGGGTGGTGATGGTGGACGACTCCATCGTCCGGGGCACCACCTCCAAGCAGATTGTGTCTCTACTGCGGGAAGCGGGGGCCACCCAGGTACACATGTACTCCTCTGCCCCGCCCTTCATCGCCCCCTGCTACTTCGGCACCGACATTCCCGACAAAGATGATCTCATTGCCTGCAATTATACCCAGGAGGAGATGCGGGAGATGATCGGGGCCGATTCCCTCCACTTCCTGTCTCTGGAGGCCCTGCACAAGATCGCCCCCCAAGCCGATTGCGGGTTCTGCGACGGGTGCTTTACCGGCAAGTACCCCATCGAAGTTTAAACACTTCTCAAAAATGCTTGCATTTTTGAGAGGAGTTGCAGCCCACTGCGTCGCACTCGCACGCTCGCACGCTTGTGGGCTGAGATGTGTATTTTCCCATGCACATGTCCTGGGAAAATACGTGATTTCATTTTATTTTCCCATCTGCGGATGGGAAAACTCTGCCGAGGGCTTTTTATCCTTGGAAATGTCCCCACTGCTTATAAACCGCACTGGACATCCCCTGTCCCGTGCGGTTTTTTCGTCCCCCTCGGGTTTGACTAATTCCCACCTGTGTAGTATAATACCTTGATTATATAATGAGGAGAATGTGCTCATGTGGTTGGCCAAAAATTGGAAAGATTACGAGCTGCTGGACTGCGGCCGTGGAGAAAAGCTGGAGCGTTGGGGAAACCAGGTCCTGGTGCGTCCCGACCCTCAGGCCATTTGGAATACCCCTCGTCAGCACAAGGGCTGGAAAACTGCCCACGCCCGCTATGCCCGCTCCCACACCGGAGGGGGCCAGTGGGCCAGCAAGCAGGTGCCTGAGCGCTGGCAAATTCACTACAAAGAACTGACCCTGAATGTGGGTCTGATGAACTTCAAGCACACTGGTGTCTTCCCCGAACAGGCGGCCAACTGGGACTTTGCCCAGGACCTCATCCGCCGGGCAGGCCGCCCCATCAGCGTGTTGAACTTATTTGCCTACACCGGCGGGGCCACCGTGGCCTGCGCTGCCGCGGGCGCCAGCGTGTGCCATGTGGACGCCGCCCGGGGCATGGTGCAGTGGGCCCGGGAGAACGCCAAGTCCTCGGGCCTGGAGGACAAGCCCATCCGCTGGATCATTGACGACTGCGCCAAGTTTGTGGAGCGGGAGATTCGCCGTGGCCGCCGCTACGACGCCATCATCATGGACCCCCCCTCCTACGGCCGGGGTCCCTCCGGCGAGGTGTGGAAGCTGGAGGAAAACCTGTATCCCTTTGTGGAACTGGTGTCCAACGTCCTCAGCGATGACCCCCTGTTTGTCATCCTCAATTCCTACACCACCGGCCTGGCCCCCTCGGTGCTGACCTATATTCTGCAAACTGTCATCGGCGGCAAGTTCGGCGGCCACACCGTGTCCGACGAGCTGGGTTTGCCCGTGACCCAGACCGGGCTGGCTCTGCCCTGCGGCGCCACTGGGCGCTGGGTGGCATCTTCCGTGGAGAATGTGCGCCATGGCTAATTCCATCCTTCAGGCCCGTGACCTGACGTTTCGCTACACCACCGCCGAGGGTGTGGCCCCCACGGTGCTGGACCATGTGAACCTGGACATTGAGGCCGGCTCCTTTGTGGCCATCCTGGGCCACAACGGCTCGGGCAAATCCACCTTTGCCAAGCACCTCAACGCCATTGTACTCCCCTCGGGGGGCAAGGTATATGTGGACGGCATGGACACCGTGGACGAAAACCTGCTGCTGGACATCCGCCGCACGGTGGGCATGGTATTTCAAAACCCGGACAACCAGATTGTGGCCAGCGTGGTGGAAGAGGACGTGGCCTTCGCCCCGGAAAACCTGGGCGTTCCCTCGGCGGAAATTCGCCGCCGGGTGGATGAGGCCCTGGAGGCGGTAGGCATGACGGAATACGCCCGCCATGCCCCCCATCTGCTCTCTGGCGGACAGAAGCAGCGGGTGGCCATCGCCGGTGTGCTGGCCATGCGCCCCCGGTGCATCGTGCTGGACGAGCCCACCGCCATGTTGGATCCGGTGGGACGCCGGGAAGTGCTGGACACCATCTGCCAGCTCAACCAGCAGCTGGGCATGACTGTGGTGCTCATCACCCACCACATGGACGAGGCCGCCCGGGCAGACCGCCTGGTTGTCATGGACAACGGCCATGTGGTCATGGACGGCCCCCCCGTGCAGGTGTTTCAGCACGTGGAGGAGCTGCGCCGCCTGGGTCTGGAAGTGCCGGACTCGGTGGCCCTGCTCTATGAGCTGCGCCGAGCGGGGCTGGATGTGCCCCTGGATGTTCTCACCCCGGAAGACTGCGCCCGGGTGGTGGCTCAAATTTTACCCCAATAAGAGAGGCCCGTATCTATGACGCCTATCATTGAAACCAAACAGCTGACCCATATATACAGCCAGGGCACTCCCTTCGAGCACGCCGCCCTCCAGGGCATTGACCTGTCGGTGGCGCCCGGGGAGTATCTGGCCATCATTGGCCGCACCGGATCGGGTAAATCCACCCTCATCCAGCACCTCAACGGCCTGCTTCGCCCCACCTCGGGGCAGGTGCTCTTTGACGGGGAGGACATCTGGAGTTCCAAGGAACGCACCCGTCAGGTGCGGTTCCAGGTGGGTCTGGTGTTCCAGTATCCGGAATACCAGCTCTTTGAAGAGACGGTGTATCAGGACATCGCCTTCGGCCCCACCAACATGGGATTGGATCGGGAAGAGGTGGACCGCCGGGTGCGGCAGGCCGCCCGCTTTGTGGGCCTGTCCGACGGCACTCTGGAAAAGTCCCCCTTTGATCTATCCGGTGGCCAAAAACGCCGGGTGGCCATTGCCGGAGTCATCGCCATGGAGCCCAAGGTGCTCATTTTGGACGAGCCCACCGCCGGGCTGGACCCGGCAGGTGCCGCCCAGACCCTGGGCAACATCCGGGCCTATCACCGGGAGAAAAAGGCCGCCATCATCCTGGTGTCTCACTCCATGAATGAGGTGGCTCGGGAAGCCCAACGTCTGCTGGTGTTCCGCAAGGGTACCATTCCCTACTCCGGCACCCCGCAAGAGGTGTTCTCCCACGGGGCCGAACTGGAGCAGATGGGACTGGGCGTACCGGAAATGACCCAGGTGTTTGCCCGTCTGCGGGCCATGGGCTACGACGTGCCCGCCTCGGTATACACCGTGGAACAGGCCCGGGATGCCATTTTGCTGGCCCGAAAGGGGGCAAAGGCATGAATCTGAAAGACATTACCCTGGGGCAATTTTTCCCCGGAAACTCCTTTCTCCACCGCCTGGACCCCCGGATGAAGCTTCTGGGGCTCACCGCCTACCTGGTGGCCCTGTTTTTAGCGGGTTGGTTTGTCACCTACGCCATCATGCTGGCCTTGCTGGTATGGGGGTGCGCCGTGGCCCACATCCGCCCCAAAACCCTGTTGGGCGGCCTGAAACCTGTGGTTTTCCTGCTGATCTTCACCGGCATTCTCAATATGTTCTACACCCCCGGCACCCCGCTGGTGTCTTTCTGGATCTTCACCATCACCTATGAGGGTATTTTACATGCCTTTTTCATGGTGGTGCGTATTATGATGCTCATCTGTGCCACCTTCCTGCTCACCTATACCACCTCCCCCCTGGCCCTCACCGATGCCCTGGAGAGCCTGCTCTCCCCCTTGAAAAAGATTCGGGTTCCGGTGCATGAGCTGGCCATGATCATGTCCATTGCCCTGCGCTTCATCCCCACCCTCATTGAGGAGACGGACAAAATCATGTGTGCCCAGCGGGCCCGTGGGGCGGATTTCGACTCCGGTGGCCTCATTCGCAAGGCCAAGGCCCTGATTCCCTTGCTGGTGCCTCTGTTCATCTCCGCCCTGCGCCGGGCGGAAGAGCTGGCCACCGCCATGGAGTGCCGCTGTTACCACGGCGGACAGGGCCGCACACGGATGCGAGAGCTGCGGCTGCGCCCCTCCGACTGGATCTTTCTGGTGTGTATGGTGGCACTGGCTGTGGCCATCGGCCTTCTGGCCGGACGTGGGCTGTAAGCCCTCCCATTCTACCAATGAGGTGTTTTCATGCAAGAGCGTAACATTGCCCTGCGTCTGAGCTATACCGGCACCGCCTACCACGGCTGGCAGGTGCAGAAAAATGCCGTCTCCGTGGCGGAAACTCTGGAACAGGCCCTATCTTTTGTGGTCAACCACCCGGTGAAGGTCACCGGGGCCGGCCGCACCGACGCCGGAGTCCACGCCCGCACCTATGTGGCCAACTTCCGCACCACCTCCGGCATTCCTCTGGAGCGGCTGCCATTGGCGGTGAATACCCGCCTGCCCGATGACATTGTGGTGTCCAAGGCCACTCTGGTGCCCGACCACTTCAACGCCATCGGCTCCTGTCTGAAAAAGGAATACACCTACCGCATTTACAACTCCCGCATCCGGGACCCCTTTTACGTCAACCGGGTGTGGTTCTACCCCCGCCATCTGGACGAGTCCATCATGGCGGCGGCCGCCGCCCAGTTTGTGGGCACCCATGACTTTGCCGCCGTGCGTTCGGTGGGCACCGAGACCCGCACCACCGTGCGTACCGTCCACTACTTTGACATTGAGCGCCACGGGCAGATCATCGACTGCCGGGTGTGTGCCGATGGCTTTCTCTACAACATGGTGCGGGCCATGGTGGGCACCTGCATCTATGCCGCCGAGGGCAAACTGGCCCCGGAGGATATCCCCGCCATTCTCTCCTCCCGTAACCGCACCCTAGCTGGGCCCACCGCCCCGCCGGACGGTCTGTATATGACCAACCTCTGGTACGAAGAGGACGTACTCTGACATTCACTTTTGGCTGCGCATCCCTGCGCTGCCCCTGTTTGAGGTAATGCATTATGGAAGAAACAAATACCAATCCATCCACCCCTCAGCCCAAGAAGCCCAAATTTCTGGTGCGGGTACTGTTCTTTCTCCTGGCCCTGGTCATGGTATTAGGCGCTGTGGCCGTGGTGGTGTTCCGGGATCGGCTGTCCCTGGACAACTTCAAGCGGTGGATTCACTACCGCTCCCTGGTGCTCAATGACAGCGGCCAGGCCGACTCCTTCCTCTACAACGGTAGCCTGGAGGACACCTTTGCCACCCTGGACGGGGATCTGCTGGTGTGCTCTACCACCTCCATCGCCCTCTACTCCGGCAGCGGCACCCAGTATGTGGACCTGTCGGTGAATATGAAGGCCCCAGTAGTGAGCACCAATGGCTCTCTGGCGGTGGTCTACGATGCGGGCGGCTCCTCCCTGTATGTGTTGGGGCAGCGGGAAGTCATCTGGTCAGCCACGGACCTCAACTCCATCCTCTCCGCCCACCTCAACCAAAACGGACAGCTCACGGTGGTCAGCCAGTCCACCGGATATAAAGGCACCGTAACGGTGTACAGCAGCACCTATGAAAAGCTGATGAGTGTCAACCTCTCCTCCGCTTACGTCATGGATGCCGCCCTCTCCGACGACGGAAAGACCCTGGGCATCCTCAATGTGGGCCAGGACGAGGGCTCGTTCAACTCCACCCTGTCTCTGTACACCCTGAACACCGGGGACAGCGGCGACTTCCAGCCCAACCTCACCTGCTCCCTGGGCTCCTCGGTGGTACTGGAGACCCGCCACACCATGGACCACATCTGGTCCATGGGAGATGACGCTCTGACCATCACCGACCACCAGGGCAACTCCACCACGGTGGACTGGAACGATATGCACCTGAAGCGGTACTCCCTGGATGGGGACGACTTTGCCGTGGCTCTGCTGGCCAAGTATCGGGCTGGCAGCCAGGGCGAGCTGTGGGTGATCTCGGAAGATGGCACCCACCAAAGCCTGGAGATCGATCAGCAGGTGCTGTCCATCTCCGCCGCCGGGCAGTATATCGCCGTACTCACCGGCAACCAGCTGAACATCTACACCGACGACCTGAAGCCCTACGCCACTCTGGACAGCACACAGGGCGCCCGGAAGGTTCTGTTGCTGGAGGACGGCTCCGCCATTCTCATCTCCGCAGACAGCGCCAGCTTCTACGTGCCATAACGGAATGAATGAGATTGCCCGGAAGGGCGTATAGATAAGGAGGATTCTATGGCCGCATATATCTTCGACGTAGCCATTCTTGTAGTTCTAGTCTTTTTCGCCTGGCGAGGCGCCAAGAAAGGCCTGATTCTCACCTTGTGTGGACTGCTGGGCCTGTTCGTGGCCTTTTTCGGGGCGCAGGTGATCTCCACCCAGTTCCATGGCCCTGTGGCCCACATTGTGGAGCCCGCCATCTATCAGGCCATTCGTGGGGCCGAGCCGGAGCAGACCCAGGAGGAGGGCACCGAACAGCCCCCCGCCATCTCCATCCCCGGCTCCAAGCCCCAGGAGGAGCCCCCCACCTACACCCTGGAGGAGCTTCTCAATTCCATGGAGGAAAAGGGACTGTTTGCCGGCTTCTCCTACTTCCTGGATCAGGCCAAGGAGGAGGAGTCCATCCCCAGTGAGGGCGGCTTGACGGTGGCCAGTGCTCTGGCCGACTACCTGGCCAATCTGGTGGCCCGTGCGGGCCTGTTTGCCCTGTCCTTCCTGCTCATCCTCATCATCTGGTTCCTGGTCAGCCACATTCTGGACCTGGCCTTCCACCTGCCCATTCTGGCCACGGTGAACACCGTAGGCGGCCTGGTGGCCGGTCTTTTGAAAGCCGTCCTCGTTCTGTTCGTACTGGTATGGCTGGGACAGCTGGCCAACATCGTGCCCCAGGAGCCCACCACCCCCATTCTCACCCTGTTTACCCCCAAGGGACTGGCCACCTTCCTGGACCAGCTGCTCATCTAAAATTGTGAGAAAACCGCTGTTTCTTCACGGCCAGTTCACATTCTTCTGGTAGGGTACCCCAAAAGGATACCTTCCGAAAGGAGTTTAACTATGCAGCCGACGCTTTGTACCCGCTGCCATAAAAATGTGGCAGTGATCTTTATCACCAAAATTGAAAACGGCGAGACCAAAAACGAAGGTCTCTGTCTGAAATGTGCCCGGGAGCTGGGCCTGAAGCCTGTGGACGACATGATGCAGAAAATGGGCATCTCCGACGAGGATCTGGACTCCATCTCCCACGAGATGATGTCCGCCTTCGGCGGCGTGGAAGGGCTGGAAAACCTGGCCCAAAACACCCCCGAGCGCCCGGAGGACGAGGAGGAGGACGAGGGGCGCACCGCCACCTTCCCCTTCCTCAACAAGCTCTTCGGCGCACAGCCTGGCCCTGAGGGCCCTGGGCCTCGAGGGGGCAAAGAGGAGAAAAACGCTCCCCCCAAGCCCCCCAAGCGCAAGTTCCTGGAAAACTACTGCATGTCCCTGACCCGCAAAGCTCAGGAGGGCAAGCTGGACCGGATTGTGGGCCGGGAAGATGAAATCCAGCGCACCATCCAAATCCTCAACCGCCGACAGAAGAACAACCCCTGTCTCATCGGTGAGCCCGGCGTAGGTAAAACCGCCATTGCCGAGGGCCTGGCTCAGAAAATTCATGACCGCCAGGTGCCCTACAAGCTGCTGGACAAGGAGGTCTATCTGCTGGACCTCACCGCTCTGGTGGCAGGCACCCAGTTCCGTGGCCAGTTTGAAAGCCGTATGAAGGGCCTCATTGAAGAGATCAAAAAGCTGGGCAACATCATCCTGGTCATTGATGAGGTGCACTCCATCGTGGGCGCTGGCGATGCCGAAGGGTCTATGAACGCCGCCAACATCCTCAAGCCCGCCCTGTCCCGGGGTGAGATTCAGGTCATCGGCGCCACCACCCTCACCGAGTACCGCAAGTATATCGAAAAGGACTCCGCCCTGGAGCGCCGCTTCCAGCCCGTCATGGTGGAGGAGCCCTCCATGGAGGAGGCCACCCAAATTCTCCAGGGCATTGCCCCCTATTATGAAAGCTACCACCATGTGGTCATCACCCCCGACATCTGCCGCCTGGCGGTGTCCATGAGCGAGCGGTACATCACCGACCGCTACCTCCCCGACAAGGCCATTGACCTCATTGACGAGGCCGCCTCGGAGGTGAACCTCCACAACAAGGCTCTGGCCCGTATGGCAGAGATTGAGAAGGAGCTGGCCGACTACGCCAAGGAGATGGATGTGGTGCTGGCCGCCACCTCTGGAGAGGACAATCCCCAGGTCCACGAGCTGCAGCAGCAGGAGCAGAAGCTCCAGCGGCAGCGAGACAGCCTGGAAATGGCCATCAGCCGGGACGACAACGAGGCCCCCAACCGGGAGGACCCCGCCTTCCAGGAGCGGCAGGAGAGCCGTCGGGGCCAGCTGCGGGAACTCCAGCAGCAGCTCAGCCAGGTGTCCCAGGAAAAGCACGCCATCCAGGACCAGTGCAGCCAGAAGGCCTATCAGCGTCTGGCAGAGCTCAAGAGCCGTCAGGCCCAGCTGAATGCCCAG
Organism: uncultured Oscillospiraceae bacterium; assembly: GCA_944385485.1. Classification (GTDB taxonomy): domain Bacteria; phylum Bacillota; class Clostridia; order Oscillospirales; family Oscillospiraceae; genus Enterenecus. The sequence continues at coordinate 9,946 of CALWXL010000045.1, forward strand.
CTGGAGGAGCTGCGGGCCAAGGGCGACCCCATGCTCACCCCTGCCCATCTGGCCCAGGTGGTGGAGCTGTGGACCAAGATTCCCGCCAGCCAGATCCAGGAGCAGGAATTTGAGCGCCTGGCCAAGCTGGAGGACCGTCTGAAAACCCACATTGTGGGCCAGGACGAGGCGGTGTCCGCCGTGGCCCGGGCCATTCGCCGGGGCCGTGTGGGCATCTCTGCCAAGCACAAGCCCGTCTCCTTCATCTTCGTGGGCTCCACGGGCGTAGGTAAGACCGAGCTGGTGAAACAGCTGGCCGCGGATCTGTTCGACTCCCCTGAGTCCCTCATCCGGCTGGATATGTCCGAGTTTATGGAGAAGCACGCGGTGTCCCGCATCATCGGCTCTCCCCCGGGCTATGTGGGCTACGACGACGCCGGACAGCTCACCGAGAAAATCCGCCGCAAGCCCTATTCCGTCATTCTCTTTGACGAGATTGAGAAAGCCCACCCCGACGTCCTCAACGTGCTGCTGCAAATCCTGGACGACGGACACATCTCGGACGCCCACGGCAAGGTGGTCAACTTCGAGAACACCGTCATTGTCATGACCTCCAACGCGGGCAGCAACACCAAGGGCGGCTCTCTGGGCTTTGACCGCTCCCTCACCCAGCTGGCCAAGGAGAAGGCTATGAAGGGCCTGGAGTCCTTCCTGCGCCCCGAGTTCATCAACCGGGTGGATGAGATCATCTGCTTCAACCAGCTGTCGCAGGAGAACTTCCAGGAGATCGCCAAGATCATGCTGGGTGAGCTCAGCCAGGTGCTCCAGGGGAAGGGCATCACCTTCACCTATGACCAGAGCGTGCTGGACTACCTGGTGGACACCTCCTTCTCCCCTGCCTATGGCGCCCGCAACCTGCGCCGCCAGATTCAGAAGGACTTGGAGGACGCCATCGCCGCCCTGCTCATCGACCACTATGCCCAGCCTATTGTGGCTCTGGATGCCAAGTGCGTGGAGGGTAAGGTGGAGTTGACTCCCACCTTCCAATAAGCAAAAATAATCCCTCAGCTCAATGAGCTGAGGGGTTATTTTATGCTTGTTTACAGCTTGGCGGCGATGGCCTTCATAAACTCCAGGCCAGTCACCTTCTGGGCGGGGGCTTTGCCCTCCCACAGGCCCACCAGGTCGCCGGTCATGACGCCGGACTCGATGGTTTCGATGGCGGCCTTCTCCAGGCGGTGGGCGAACTCCACCAGCTCGGGCTGGCCGTCCAGCTCGCCCCGTTTGGCCAGAGCGCCGGTCCAGGCGAAAATGGTGGCCATGGGGTTGGTGGACACCTCTTCGCCCCGCAGGTGGCGATAATAGTGCTGGGTGACGGTGCCGTGGGCAGCCTCGTACTCATAGTAGCCCTCGGGAGACACCAGCACGGAGGTCATCATGGCCAGAGAGCCAAAGGCGGTGGACACCATGTCGCTCATGACGTCGCCGTCGTAGTTCTTACAGGCCCAGATGAAGCCGCCCTTGGAGCGGATGACACGGGCCACAGCGTCGTCAATGAGGGTGTAGAAGTAGGTAATGCCCGCCTGCTGGAACTTCTCCTTGTACTCCGCCTCAAAGATCTCCTGGAAGATATCCTTGAAGGTGTGGTCGTACTGCTTGGAAATGGTGTCCTTGGTGGAGAACCACAGGTCCTGTTTGACGTCCAGGGCATACTGGAAGCAGGAGTGGGCAAAGGAGGTGATGGAGGCGTCCAGGTTAAACTGGCCCTGCACCACGCCGGGGCCCTTGAAGTCCTGGATGGTCTGGCGCTGCTCGGTGCCGTCGGCGGCGGTGAACACCAGCTCTGCCTTGCCGGGGCCAGTCAGGCGCATTTCGGCGGCCTTATACACATCTCCAAAGGCGTGACGGGCAATGGTGATGGGCTTCTCCCAATTCTTCACCACCGGATTGATGCCCTCCACCATGATGGGGGCACGGAACACAGTGCCGTCCAGAATGGCACGAATGGTGCCATTGGGGGATTTCCACATCTGGGAAAGGTTGTACTCCTCCACCCGCTGGGCGTTGGGGGTGATGGTGGCGCACTTCACCGCCACGCCATACTTCTTGGTGGC
>CALWXL010000046.1 GCA_944385485.1 uncultured Oscillospiraceae bacterium
CTGGGCGATGCCGCTCAGTACCTGGGCCGCGACGCTTTCTTCAACCTGCGCTAATCGGTCATTTTCAATGACGCAAACCCCCCGGCTCTCATAAGAGAGCCGGGGGGTTCTTATTGCCCTACCATTGGGGAAGGCTGTCCTTCTCCGATTTCTCAGGCGCAAACCTGCGCCCCTGGTGGGGACGCTCCGCTGGGGTGACTTTCTGCCGCCAGAAAGTCACCAAAGACCGCCAAAGGCGGGGCCTTCCCCCGCCTTGTGGAATCCACCCCGCCGGTACGGGGTGGAGGGTGCGCCTTTCTCTATTCGGCCCTGGACTGGTTCAGGTCACATAGATGGCGGGGGCTTCTATCGAACGTGCGTGCTCCTCTGTGTGTTTGTTCTTCTATCCCCAGTGCCTTACCCCTGGTGTGCCGCTGTTTCCAGTTATCGGAAACATGCACCGCACCCTAGGGTTCTACCATCGCCAATGGCTCCCCTGTGTAAGGGGAGCTGTCTGCCGTGAGGCAGACTGAGGGGTTGACGATAGAGGGCTACGATCCCTGCGAGCTGACTTACGTCATCCCACCTCCCTTTACACAAGGGAGGTTTTAAGAGTCCCATTTATCGGACTTCCTTTGTGGTACACTTTCATCATCAAAGAAGAACGCCTGAACTAAGGGCTTGAAAGGAAGTGTCCCGCCATGTATGAGCTGGAGTATGTCAGAGGTCATGTGGAAGTGTTTTTCAATGGAGAATTCTGCTTCTCCGCCGACAATCGGCGGGAAGCGGAGGCGGAACTGGCCCTGATGCAATAAAAAACAGCAGCGGGAGGACGTCTCTCGCTGCTGTTTCCATATCTGTGGATTAGTGACCGAAGTAGAAGTCCCAAGGATCAAAGTAGCTGCCGCCCTTCTGGCTGCTGCTGGTCTGCTGGGGTGCGGGATCCTGCTGGGTCTGGCCGTTCTGGGTGTCTTGGCTGTTCTGGGTGTTGTTCTTCTCCTCGTCGAAGGTGATGTTGAGGGTCAGGGTCTCACCGGCCCGGTACACCTCCAGGGTCGTGCTCTCACCAGCCTTGAACTGGTTCTTGGCGGCGTTGAACTCTGCCACAGTGGTAACGGCGGTGTCACCCAGCTTGGTGATGATGTCGCCCTGCTTCAGGCCTGCGGTCTCGGAGCAAGAGCCCTCGTTGACGCCGTTGACGTACACGCCGGAGGGCCAGCCGAAGGCCTTGGCGTAGTCCTCCGTGACTTCCACCGCGGTGATGCCCATGGAGGGACGTCCGGTGACATAGCCATACTGGATGAAGTCCTGGATCATGTCGATGACGTCGTTGATGGGGATGGCGAAGCCGATGCCCTCAATGGAGGCGGAGCTGCTGTCGCCGTTGTTGGAATACTTGGCGGAGGTGATACCCACCACACGGCCATACTGGTCAAAGAGGGGGCCACCGGAGTTACCGGAGTTGATGACACAGTCGGTCTGGATCATGTTGATGATGGTGCCGTCGCTCATGGTCACGGAGCGGCCCACACCGGAGATATGACCGGAGGTCTGAGAGAAGGACAGAGTGCCCAGGGCGTTGCCGATGGTGGACACTTCCTGACCCACCACCAGGGAGTCGGAGTCGCCCAACACCACGGGCTTGAGGCCGCTGATATCGTTGATCTTCAGCACAGCCACGTCGTTGGTCTCTTCGCCGCCAATGAGGGTGGCATCGTACTCCTGGCCGTTGTTCAGGGTCACCTTAATGGCGTTGGCCCCGCCAATGATGTGGTAATTGGTGACAATGTAGCCATCCTCACTGAGGATGAAGCCGGAGCCGCTGGTGGTGCCGGTGTACTGCTGCCAACCCTGCTGCACCACCACCTGACAGGTGACGTTGACGCAGGAGTCGGCGTAGGAGGCATAGATCTCCTCCAGGCTCATCTCCTTGAGCCCATCCGCCTGCTGCACATTCACCTGGGTGCCTTGGATGGTGTTCTGGTAGATGGTGGTGGCGTTGGAGTCACTGTCCAGCTTGTTGTACAAGGCTGCACCGCCCAGGCCTGCGCCGCCGCCCACCAGGGCGCAGCACAGCAGCAGAGCCACTGCCCGGCCTGCCCCCTTCTTCTTGGGAGGCTTGGAGGGGGCCGTCTGGAAGTTGTATCCGGTGGCCCCATAGCTCCCGGACGTGGGATTGGAGTGGGAAGCCTGCTGATCCCGCTCCCCCTTGGGGGTCCAGCTGTACCGATAGGCACCATTTTGGTCCGGTCCCTGATTGACCCCGCTGTGGGGTGCCGAGTAACCGACCTGGGCGGCGCTGGATGCAGCGGATGCACCGTTGTCGCGGTGGGCCTGCGTATCCGCTGCCTCCTGGCTGCTCACATTGTGGGCCTGTGTCTGATTCTCTGCCTGAGCATTGGATTCCCCGCCCAGATCAGGGTTGGAATTGGAGGTGTACTTATTATCTTCAAACATATGGGTCACTCCTTATGACTTTGTCTGAGCAAAGAGTACTAAAAAAATATGTCCAGATTGTGACTTGAATTCAAAATGATTATAAACAAATTGGTAATAATATGGAAATGGCCCGCCGTAGGATCTACGGCGGGCTGTTTCCACACTTCTATTGTATATTCAACGGAATATTCATACCTTACTGGCCTTATTTTTTGCGGCAAAGGCTGCGGACAGAAGGAGGGTGAACACGAAACCTGCAGCCAGAGCCACCACATGGGCAATGATGTAATTGACATAGCCGTTACCAGTCGGGTCTGCCAAGGCAATGCCGGGCACCACAGTGGTGCCAAAGCCCAGGGCTGCCAGATTGGTGAAGTACACGATGGCACCGCCCACCGCGCCGCCCAGGCATCCGCCGATGAGGGGGTAGCGGTATCTCAGGTTGATGCCGAACAGAGCGGGCTCGGTGATGCCAAACAGCACCGAGATAAAGCTGGGAATGCACAGCTCCTTGGCCCGGGCATTCTTAAAGTTTCGGGCCAGGTAGCCCAGCACAGCGCCGCCCTGGGCGATGATGGCCACAGACATCAGGGGATTGAGGAAGTTGCGCCCGGTATCCACCAGCAGCTGGGTCTCAATGGCGCCAAACACGTGGTGCAGGCCGGTGATGACAATGAGCTGCTGCACGCCGCCAAAGGCCGCATAGCCCACCACACCCAGGTGCTCGGTCATCCACACCAACACGGTGGTGATGCCAGTGGCCAGGGCCCGGCCCACAGGGCCGATGATCAAGAACAGCAGGAAGGAGCTGACCAGGGTGGTGAGCAGCGGGGACACCAACAGTCGGATGACCTCCGGCACCTTCCGCTCAAAGAGAATATCCAACTTGGCGGTGACGATACCGATGAGCAAGGCCACAATGATACCGCCCTGGAAGCCGATGAGATCCACGCCAATGCCGAAAATATGGAGGGTGGTCACATCCACCGTGCCCTGGGCCGCCGCATAGGCATCTGCCAGGCTGTTGGAGAGCATAATACAGCCCATGACAATGCCCATGATGGGTCTGCCGCCAAAGCGTTTGACGGTGCTGTATGCCACAGCCAGGGGCAGGAACCCGAAGATGGCGCCTGATGCAATGTTGATGAGTTTGGTGATGCCGTACAGAGTGTCGTTGCTCTCCACAAAGGACAGGTTGCCCAGCACGCTGGACAGGCCGGTCAGCAATGCCGCAGCCAAAATGCCGGGCATGATCTCAATGAACACGTCGGACAGAGCCTTGACAGCCTTTTGCAGGGGATTCATCCGCTGGTTGGCCTTGGATTTCAGGTCTCCCAGGCTCATGGAGTCCATGTGAATGGTCTCTGCCACCACCTGGCAGATATCATTGACGATGCCGGTTCCGAAAATGATCTGCACCTGATCTCCTGCCACAAAGACGCCCTTGACCAGGTCCACATCTTCCAAGCTGGTGATATCGGCCTTGTCGTTGTCCTCCAGCACCAGGCGCAGCCTGGTGGCACAGTGTGCAACCCCCAAAATGTTTTCCTTGCCGCCTGCCAGGTCAATCACCTGGGCTGCAATGGCTTCATACCGTTGTCTTTTTTTCGTATCCATGTTTGCCTCCTATTCTCCACAGTTTACACTTTCTCAAAACGGTAGCACTCGCTACGGAAATCCTGTTTTTTCAGCGGGATGCTGATGCCTGCATACATCAGCTCGTCCCCGCCATACACCGTCCCCCGGTCCACATCCCGGTAGAGGGCATCTGCCTCCAGGCCCTTGAGCTTTAACAGCTGCACCGGGGCTGCGGGTTGGCTCAAAATCTCGAAGTGGAAGGCCACCACATGGTTTTTGTCCTGGGAGACAAAATTCCACTGGGCCAGATTGCCTTCAAAGGGGTTTTTGATGCGATAGAAGGTGCCATTTTGTACCGTGTCCCGAATCTCTTTGTAGCGGGCAATTTGCTCTTTCACCACATTCAACTCCTGCTGGGACAGGGCATTTAAGTCCAGCTCATAGCCGAAGTTGGCGCTCATGGCCACGTTGCCCCGGGTCTCCAGGGGAGTGACCCGGCCCGTCTGCTGGTTGGGCACCACACTGACGTGGGCCCCCATGGTCACCGGAGGGAAGGTCAGAGAGGTGGCGTACTGGATTTTCATCCGGCACACGGCGTCGGTGTTGTCGCTGCACCAGGACTGGGGCATGTAGTAGAGCATACCCGCATCGAAGCGTCCACCACCGCTGGAACAGCCCTCAAACAAGATGTCCGGGAACTCACTGGTCAGCGTCTCCAGGATGTAATACAGGCCCAACACATAGCGGTGGGCGATCTCCCCCTGCTGGCAGGGGGCGTAGGCCCCGCTCTCCACCTCGGTGAGGTGGCGGTTCATATCCCACTTGACGTAGTCGATATCGGTATCGGCCAGAATGGTCCGGACGCTGTCAATGACGTAGTCACACACGTCCTTCCGGGACAAATCCAGCACCAATTGACCCCGGCCAATGGTGTAGGGTCTTCCCTGGGCGTGAAGCACGTAGTCGGGGTGCTCCCGGTACAGCTGGCTGTCCTGGGAGATCATCTCCGGCTCAAACCACAGACCAAACTGCATGCCCATGCCATGGATTTGATCCGCCAGCCAGGGCAAGCCATGGGGCAGCTTGCGTTGGTCCACAAACCAGTCTCCTAGGGAGCTGTTGTCCCCATCCCGATGGCCAAACCATCCATCATCCAGGACAAACAGCTCAATGCCCACCTCTGCCGCCTTTTGGGCCAGGGCCAACAGCTTGTCCTCGGTGAACTGGAAGAAGGTGGCCTCCCAGTTGTTGACCAGGATGGGGCGCAGGGCGTTGGCGTGTTTGCCCCGCATGAGATGGTTGCGGTAGAAGGTGTGGAAGAGGTGGGAGAGCCCATTGAGCCCTTCATGGGTGTAGGCCATAATCACCTCGGGGGTCTGGAAGGTCTCCCCGGCGTGGAGATACCACTCCCCATTCCAGGGGTGAAGCCCCATTTGCAGGCGCACGTTCTGGAAGGCATCCACCTGAGCCGAGGCCAGGAAGTTGCCGCTGTATACAAATTGCACCCCGTACACATCCCCCTGGTCTTCGTCGGCGTGTTTCCGCATCAAAGCCAGGAAGGGGGACTGCTGGGGGGAACTGGTGCCTCGGATGCTCTCAATCTGCACAATGCCGCTGGTGAGAGGTCTGCGGTCCATGTTCCGCTCGTTGTTGTGGGCCCCGTAAAGGGTGAGCACGTCAAACTCCTGTTCCCGGAAATCCACCGACATGCTGAGCATTTTGGTCAGAGTCACCGGGCACTGGGAGTCATTATAGAAGCGCACACTTCGGGTGATGATGCTTCGCTGGTCAAATACGTTGTACTCCAGCTCTACCACCAGGCCGATCACATCATCCCGCAGGCGAATGACCAGGGTGTCCACGTCCTCCGGGCTGCCAAAGGAGGCGGGAAGCCCCTGGAGCTTGCGCTTTCCAGGCCGGATTTCGTATCCATCGTAATACAGACTGCTGATGCGGCTGCCGTTTTCCTGCCGCACCCCATAGGCGCAGGTGCGGAAATCTCCATTGCCCGTCTGAGGGTACTCCTGGGGCAGGGTGTCCAGAGAAAAGCTCCGGTCCGTGTCGTCCGGATTGGGAGCAAATCCCCGGTCCTTCCAAATCATCGCCCGGCTTCCACGGTATTTCTCCACCCGTCTGCCCCAATACAAATGTGATAAATACTTCCCCCGGACCACCTGCATGATATAGCTGGACTCCTGGGTCTGCAAATGGAATGCGCTCCGTTCTTCGTCATAAAATATCGCCATATTCCATCCCCTTTTCTCATCACTTCGCCAATTCCAGGCCGTAAGATTTGGCACATTTACCATATTTATTGTCTTTTTCTCACATCCTCTTGATACTTCCATTATAAACGATTACAATCACTTACATATAGACATATGTTGTTTCACTATATGTTTTTGTTGGGAGTTTCAGGGTATGGATGATTATATTTTTTCCAATGACTTTTCCAAGAATATCGATGCCATGATCTACACCTGTGGCTATGAGACCTGTCAACCGGGACACAGCTATGGGCCGGCTGTGCGCAGCGGCTATCTCATTCATTACATCCTGTCGGGGAAAGGAATCTTTCAGACCGAGGGAAAGACCTATCACCTCTCCGCCGGAGACGCTTTCTTGATCAAGCCCCACACGCTGATCTACTACGAGGCGGATGCCCGGCACCCCTGGACCTATACTTGGATCGGGATGCAGGGAATCAAGGTGGAGCAGTATTTTCACCGCACCACCCTGATGAAAGTTCCCTATGTGCACTGCGGGCAGCACGAGGAGGCCATCCGTCTGTGCCACGAAAACATGTTCAAAGCCTATCAGCTTCCCGACCACCGGGACCTGATGATGAACAGCATTCTCTATGAGTATCTGTACCTGTGGGCCACCAAATTTCCCAATACCCAGATCCCCTCCCGGGAAAAACACATCTCCTATGTGGAGGAGGCTCTGCAATACATTGAAACCAATTACAGCGAACCGGTGACCATTCAGGACCTGGCCAACTGGCTAAGCTTGGAGCGCACCTATTTGTACCGGCTGTTCAAGTCCATGGTGGGGATGTCGCCCCAAGCCTACCTGCTGGATGTGCGAATCCGCCAGGCATGCACCCTGTTGAGCAACACGGATTTGACCATCACCAACATCGCCCGCTCGGTGGGGTACGAGGACTCTCTGTACTTTTCCCGCCTGTTCCACCGCAAGAAGGGCCAAACTCCCAGCCAGTACCGCATCGCACACCAGACAGCACAGTAAAAAACACTGCAACCCTCCTGCGCAACGCAAAGGAGGGTTGCAGTATCTCTTTCGTCTGCTGACGCAGAGGAACCTTATTTCTTGTGTCCACCTTTCAAAATGGCCGCCACATCGGAAGCCGCCGAGGACAGATCTCCCATCACCGGGGAGAAGATCCCCAGCTTGGCCAGGTTGATGAGTACCAGCAGCAACAGAGGGCCTACAATCATGCCCAGCACGCCGCCCACCAGCATGCCCACATAAATGCCCACCAGGGAGAGGATGGGAGAAAGCCCGGTCTGATCGCCCAGGATCTTGGGCTCACCCAGGCGACGGAACAGGGCGATGATGCCCCAGATCACCATAAGCTGCACCGCATGGGTGTAATCCCCCACGATGATGTCCACCACGGCCCAGGGCACCATGACGGTACCGGAGCCAATGATGGGGATGAAGTCCAGCACCGCAAAGCCCAGAGCCAACAGAAGTCCATAGGGCTGTCCAATGACGAAAAAGCCCAAGGCCAGAATGACAAACACCACAAAGGAGATGATGAGCTGGCTCTTCAGATAGCCGCCAAAGGCCTCCATGAAGATGCGCCGCACCTCTCTGCAAAAATTGCGGGCAGGGGCAGGCACCCGGTCGGTGATGAAAAAGCGGAGACGGGGATAGTCGGCGGTGATGAAGTAGGTGGCCATCAAAAACACGATGGTAGCCACCACAAACGCAGATACCTGCCCCACCAGAGAGGGGGCCCGGTCGGCCACCATCTTCAGCCAGCCGGAGATGTCGATATCCCGCACCCAGTTCTCCAACAGCTGTCCCAGCCGTTCTCCCACATCATAGGCCTCACCTGGGAGCAGATCGCTGAGGCCGCCAAACCAGGCCATTACCTGATCCAGGCTGTTGAGGATGCCGTCCACAACCGCCTCCCAGTTTTGGAACAGAGCCTGCACCTGTTCCACCGCCATCCAGGTCAGCGCCCACAGCACGCCGCCCACGATGCCAAAGACCAGAATGAGCAGCGCCATGGTGATAATACCGCGAGAAATGGACAGCTTCTTTTGCAGCCACCGCACCAGAGGGTTGAGCATCCAGGACAGCACCAGGGCCAGTACAAAGGGACTGAGCAGGGACAGCGCAGGCATCACCCCGTAGCGCAGCGCCAGCAGGGCCAGCACCAACAGCATGGCCCGCACGCCCAGACGCAGCCACAACTCTCCCCGCTGCTTCCAGGTCAGTTGAATGGGTTCCAACGTTCACCACTCCTTCCGCGAGCTCTTGGGTACAGCCCGCTGCATTGATCACGGTTGCACAAATTTTGTCTTGCAAGTCATGATTATACCCCCAGTCCGCCGCATTGACAACCCCAAACCGCTAGGGTATACTGATTTGGTATGAATTTAACGGGAGGAATGATCGTGGATCATCAAAAATTTCAAAAAAGCCACGTGGCTATCTTTCTGTCCTACTACAAGCCGCATCTGCACCTGTTTTTGCTGGATATGGCCTGTGCGTTGGGCATTGCCCTGATAGACCTGGCGTTCCCCTATGTGTCCCGGCTGTCCATGCAGGAGTTGCTGCCCCAGAACCTCTTTGGAGCCTTCTTTGCGGTGATGGCCTGCCTGCTTCTGGCCTATCTGCTGCGGGCGGGGATGTACTACATCGTCACCTATCTGGGACACATGATGGGTGTGCTCATTGAGGCGGACATCCGCCGGGACCTGTTTGGACACATGCAAAACCTGTCCTTTTCCTTTTACGACAAAAACCGCACCGGCCAGCTGATGAGTCGGGCCACCAACGACCTGTTTGAGATCACCGAGCTGGCCCACCATGGCCCCGAGGATCTGTTCATCTCGGTGATCACCCTGGGGGGCGCTTTCTGCCTGATGCTGTCCATTCAGTGGAAGCTGGCTCTCATCGTCTTTGCGGTGGTGCCCCTGTTTGTCCTCTTCACCATCTTCCAGCGCCGCCGGATGATGAAGGCCTCGGTGCAGGTCAAGCAGAACATGGCAGGCATCAACGGTCAGCTGGAGTCCTCCATCTCGGGCATGCGCACCGCCAAGGCCTTTGCCAACGAGGAGCAGGAGAACCGCAAGTTCCAGCAGTCCAACAACCAGTTCAAGGGAGCCAAGCGGGACTACTACAAGGCCATGGCCACCTATATGGCAGGGCTGGAGTTTGCCCTGCCCGCCATGAACGTGCTCACCATCACCGCCGGCGGCTGGTTCATTCTCCAGGGTGAGATGACCTACATCGACCTGGTGACCTTTGCTCTGTATATCTCCACCTTCCTCACCCCCGTGCGCAAGCTGGCCGCCTTTGTGGAGCAGTTCCTCAACGGCATGGCAGGCTTCAAGCGGTTTGTGGAGCTGATGCGGGTGGAGCCTGCGGTGCAGGACGCCCCCGATGCCCTGGAGATGGGTACCGCCCAGGGTGACATCCTGGTGGACGACGTGTCCTTCTCCTATGAGGAAGGCGAGACGGTGCTGGATCATGTGTCCATCCACATCCCCCAGGGGGAGACGGTGGCTGTGGTGGGCCCCTCCGGCGGCGGCAAATCCACCCTGTGCCAGCTCATCCCCCGCTTCTATGACGTCACCGGGGGCCGCATTCTGGTGGACGGTATGGATGTGCGCCACCTGACCCAGCAGTCCCTGCGCCAGAACATCGGCATTGTCCAGCAGGACGTATTCCTCTTTGCCGGCACCATCTACGACAACATCCGTTACGGCAAGCCGGATGCCACCCAGGAGGAGATCATGGAGGCGGCAAAGCGGGCGGAGATCTATGACGATATCATGGCCATGCCCGACGGGTTCCAGACCTACGTGGGCGAGCGGGGCGTCATGCTCTCCGGCGGCCAGAAGCAGCGGGTGTCCATCGCCCGGATTTTCCTGAAAAATCCCCCCATTCTCATTTTGGATGAGGCCACCTCTGCCCTGGACTCGGTGACCGAGGCCCGCATTCAGGGTGCCTTTGATGAATTGGCCCAGGGCCGCACCACCCTTATCATCGCCCACCGCCTGTCCACCATCCGCAATGCCCACCGCATCATCGTGGTGGACGACAACCACATTGTGGAGGAGGGCACCCACGAAGAGCTGTTGGAGCAGGGCGGGGAATATGCCCGGTTGTACAACGCTCAGAAGAGTGTGCGCGTATGAACAAAACTGAGCTGTTAAACAAGTTTGCCAAAGACGGGGAGCAGCGCCTGGAGTTGGCCCGGGTGCTGGATCAGATGCAGCGGGCCGACACCCGCTCCATCCCCTGCCCCACCCAATTTCTCTCCCCCGCCCTGCGGGCCTCGGTGGAGCCGCTGCTGGCCGCTTGCGGCCACCCCCGCCACCTCTTTACCGGAGGGTATGCGGATGCGGAACGCACCATCTGCGTCTTTCTCCCCCACTGGCAGGAGGCGGAGGACTACGACGCAAGTGAAGATCTGGCAGCCATCTCCGCCGCCTTCCCCCGGCAAGCTACCCTCACCCACCGGGACATTCTAGGGGGCCTGATGGGCATTGGCATCACCCGGGAGAAGGTGGGAGACATCCTCATGGGTGAGCGGGAGGCCCAGATCGTGTGCCTGCGAGAGGCTCTGCCCATCATCCTCTCCCAGTTTGACCAGGCGGGGCGGTACCCCCTGACCTTGCAGGAGATCCCCCTGTCCCAGCTCACCCCCGCTCCCCAGGCGGTGAAGGAGATCCACGACACCGTGGCCACTCTGCGGCTGGATGCGGTGGTGTCCTCTGGGTTCTCCCTGTCCCGATCCAAGGCCGCCCAGCTCATCACCACCGGCCGGGTGTCGGTGAACCACCTGGAGTGCCTGAAAACCGACCGTCTGGTGGAGGAAGGGGACGTCCTCACCTGCCGGGGGCTGGGCAAATGTGTGCTGGCACAGGTGGGAGGCCAGTCCCGGAAGGGCCGGGTCATTCTCACTCTACACCGCTATGTGTGACAACAAAGGAGGAACACCCCCATGACAGAGGAAAAAATCGCCCGCATCAACGAGTTTGCCCGCCGAGTCAAGGCAGGCGAGACCCTCTCTCCTGAAGAGTTGGAGGAACGGGCTATCTTGCGGAAAGAATACATCGACAGCGTCAAGGCCAGCCTGGTGGGCCAACTGGACAACACCTATCTGGTGGACGAGAAGGGCAACAAGGTCAAGCTGCCCAAAAAGAACTAAAAAAAGCCGTCTGCTCGGGGTGAGCAGACGGCTTTTTTTACTCGGCCACGGCCACCACGTTGGTAGCACGCACGCCCTTAGCGCCGCGGGGATCGGGCTCGGTCTCGAAGGTGACCTTCTGGCCCTCCAGCAGCTTCTTGTAGCCCTCAGCCACGATGGCGGAGAAGTGCACGAACACGTCCTCGCT
>CALWXL010000047.1 GCA_944385485.1 uncultured Oscillospiraceae bacterium
GACCGCTGGCAGGCCATGCACCACCAGCTGGTGGCCTCCGCTCAGGCGGTGCGCCTGGGCCACCAGATCGACCCGGACAATCAGCTGGGCTGTATGATCGCCTACATGTGCGTCTACCCCCGTACCTGCGCCCCGGAGGACCAGCTCACCCAGCTGTCCATGGACCGCCTGCACAACCTGTTGGCGGGAGATGTGCATGTGCGGGGAGCCTATCCCAGCTATGCCCGCCGTCTGCTGGCCGAGAAGGGGGTCACCTTGGACATCACTCCCCAGGACCAGGTGGACCTGCGGGAGGGCACCGTGGACTTCTACACCTTCAGCTACTACGACTCCCGGTGTGTGGGCACCAAGCAGGAGGGAGACCCCTCCACGGGCAACGGCGCTCTGGGCGGCATTCGAAACCCCTATTTGCCGGTCACCGAGTGGGGCTGGCAGATTGACCCCCAGGGTCTGCGCTGGGTGCTCAACCACCTGTATGACCGCTATCAGATTCCCCTGATGGTGGTGGAGAATGGTCTGGGGGCCATGGACCAGCGGGAGCCGGACGGGGCCATCCACGACCCCTACCGCATTGACTACCTGCGTGAGCACATCACCGCCATGGCCGAGGCGGTGGCCGACGGGGTAGACCTCCAGGGTTACACCCCCTGGGGCTGCATTGACCTGGTGTCTGCCAGCACCGGAGAGATGCGCAAGCGCTACGGTATGATTTACGTGGATAAGCACGACGACGGCAGCGGCGACCTGTCCCGCCACCGCAAAGACTCGTTCTACTGGTATCAGAAGGTGATTGCCACCAACGGCCAGGACCTGACCTAACAAAAAATTCCCGGTTGGATGCATATGCATCCAACCGGGAATTTTTTTTGTTACGAGTTGGGGCGGCAGGCCCGCACCACCGATAGAGGGGGAACGGGTCGGGGTAGCTTCATGTGGAACACCATCTGGGGGTGCCGAGGCTGAGCCAGGGTGAAGCCCTCGCCGTCGGTCATCAGGGGAGCGGTGAGGGGGAAGGCGGCCACATCGGGGCCCACCACTTCAATGGCATCTCCGGCGGTAAACTTGTTGCGCAGAGAGAGGGTGGCGTTGCCGTCCTGGTCGCAGGCGGTGACGATGGCCAGCACCTGCCAGTCCCGGATGTACCGGGCGGAATCGGTGTACTGCCCCGGCTGACCGTAGTAGAAGCCGGTGGAGTAGTGGCGGTGGCTGACCTTGTCCACCTCGTCCCGCCAGATCCGCTCCAAGGGGCGGCCCTCCAGGGCTGCGTCAATGGCGTGGCGGTAGGCGGCGGTGGTCATGGCGGCGTAGTAGGCGCTCTTGGCCCGGCCCTCAATTTTCAGAGAGTCCAGGCCGATCTCCAGCAGTTCCGGCACATGGTCGATGAGGCACATATCCCGGCTGTTCATAATGAAGGTCTCGCCGTTTTCCTCAAAGACGGGGAAGTATTCCCCGGGGCGCTTCTCCTCCATAAGGGCGTACTGGTAGCGGCAGGGTTGGGCACAGGCACCCCGGGCGGCATCCCGCCCGGTCATATAGTTGGACAGCAGACAGCGGCCGGAGTAGCTGACACACATGGCGCCATGGACAAAGGCCTCCACTTCCAGGTCCCGGGGGGCCTTGGCGCAGATCTCTGCCACTTCATCCAGGGACAGCTCCCGGGCCAAAATGACCCGCTTGGCGCCCAGCTCGTGCCACACCCGGGCCATCTCATAGTTGGTGATGCCCGTCTGGGTGGACATGTGGACCTCCACATGGGGGGCGTAGCGGTGGGCCAGGGACAGCACATCCACACCGGCGCCAATCACGGCATCCACCCCGATGGACTCCAGAAATTCCAGGTACTCGGGCAGCTTGGCGATCTCGTCGTTGCGGGCCAGGGTGTTGCAGGTCACATGCACCCGCACTCCCTTTTCGTGGGCCAGCTGCACCGCCCGGGTCATCTCCTCCCGGTCAAAGTTGCCGGCAAAGGCCCGCATACCAAAGGTGTTTCCGGCCAGATAGACGGCATCGGCCCCGTAGGCCAGGGACATGGTCAGCCGTTCCATGTCCCCGGCGGGGGATAATAACTCAGCCTTCTTCATTGGCGGTACCATACTTCTCCACCAGAACCTGGTGCTGGGCATAGGTCTTGGTGAACTCGTGCTTCTTGGTGTCGGGATTGAGGACGTAGTAGTAGTAGCTGGTGTTCTCGGGCTTAATAGCAGCGTACAACGCCTTCATACCGGGGTTGGAGATGGGGCCGGCGGGCAGACCCTTGTAGAGATAGGTGTTGTAGGGGGAGTCGATGGACTTATCTGCCTCGCTGGGGGTCTTTCCTCCGTTGAGGTAGACCAGAGTGGCGTCAATTTGCAGGTAGCCCTGGGTCTCAGCGCTGGTGTTCTTCAGACGGTTGTAGATGACCGAGGCAATCTTGCTGTAATCCTCGCCGTCGGTCTCCTTCTCAATCATGGAGGCGATGGTGACGATGTCGTGGAGGGAGTACTGGCTCTCCTCGGTGAACTGGTCCAGATAGTCCCCCATCTTGGACTCGAAGTTCACCAGCATCTTGTTGAGGACATACTTGGGATCCTCGCCCAGATAGAAGGTGTAGGTGTCGGGGAAGAGGTAGCCCTCCAGACGGTGGTAGTCACCCAGGGGCAGGCTCTTGAGCCAGGTGAAGTTGTAGTCCCAGTTGGCGGACATATCCTGGAGCTGCTCTGCCGTGGTGACCCCCTTCTCCTCCAGCAGCTGGAAGGTCTGGTCAATGGTATAACCTTCGGGGATGGTGATGTCGATGGTCTGCCGGGTGGAAGAGGAGGAGCTCATATTGGTTACCAGAGCCCGGTAGTCCATGTCGGTGTTGAGCTCATAGGTGCCCGGGGTAATTTTGTCATCGGCGTTGGAGAACAGGCCATAGAGGTGGAAGAGGAACTTGTACTCAATGAGGCCCTCGTCCTTCAGGTTGTCCACCACCTCGCCGAAGCTCTCGTCGTTGCCCACGGTGACGATCACGGAGGTGTACTCCTTGTTCAAGGCCAGCAGGTCGTTGGCCCAGATCCAGCCCACCGTGGCCAGCACGGCGGACATACCCACAATGAACAGCACATACAGCAGAGCACCGGCGGCCTTGGAGCGGCGGGTTTTACTCTTATTGCGGGACACCCTGGGGCGTCGTTGTGGCTGCTGGGGGGTGTTGGGACGTTGTTCTGACATGTTTGCAATCACTCCTCATTCGGATAGGTTGTCTCAAAAATTTTTCAAAAGACGGTGGGAACCAATCTGGCCGTGGCCACATAGTATAACGCAGACACGGGGACGGGTGCCAACTCCGGCGCCGCAACCCAAGGCTGCGGCGTCCGAGCCGGTACCTGTACCGGAAATCTTATGTGAGGTGACTTGTTATGTGTTGTGGTAACAATGGTTTCGGTGGCGGCTGCTGGTGGATCATCATTCTGGTACTCATTCTCTGCTGCTGCTGCGGTGGCAACATGGGCGGTAACGGCTGCGGCAATGGATGCGGCAACAACTGTGGCTGCGGCTGCAACGACGGCTGCTGCTAAGTCTTCCGGCAACCTGGGTGGGCGGAGAGGCAAAGCCTCTCCGCCCGCTTTGTATTGCGTTAGCCGTCGGTGAGCACCAGCTGCACCGGCACGTCATATTCGGCGTGGGGCAGCTGCTCTTGCAGGCGGTCAGCCGGACACACCGACACGGTAAAGCCGGAATAGCCCTTGAGCCAGCGGTCGTAGTAGCCGCCGCCCTGGCCCAGGCGGTACCCCGCCCGGTCGCACATCATGTTGGGCACCAGCACCACATCGATGTCCTGGGGAGGGACGATGGGACAGTCCCCATCCGGCTCGGGAATGCCGTAGTGGTTGGGGATGAGCTGGTCCAAGCTGGTGATGGCTCTGGCCTCCATCTTACGCTGAGGCAGACACACCGGAAGGACCACCCGCTTGCCCATGGCCAGCAACTGCTCCATGAGAGAGGTGGTGTCCGGCTCCCGACCCACGCCGTAAAAGACCATGACGGTGCGGGCCTCCTTCACCTGGGGCAGGGCCAGAAACTGCTCCAACAGGTGGGAAACATGAGCACGGGGAAGGCCTGCGGCCTGCCGGCGCAGACGCTCCTTGAGCTCCTGAGGTGTCACAGGTGGATGGCTCCCTTCACTCGCTGGGCGGCCTCAGGGCCGGCCAGGGCGGAGAGCAGAGCCAGACCGAACTCAAAGCTGGAGCCGGCGGCCCGCCCGGTGATGAGGTGGTCAGAGAGCACGAAAGGCTCTTCCATGCAGGGGACAGCTCCGGCCTTCACCAGATCGCCCTCCATGCCGGGATAGCACACCGCCCGGCTTCCGGCGGGGATGAGCCCGGCCCGAGCCAGCAGGGTGGGGGCGGCGCAGATGGCGCACAGCCACACCTGGGGATCTGCGGCAGCCTGGGAGACCAGAGCCATGGCGGCCGCATCGTGCTCCAGCACATCCACGCCGCCCAGTCCGCCGGGGAGCATCACCATGTCACCGGGGGCCAGCTTCACCTGATCCAAGGTGAGGTCGGCGGTGACGGTGACCGCCTGTGCGCTGGTGACGGTGGGGCCAGAGACGCCTACCAGAGATACTGCCACGCCGCCTCGACGCAGCACATCCGCCGGGGCCAGGGCCTCGGCGGTTTCGAACCCGGTGCCTAAGAGAATGTAGACCATGAAAAATCCTCCTTTTGATGTATGTCAAATGTACTGCATAATTTCCTCGTGAATGTCCTCCACCGTCCGCAGCTGCCCCAGATCGTTGACACAGGGGATGCGCCGCCAGCCGTAGAGCTGGGCGGCCTGGGCGGCAGCCTGGGCACAGGCGGTGAGGTAAGCGGTGTCCACCTCGTGGATGTCCGCCTGGGTGTGGGTGGTGGCCTCCCGGCGGCGGAGATTGGCCACGGCCAGGTGGGTGGGCATGTCCAGCCAGATCACCTGATCGGGGCGGGGCAGACCCATGCGGTTGTATTCCAGATCGAACAGCCAGTGGAAAAACTCCTCCCGCTCTTCCTGGGGCAGCTTGGAGGCCTGATGCACGGCGTTGGACGTGGTGTATCGGTCCAGCACCATCAAGCCACCGTGGCGATGGTACTCCCCCCACTCCTGTTGGTACCCGGCATAGCGGTCCACGGCGTAAAAGGTGGAGGCGGCGTAGGCATTGACATCGCGGGGGTGGCGGCCAAACTTACCGGAGAGATACATCCGCACCAGGGCAGAGGACTCCTCCTGATAACGGGGATAGCGGGTGGTGCGAAAGGCCCGACCCTGGGCCTCCAGCGCTTGACAACACTGTTGGAATTGGGTGGATTTTCCCGATCCATCCGTTCCTTCAAATACAATGAGCTTTCCGGCCATGGGGGGGGGACCTCCTTGGAATTCTCTGCATCTTGTGGTCATCCAGGGCGGTTTTTTCCCAAAGCGACAGCAGAGGATTGAATTCTGAAAACGTTGGGATACCGGGGTGGGATGGGCATAGCCTCCTCAGGGACGAAAAAACCCCAAGGAAAGTCCCGGTATCATAGCTGTTTTGTAGCCATTATACCATAGCCTGGGGACAAAGTCCATGCCTGGGCCATTTGTTTCCCTTTCGTTCACATTCCAAAAAAAGAACTTGACATCAATGCATTAAAGCGTTATACTGACTGCAACGAGCCGAAAGGCTCTTGTTTCAAACCCTGATACTTTGATGGCTAAAAGCGTTGAAGTGCCCATTTGGATAGGAGGAAGGATCTATGAAGATGAGATGGAAGGCAGGCGCCGCCTTGCTGGCGCTGACCATGGCGGTGGGGCTGGCAGGCTGCGGCAACCAGTCCGCCCAGCAGACCCAATCCGGCACCCAGCAGGGTGACGGCAAGACCTATACCGTGGGTATCGTCCAGCTCACCCCCCACGAGGCGCTGGACCAGGCAACCCAGGGCTTCCAGGACACCCTGAAGGAGGAGTTCGGGGAGCAGGTGGTGTTTGACTACCAGAATGCCGCCAACGACCCCGCCACCTGCTCCACCATCGCCAACGGCTTTGTGTCTGCGGGTGTGGATCTCATTATGGCAAACGCCTCTTCGGCGGTGCAGGCGGCGGCCTCTGCCACGGGCACCATTCCGGTGCTGGGCACTTCGGTGACCGAGTACGGCGTGGCCCTGGGCATTGAGAACTTCTCCGGCACCGTGGGCACCAACGTCTCCGGTACCTCGGACCTGGCTCCTCTGGATCAGCAGGCGGCCATGATTCAGGAGTGGTGCCCCGATGCCAAGTCTGTGGGCCTGCTCTTCTGCTCCGCTGAGCCCAACAGCCAGTACCAGGTGGACACCGTCCAGGCCTTCCTGGAGAAGCTGGGCTACACCTGTACCCAGTACGCCTTCTCGGACTCCAACGACATGGCGGCGGTGACCCAGACTGCGGCGGACAACAGTGACGTCATCTATGTGCCCACCGACAACACCGTGGCCTCCAACGCCTCCATTGTGGATAACATCTGCCGCCCCGCCAAGATTCCCGTCTTTGCCGGCGAGCAGGGCATTTGCGCCGGGTGCGGTGTGGCTACACTGTCCATCAGCTACTATGACCTGGGCGTGACCACAGGCCAGATGGCCATTAAGATTCTCAAGGGTGAGGCGGATATCTCCCAAATGCCCATTGAGTATGCCCCCCAGTTCACCAAGATGTACAATCAGGCCATCTGCGACGACCTGGGCCTGACTCCCCCGGAGGGCTACACCCCCATTCCCACAGAATAACGGAATACACGAGCAAGAGAGCGGGGGAACCCCTCGCTCTCTTGTGTCTTGATTGCAAGGAGGAACCACCATGCTGGATTTTTTGAACGCTCTGCCTGGGGCCGTATCTCAGGGCCTCATTTGGGGTATTATGGCCATAGGCGTCTACCTGACCTATAAGATTCTGGACATTGCCGACCTGACCGTGGACGGCTCGTTCTGTACTGGAGGCGCCATGTTCGTGGTGCTCTTCTCCCAGGGAGTCAACATCTGGTTGGCCCTGTTGGCGGCGGTGGGGGCCGGCATGCTGGCCGGACTGGTCACCGGACTGCTCCACACCGTGTGCGGCATCCCCGCCATTCTGGCCGGTATTTTGACCCAACTGGGGCTGTGGTCGGTGAACCTGGCCATCATGTCCATGAAGGCCAATGTGGCGTTGAACATCATCAACCCCGATGTATTGAACCGTCTGCTGGTGTCCCTGCGCTTTGTCCAGGACGTGGGCAACGGTGCCCGGCCCTTCTACCAGCACCCCATCTTTGTGGTGGGCATCTTTACCCTGGTGATCATCGGGGTGCTGTACTGGTTCTTCGGCACCGAGCTGGGCTGCTCCATCCGTGCCACGGGCGCCAACCAGGCCATGGCCCGGGCCCAGGGCATCAACACCCGGCGCAACCAGGTGCTGGGCCTGATGATCTCCAACGGCCTGGTGGCCCTGTCCGGGGCCCTGCTGAGCCAGTACCAGGGCTTTGCCGACGCCAACATGGGCCGGGGCGCCATCGTCATCGGCCTGGCCGCCGTCATCATCGGCGAGGTGATCTTCGCCAAGGTGTTCCACAACTTCGGCCTGAAGCTGCTGGCGGTGTCCATCGGCGCCATTCTCTACTATATGGTGGTTCAGCTGGTGCTGTCCCTGAAGCTCATGGACTCCAACTACCTCAAGCTGCTCTCGGCGGTGGTGGTGGCCATCTTCCTGTCCGTGCCCTACTGGAAGGGCAAGTACTTTTCCAAGCCTGTGAAACGTGGAGGTGTGTCCCGTGCTTAAGATCGAGAACATTTACAAGACCTTCAACGCCGGAACGGTCAACGAGAAAACCGCCCTCAATGGGGTGTCCCTCCACTTGAACGAAGGGGACTTTGTCACCGTCATCGGCGGCAACGGCGCCGGCAAGTCTACCTTGCTCAACGCAGTGGCTGGGGTGTGGCCCGTGGACGAGGGCAGCATCACCATCGGCGGGGTGGATGTGACCCGCCTGCCTGAGCACAAGCGGGCCAAGTACATTGGCCGGGTGTTCCAGGACCCCATGATGGGCACCGCCGCCACCATGCAGATCGAGGAGAATTTGGCTCTGGCGGCCCGCCGAGGCAAGGGGCGTACCCTCCGCAGCGGCATCACCAAGGCGGAGCGGGAGGAGTACCGGGAGATGCTGAAGATCCTGGACCTTGGCCTGGAAGACCGCATGACCTCCAAAGTGGGGCTGCTCTCCGGCGGCCAGCGTCAGGCCCTGACTCTGCTCATGGCCAGCCTGGTCAAGCCCAAGCTGCTGCTCTTAGACGAGCACACCGCCGCCCTGGACCCCAAGACGGCGGCCAAGGTGCTCGCTGCCACCGAGACCATTGTGCAGCGGGACCACCTCACCACCCTGATGATCACCCACAACATGCGGGATGCCATTGCCCACGGCAATCGGCTCATTATGATGTATGAGGGCCGGGTGGCCCTGGATATCTCCGGGGAGGAGAAGAAGAAGCTCACCGTGGAGGATCTGCTGGCCAAGTTCGGCCAGGCCACGGGCTCCGACGAGGCAGACGACAAGCTGCTGTTGGGATAATACAAGAAAAAGGACACGACGCAAGTCGTGTCCTTTTTCTTTCGTGAAAAGTATATTTTAAAGTGCCACGATGTGGACATAGGAATGCTTAAACTGAAAGAAAGCTGATAAAATCCTTTTCCATTAACTCATAGTCGATGGAAGATTGGAGCTGACCAATCTGATCTTTCCAAGCATCTATGTTTGTTTTCACCTTGCGGAAGCCGAGAGATTCATAGACATGTTGCGCCCTGGTATTTTTCAAATTTGTGTCGAGAATGATTTTAGAATAGCCGTTTTGAAAGAGCCAGCCAATAAGCATACTCAAAATTTTTCTGCCCACACCACGATTTTGACCATCGGTTTCACAGATTTTAATGCCGATTTCGGCTACACCATGATCTACATTACGATAATTGCACTCACCGATCAGACGGTCATTTTCTTGAATGACGAGACAACCCTGGTTCAGTCCCTGTATGACTTCAGCTTCGGTGGTTCCAATTCCATGGGGAAAACCTGCGTGTGCCATGACGGCTCCATCATTCCACCAGGTGGCAAGCTGCTTTGCGTCGGAGACTTCGGCTTGACGGATGGTGAGGTTTTGGTATTGAATGTTGTCCATTCTCTTTCCTCCATAATCAATTTGACGGACGATAAAAAAGGGGGATGGAAACTTCTTTAACTGATCCAAAAACTCCTGATATTCAGCCTCTGACCAGTAAAATGTTAGTTGATCTTCCGTATACTCTGTGGGATCATATCTTATAAATTTACTGCCGATCTGGAAGTTGACGCGGTTTAGCACGGATGCCGAAAACTCCCGAAAAAACATTCCGATGGCAGTTATAACATTGCCGTTCTCCACTCAAGAGTTGCCATTTTGGATGAGTTGAGTGTATCAAATTCAGAAACAGCTCGCAAGTATTAGGGTGAATGATAGGAGAAGATAAATACTGTACCGTAAAGCATCTTTCTTTGCAAAAAAATCAGAAAATTTCTGTTGCGTGCAAATTATTATATCGCATATTATAATTGTTTCCAAATTTCAATTTATGGTTTACACATTATATTTTTTATGCTATTACTTTGCCATATAAGGAGGGGAAATAAATGAAATTAAAACATCGTTGGACTTTCGAGGAAGATCTAAGCTTTTGTAACAATTATCTGGATTTTTTTGTTGAACAAAAAAGTAATGTGTCTCTCTCTGATTTTTCCCGTCTGGTGCTCGCTTCGGTATCAACTGAAATTAGCTTTAATTCCGCAAAAATGAAGGTGCAAAATATTAAAGCAATTTTAATTGACCTTGATATTCCTGATTCCTTGAAAGCGGCACCTGCAATAAATTATTCAAAACAGAATTTGGAAGCTATGAAATATGCTCTGAAACAACGAGGGCTAGTGTAATCCTTAGTTTGTTTTGCAATTTGCTGGTTTAACTAATGAAGGTGAAAATTTTATATGGATAATTATTGCGAAGAGCATTTTAAGAATGCCCTACAATGTTACCAATGCTGCAAGCTGGATATTGCATTGGTAGAAATTGATCTTGCATTGAAAAAAAGTCCAGAATATGTTTCATATCTTACATTAAAAGCTAAAATCTTATTTTCCTTACATCGTTATTTTGAAAGTGCAAGGTTATTTGAATCCATAACGACTCGAACATCTCTGGAACTTTCGGACTTTTATAAATTCATGTATGCGAAGATGCAGTGCGGTGAATATGAATATGTTAAGCGAACTATTTACTCACGTTTTTGCAGTACCAAAGTGCCAATCGATGCAAACATAATACTTTGCCAAGCTATCGAATATATAGAGGGGGAAAATTGCGCGATTGATTTTTTATCTGCTCTGGTTGCAAAAAATCCCGATATAGTTATTTATCATTACCAGCTTGCTGAATTGTTATATCGAGCGAATCAATTTAATGCTGCTTTACAAGAAGCGTTGTGTTATCAAAGCCGTCAGCCAAATTCTCGTAAAATATTGCATCTCTTACTGAAGATTTACATTACAAAGTATGGATATGGGTTAAAAGGAAAATACGACCCCGATTTTTCCGCGCTTTGTAAGGTAAAATCCGCTCAACGACTCTGTGCTTTTCTGTTGGGGAAAAAAGACGCCCAAATTGAACAAATATCTCTGATTTTTCAATTAGGCGATGGTCGGGGTTCGTGGAACACTGATATACTACATCAAATCTTGGAAAAACTTTCTTGCTGCTGGTCTGATGATTTTGCCCTGTTATTTCTTCCTGTGATTGTACGCCGAAATGGTGAAAAGCATATCCTTAGTATTTCGCACAAATTCATAGTTGAAAATGAGCTTGAAAAAGCATTTCTGTGCTACTCTGTGTTAGCTGCATACCATCATGTGGAATTATTTGTATATCTGGGTTCCCTTCCAAATGGGAATCGAATGATCCAATTACTCTGCAAACCCCCCACTGATTATAATGCCAGTTTTCACATCAAGAAGCATTTCAAAAATGATTTATCAAAAGAAAAGCATGGTGTATTTTTGATTACGTGGGACAAGGTGAACGGGTTTCTAAGCAACATGTCTCAGTTTCCCTACGAAGAACAGTTTGACTATCGTTATTACCACCTTGCAGTTCCAGGAGCAGGTTATATGGGAGGAAGGACTGGAGATGGAAGGATTCTGAATTTTATCAAAGTAATTACTTGGCTAAACGAAAAAAATATTATTACTGCATATCCCAGCGAGTAAAATATTTCCTTTACGCACTAAAAGCTACTGTTCACTCTGGCTGTCCAAAAATGAGGCGGTCGGAAAACAGGGAAGATATTTATAAGTGTTCGTCCTTGTGAGCGCATCATAAATTACAAACAGAGAGCAAAAAGAAGGACACGACTTGGTCGTGTCCTTTTATTTGGTGACCCAGCGGGGACTCGAACCCCGGACCTTCGCCTTAAAAGGGCGTTGCTCTACCAACTGAGCTACTAGGTCA
>CALWXL010000048.1 GCA_944385485.1 uncultured Oscillospiraceae bacterium
TGATGCCGTTTTCGTACTTGAAGTCGGTGGTCTCAAAGCGGTTGGCCCCGATCTGGTTGCGCAGCCGGAAGGTGACCCCGGCGTTGACTACCGCCTGACGCTTCAGGGTGTCGTTGTAGTACTCCAGAGGTATATCGATGTCGGTGAACACGTCCAAATCGGGCAGCCACCGGAACTTGGAGCCGGTCTTTTTCCGGTCGGCGGGCTCTTTGATCATCTCACCCACCAGCTCGCCCCGCTCAAAGTGCAGGGTGTACTTGAAGCCGTCCCGGTAGATGGTAGCCTCAAAGTAGCGGGAGGCATACTGGGTGGCGCAGGAGCCCAGGCCGTTGAGGCCGAGAGAGTATTCGTAGTTATCCCCGTCCCCGTTTTTGTACTTGCCGCCGGCGTACAGCTCGCAGAACACCAGTTCCCAGTTGTACTTGCCCTCGGCCTCGTTCCAGTCCACGGGACAGCCCCGGCCGAAGTCCTCCACCTCAATGGAGTGGTCCTGGTAGCGGGTGACGATGATCTGGCTGCCGTGTCCCTCCCGGGCCTCGTCGATGGCGTTGGAGAGAATCTCAAACACGGCGTGCTGACACCCGTCCAGTCCGTCGGAGCCGAAGATGACTCCAGGGCGCTTGCGCACCCGGTCTGGGCCTTTCAGGGAAGAAATGGATTGGTTGTCATATGTTGTCTTTCCACTGGCTTTTGCCATAGTTGCACCTACTTTTACATGAGCATATCATATCATTTTAATTATAACCCAAGGTGTGGCCCCCGTCAAGGAAGGGGCTTTGCGCAAACAAAACCGCCGCAGCGCTGTGGCTGCGGCGGTTGGAAATGCGTGCATGTTCCAGACCCGATTAGGGCAGGGGGTACTGGGTCAGATACTCCTGATACAGTTCCTTGAACTCGGGATCATGGCGCAGGTCGCCCAGGTACTGATGGGTATCGTAGCTGTCGTGGTGCAGCTCGATGATGGCGGCGGCCACGTTGGAGCAGTGGTCGGAGATGCGGGCGCAGTCTCCCAGCACGTCGGTGAAGAGCATAC
This sequence comes from uncultured Oscillospiraceae bacterium, assembly GCA_944385485.1. Lineage (GTDB taxonomy): Bacteria > Bacillota > Clostridia > Oscillospirales > Oscillospiraceae > Enterenecus. Next base: position 1,034 of record CALWXL010000048.1, read on the forward strand.
CCTGCTCCACCCGGCAGGCGCCGTCTTGGAGACGCTTGATGTGGCGGGCCTTCATGTTGGAGCACAGGTGATCCACCACCTGCTCCATGGGCTCCACCTTCTGGGCCCGCTTGCTGTCGTCGGTGGCGAAGCTCTTGGCGGTCTCACGGGTGACGGCGGTGACGGCCTTGGCCAACACGTCCAGCTCCGCCTTGGCATCGCCGGAGAGCACATTGTGTTTGTTGTGCATCCGCTGGGCGGAGATCTGGATGCTCTTGGCGTGGTCACTGATGCGCTCCAAATCGCTGATGGAGTGCAGCAGCAGGGACACGGCCCGGCTGTCGTCCACAGACAGGATCTTGGTGGACAGCTTCACCAGGTAGGACCCAATCTGATCCTCGTACTGGTCCAGTTGGTCCTCTACCTCGCACACCAGCTTGGCATCCTCCTCGTTGTAGGAGGTGATGAGGCCCAGGGCACGCTGGACGGAGGTGCTGGCCAGGTTGGCCATGCCGATGGCCAGCTTGTTGCACTGCTCCAGAGCGATGGGAGGGGTGACCAGCAGACGCTCGTCCAGCAGCATGACCTCGGGCTCCTTCTCCTCGTCCTTGATGGTGGCGCAGGCCAGCTTCACCAGCAGTTTGTTGAAGGGAAGCAGGGCCAGAGTGCACACCACGTTGAAGATGGTGTGGACCACGGCGATGTTAAAGGCCGAGACGCTGTCCTTGAGGAAGGGCATGGGGATGACCAGCTGCAGGGCAAAGAATAGAATGAGGAAGGTAATGGTACCAATGACGTTGAAATACAGGTGAATGAGGGCAGCCCGGCGGGCATTCTTGTTGGCACCCACCGAGGAGAGCATGGCAGTGACGGTGGTGCCGATGTTCTGACCCAGAATGATGGGGATGGCGGAGCCAAAGGTCACAGCTCCGGTGGAGGCCAGAGCCTGCAGGATACCCACCGAGGCAGAGGAGGACTGGATGATGGCGGTGAGCACCGCGCCAGCCAGCACGCCCAGAATAGGGTTGGAGAACATCAGCAGAATGTTGGTGAACTCAGGCACATCCTTCAGACCAGCCACAGCTCCGGACATGGTGTCCATGCCGAACATGAGGGTGGCAAAACCCAGCAAAATGGCGCCGATGTCCCGCTTCCGGTTGTCCTTGAGGAACACATACAGCACCACGCCGATGACGGCCAGAATGGGGGAGAAGGAGGTGGGCTTGAGCAGCTGAATAATAAAGCTGTCACCCTGAATACCGGACAGAGACAGAATCCAGGCCGTCACCGTGGTGCCCACGTTGGCACCCATGATGATGCCCACCGCCTGATTGAGCTTCATCACGCCGGAGTTGACAAAGCCCACCACCATCACGGTGGTGGCGGAGGAGGACTGAATGATGGCGGTGACCACCAGTCCTAAGAAAAAGCCCTTGATGGGGCTGGAGGTGAGCCGCTCCAGGATGGTTTTGAGCTTGTTGCCCGCTGCTCGCTCCAGTCCGTCGCCCATTACGGACATACCAAAGAGGAACAGGGACAGGCCGCCCAACATCGTCAGGACGTCAAATAAATCCATAGTCACATACCTCAATCTTTTTCTTCAAATTTGGACATAACTGGTCATAGTATACCATAGACGTAACGAAAGTGTAAAGGGTGTGTCATGTGAAAATATAAAGCCAGCGCTGCCATGGGTTTCCGTATCATATCACCAAGTCCACCAGAGGAATAATTTTCTCCCCTTTTGCTTAAACTGGGAGAGAAACTGGTACAAAAAACCAAAAGGGGGATGACCTATGACAGTAGGGAAACGGCGGGGGAAAAGTCCCAGGCAGGAGGAACGGCGGTGCCTGATGGAGGGGGTGGCCCAGACCCGGGTGCAGCTCAATCAGGCCTACGCCCAGTTCAATTTACACTCCGACCCGGATCTGGTGGAGTCTTGCGTGTATGAGATCAACGCCCTGCGCAGCCGATACTCCTACCTGGTGCGCCAGGTCAAACGGCTGGACGCTGCCGATGAGGGCCGGGTATGAGCTGGCAGGTGTGGCTGGGACTGGCCCTGGGCGGGCTGGTGGTGATGGCGGCCCTGGCCGGCCCCTTGCGGCGGCTGGGCCGACTGCTGGTGCGCTGCGGTGTGGGTCTGGCGGTGCTGTGGGGGCTGCAAAGCATTGGGCCCAGCATCGGCATCACCCTGGGATTCAATGCCCTCAACGCCCTGGTTTTGGGGGTGCTGGGGGTGCCGGGGTTTGGACTGCTCCTCCTCACCCAGTGGGTCTTCCGGTAGTATTTGCAGAATATCCACAAAAAGTCCCTGGAATCGACGGGAAAGCTGTGGTAGAATAAGGGGCGCAGCCGGGGCGATGGATGCCCCCGGTGCAGCATAACCACAGAAGAAAGGCGGGTGGTTTCGGTGCGTAGACGAAACCGCATGGGATATAAAGGTTATCAGGGGCGGGGCGGTGGCTCCAGCACCTTCCTGAAAATCCTGGTGTGCATTCTGGCCATCCTGGTGGTGGCCGGAGGCGGGTACCTGCTGGCAGGAAACGGCGGCGTGTCCCTCCCCAGCTGGCTGCCTCACCAGGGGGAGCAGACTGCAGACACTCCCCAGCCCGACGGGGCAGAGGAGAGCGAGCAGCCTCAGAGCAGTGATGCGCCCACCCAGGATCCCACCTCCACCCCGTCCCAGGAGCCCTCTTTGCAGGAGATCCGAGGGGTAGAGGTGACGGTGGCCCAGCTGCTGGACGGCAGCGCCGTCCGTCTGCTGGAGCAGGCCGACTGTGACGCCATGGTGGTGGAGGTCAAGGGGGAGTGGGGCAATTTGCAATGGCCCAGCCAGGTCTCCCTGGCCCAGCAGCTGGGTGCCATCGGCTCCACCCAGAGCCTCACCGAGACGTTGAACACCATCTCGAAACAGGGGGTGTATCTGGTGGCCCGGGTGGACTGCTTCCGGGACCAGGCCCTGTCGGCGGCCAACGTAGGGGGCGGCCTCTTAATGACCAAAGGGGGCAATCGCTGGTATGACTCCATGGGCATGAGCTGGGTCAGCCCGGTGAACCAGCAAGTGCGGGACTACCTGGTCCAGGTGTGTACCGAGCTGTCCAAGATGGGCTTTGACGAGCTGGTGCTGGACAGCGCCTATTTCCCCGACCAGGGCGAAGTCCATGTCCTGGCCCAGTCCACCAACTATCCCGACAGCCGGACTGCCCCGGTGGAGCAGTTCTGGAAACAGGTCACAGAGGCCTTGAAGGGACAGAATGTGCTCCTCTCCGTCCAGGTGCGGGGGGATTCCCTGCTGGACGGGGGCACCACCACCGGCATGACCCCCCAGATGCTGAACCAGTACGCCCAGCGGGTTTGGGTGAGTCTGGACGGGGTGGAACAGACCCAGGTGCAGACGGTTTTGACCCAGGCCGGAGTGGACCAGGCCCGGCAGATCACCGGACAGGAGGCCCAAAGCGGTCAGATGATCTGGGGGTAAGCCTGTTCACGATCAATCCCTCCGTCACCGCCTGACGGCGGCGCCACCTCCCTTTACACAAGGGAGGCTTTGGGTGCGCAACGGCCCTTAGGCCCCCTTGTGTAAAGGGGGCTGGCTGCCCATAGGGCAGACTGGGGGATTGTGTCTACATCGATATAGAGCCATCAGAGGAGAACACTATGACAGAGAAAACCACTTCCCGCAAGTGGGTGCCCGAGTATGAGGGCACCCTGCGCAGCCATATGATCAAGATCCCCACCTGCATCTCCGAGTGTTCCGGCATTCGCTTTTTCGGGCGGCGGATCAAGTCTCTGGCCTTCACCACCGACGTGGCGGTGATCCGCAACATCAACGCCGATGCGGTGATGGCCGTCTATCCCTTCACCCCCCAGCCTGCCATCCACCGCGCCGTGATGCAGGCCGCCGACATGCCCGTGTTCGTGGGGGTGGGTGGGGGCGTCACCCGGGGCCTTCGGGTGGTGAACCTGGCCAACGACGCCGAGCACGAGGGCGCCTTCGGGGTGGTGGTCAACGCCCCCACCCACAACGACGTCATCCGTCGGCTCAAACAGGTGCTGGACATCCCGGTGGTGGTCACCGTGGTGTCGGAGCACACCGATGTGGCCGCCCGCCTGGAGGCGGGTGCGGATATTCTAAATGTATCCGGGGCCCGGTACACCCCCCAGATTGTCCGGGCCATCCGGGAGAAGTTCCCCACCGTCCCCATCATTGCCACCGGTGGACCCACCGATGAGTCCATTCTGGAGACCATCGCCGCCGGGGCCAACGCCATTACATACACCCCTCCCAGCAGTGCGGACCTGTTCGCCATTTCCATGCAGCGATACCGCCAGGAGCAGGGGGAAACCTGAGCCGTGGACCCACACTCCACCCCCAATCCCCCAAGGCATAGGCTTTGGGGGATTCTTTTTGCGGAACATTAGTTAAATAGGTAGCAAAGAGAAAAAGAGATGAAAAAAGAACGAAAAATACAAAAAAGCACTGGATTTCATAAAAAGAAGTATAGAACTTTTTTGGCAAAAAGGTTAAAAAAGTATTGAACTGAATTGACAAATGTGGTACAATTTTAGCATAATCGGGGAAAATATGATTTGAAACATTCCAGACGTTTGAGTCGGAGAAAGAGGTGAGATACTATGGCATTCGAAGCCATCCAAAAGGTCACCCAGACCGAGGAGGCCAACCGCAGTCACAAGGCGGAGGCCGCTGCCCAGGCCAAGAAGATCGTCTCGGACGCCCAGCGGGCTGGCAAACAGCTGGTGGCGGACGCCCGGGCTCAGGCCCAGGAGAAGGCCAAGGCCATGATGGCCCAGGCCGAGGAAGCGGCTGCTGAGCAGACCCGCCAGGTGCTGGAGGCCAACGCTGTGGCCTGTGAGGCACTCAAGCAGGAGGCCCGTGGCCGCCTGGACCGTGCGGCTGACCTCATTGTTGGAAGGGTAGGGAAAAACTGATGGCAATTGTCAAAATGAAACGACTGCGCCTGATGGGGATGCGGTCGGATCGGGAGAGCCTGCTCCAGCTGCTGCAAAAGCTGGGGTGTGTGGAGGTAGACGAGCCTGCCATTGACCTCTCCGACCCCCAGTGGGCGGCGGTGGCCAAACCGGATGGGGGAGGGTTGGCCGCAGCCCGGGAGCAGAGCAATCTGCTGGACCAGGCGCTGAACGTGCTGGCCAAGCACGCCTCCTTCAAGGGGGGGCTGCTGCGGCCCCGACCCCGACTGAGCCGGAGAGAGCTGTTCGACCAGGACAGCTACCGACAGGGGCTGGACATCGCCCAGGCCATTGTGGACGGAGAGCGGGGGCTGGCCTCCCTCACCGCCGAGCAGGGGAAACTGCAGACCCAGAAGGCCGCTCTGGCCCCCTGGCTGCCCCTGGATGTGCCCTTGGAGTTGTCCGGGGATGAGAACATCGCCGTGATCTTCGGCACCATTCCCGCCCGGGCGGACTACTCCGCCATGGAGGCGGCGGTGACCCAGGCCAGTGAGCTGACCAATCTCACCTACGCCGGGGCTGACCGGGATCTGCAATACTTCCTGCTCATTTGTCATAAGGATGTGGAACAGGCCTGCTGTGAGGCTATGCGGGAGTTTGGGTTCTCCCGGGCCAACGTGCGGGGCTGGACAGGGACGGCGGCAGATAACGACCGGATGCTGGACAACCAGCTGGCGGTGGTAGCCGACAAAATCGCTCAGACCAAGGAGCATATCGCCTCCTATGCTCCCCACCGGGATGCCCTGCGTCGATGCCTGGACCGGGCGGCCCAGGACATTGCTCGGGAGGAGGCAAAGAGCCGTTTGGTGGACTCTGAATGCGCTTTCTATCTGGAGGGTTGGGTGCCCGACCCCGATGAGAAGGCACTGGGTGAGGCCCTGAGCGGCTTCACCTGCGCCTGGGACACCCGGGCGCCGGAGCGGGAGGAGTACCCCACGGTGCCAGTGAAGCTCAAGAGCAATGTGCTCACCGAGCCGCTGACCACCATCACCACCATGTACTCTCTGCCTGCCTATGACGGGGTGGACCCCAACGGGCTGATGATGCCCTTCTATGTATTCTTCTTCGGCTTTATGTTTGCCGATCTGGGCTACGGCCTGATTCTGGCGGCAGTCACCGCATTGATCCAGTGGCGGATCCGGCCCAAGGGTGGGTTTGGCCAGCTGGTGCGGTTGATGATCATGTGCGGCATCTCGTCTGCTGTGATCGGCCTGCTCACAGGTGGTTTCTTCTCCGACTTCCTGGTACAGTTTACCGGGATGCTGGATCTGCCCACACCGGTGGTGCCCTTCCTGTCGGCACCGGAGGGCAGCGGCGTACCAACCCCTCTGCTCAATGTCATGGAAGACCCCATGAGCGTGCTGGTGTTCTCCCTGGTGGTGGGCCTGGTACAGATCGTGGTGGGCATGGCGGTGAAGTTCTGGATGCTATGCCGGGACGGCAAGGTGCTGGATGCTGTGTTGGACGTGGGCTCCTGGTGGGTCATCTTTGTGGGCATCGCCCTTATGGCCCTGAAGGTGGGCAACGTGGGGGGATACCCCGTGGTGCTCCTTGTGGGCTGTGTGATGCTGCTGGGCCAGGCTCGTGGAGCCAAGGGCATCGGCGGCAAGGTGGCCGCAGTGGTGGGGGCAGTGTACAATGGTGTCACCGGGTACTTCGGCGATATCCTGTCCTATTCCCGTTTGATGGTGATGATGCTGGCCGGATCGGTCATTGGCCAGGTGTTCAACATCCTGGCGGCCATGCCCGGCAGTGGGCTGCACCCTGCGCTGGGAATCCCCATTTTCTTCATCATCTTCCTGTTGGGACACAGCTTTAACATCGGGCTGAACGTTATCGGCACCTATGTGCACACATCCCGACTGCAATACCTGGAGTTCTTCAAGCAATTTTATCAAGAGGGCGGACGTCCCTGGCGTCCGTTGGAAATCAACACCAAATACGTCGATATTGAGGAGGAAAAATAATTATGTCTATCAGTGAATTTCTGTCCATGTATGCCGGCCCCTTCTTTGGATTTTTGGGCGCCGCTCTGGCGGCTGGTCTGGCCTGCGTAGGTTCCGCCAAGGGTACCGGCCTGGCCGGTGAGGCAGGCGCCGGCCTGCTGTCTGAGGATCCCTCTCAGTTCTCCAAGTGCATGATCCTCCAGGTTATTCCCGGCACCCAGGGCCTGTACGGCCTGGTTATCGGCTTTTTGGCTCTGATGAAGATGGGCCTGTTTGATGGCACTGTGGCCCAGCTGAGCGTGGCCAACGGCCTGCTCATCCTGGCTGCCTGCCTGCCCATGGCACTGGGTGGTCTGCTCTCTGGTATTGCTCAGGGCCGTGTGGCTGCCGCTTCTGTGAACATCGTGGCCAAGAACCCCAACGACTGGTCCAAGGGCATGGTGCTGTGTATCATCGTGGAGTTCTACGCCATTCTGTCCCTGCTCATCTCCTTCCTGATGATCATGTTCGGCTTCTGAGCTGAGAGGTAGACTATGGACGGAATCGAGAAGATCATAGACCGCATCAGCGGCGACGCCCAGCGGGAAATTGACGACGTGCTGGCCCAGGCCCAGGCCGAGGCGGAGAAGATCACCGCCCAGTACCAGGCCCAGGCCCAGGCGGAGGCCGACGAGATCCTGGCCCGGGGCGAAAAGGCTGCTGTGGAGCGGGGGGAACGTCTGGCCAGTGTGGCCCAGCTGGAGTGCCGCAAAGAGGTGCTGCGGGCCAAGCAGGAGGTCATCGAAGAGGCCTTCCAACTGGCTTTGGACAAGCTGATCCAGCTGCCCCAGCAGGAGTATGTGTCCCTGCTGGCCGATCTGGCTGTGCAGGCCAGCGCCAAGGGCAATGAGAAGCTCATCTTCTCTGTGGCCGACCGTGCCCAGGTGGGCAAGGCTGTGGTGGTGGCCGCCAACGAGAAGCTGGGAGAGCGTGGTCAGCTGACCCTGTCCCAGGAGACCCGTCCTATGCAGGGCGGCTTCGTTCTCAGCGACGGGGTGGTGGAGGTCAACTGTACCTTCGAGACCCTGGTGCGGCTGCAGCGGGGCGCATTGTCCACCCAGGTGGCAGATATGCTCTTTGGTTGATGCAACCCTTTTCAAGCAAAATGTATGGAAAGGGGGAGTAAACCGTGTCACATAAAAAAGATTTGGACTATCTGACCATATCCGCCCGCATCCACGCCATGGAAAATCGTCTGCTCAACGCCGAGCGCATGGAGCGGATGATTGAGGCCCGGGAGCTTTCCGAGGCCGCCAAGGTGCTGGTGGAGTGCGGATATGAGGAGCTGGGACAGGTGACGGCAGGGGACGTGGAGGAGATGCTCTCCAAGGCCCAGACCCAGCTGTTCCACGACCTGAGTGGAGCCGTAGGCAACCGGGCGCTTCTGGACGTGTTCCGGTGCAGCTACGATTATCACAATGCCAAGGTGCTGGTGAAGGGGGAGGCCCTGGGGGTCAACCAGGAGGCTCTGCTCCTGGGCGGCGGACGGTATGCGCCCCAGAAGCTGGCCCAGGACTACGGCCGGGAGGATCTGCGGGGCTGCTCGGACATCTTTCGCCGGGGAGTCGCCCGGGCTCGGGAGACCCTGGGTTCTACCGGAGATCCCCAGATGGCAGACTTCATTTTGGACCGGGCCTACTTTGAGGAGCTCACTGCTCTGGCCAAGGAGGCGGACAGCAAATTCCTGCAGGGGTATGTGGCTCTGACCATCGACGTGGCCAACCTGCGCTCCTGTGTCCGGGCTTCCCGCCTGAACAAGGGGGTGGATTTCCTCCAGCAGGTACTGGTGACCGGGGGAAACGTCTCTGTGCGCACCCTGTCCACCACCCCGGGGGCTGAGCTGGGCAACCTACTGCGCACCGGGCCTTTGGCCCAGGCCGCTGCCACCGGTGCGGCCCTGTCTGCCCCCGGTTCCGGGGCGCTCACCGACTTTGAGCGGCAGTGCGACGATGCGGTGATGGAGTACTTGGGGGATGGCCGCCGGATACCCTTCGGCGAGCAGCCCATTGTGGGCTACCTCTACGCCCGGCAGGCGGAGATGACCGCCATTCGCACCATTTTGTCCGGCCGCATGGCGGGCCTGGATGGGGACACCATCCGGCATCGTCTGCGCCGCACCTACGGTTAAAGGAGGGGAGCGGACATGGCTAGTTATCAAATCGCCGTTTTGGGCGACAAGGACAGTGTCCTGGGCTTTAAGGCTCTGGGGCTGGCCACCTTCCCCGTGGACAGTGTGGACCAGGCCAGAACCACCCTCCACACCCTGGCCAAGGAAAACTATGGGATCATCTATCTCACCGAGACCCTGGCCGCCAGTTTGGAAAGCGATATGGCCCGCTACAAGGACGAGCTGACCCCCGCCATCATCCTCATTCCTGGCAAAGAGGGCAGCTTGGGCATCGGTATGCGCAACATCAAAAAAGCGGTGGAGCGTGCCGTAGGCGCAGACATTCTTTGATGGGGCAATCCCTCGTCATGACGGCTGCGGTTCTGACGGGCCCTTTTGCGCCATACCATCGTTGTGACTTTTTGAAATCCACAAAGGATTTCTGCAAAGCCACGCCTCGGTCTGACACAAAATTGCTCCGCCATACCACTTGCCGCTATGTCTCGGCATTGCCATGGCGTGTTTGAATACACAAAAATCAAAACCTAGAAGGAAGGTTTCGACGATATGGGTAAAGTAGTTAAGGTCTCCGGCCCCCTGGTGGTGGCCACCGGCCTGTCGGACGCCAACATGTCCGACGTGGT
>CALWXL010000049.1 GCA_944385485.1 uncultured Oscillospiraceae bacterium
ATCCAAATTCCGAATACACCTCAGTCTACCACATTTCTCCTATAAATTCAATGAATAATTCCATTTTTTCTTGTAAAATCTCACACACCGTCCTTCCTCCCTTTTGCCGTGTCGAATAAGACACCTTGCACCGGACAAACCCCCGTGGTATGATAGATAAAAAAGAATTTTTGTTACTTTTTTCACGAGGAGGTTTGACCCCCATGGTGTGCAATCTTCTATCCCTGGGTCTCCACGGCACCCACGGATATCCCGTGACAGCAGAGTGCGCCCTCTCCGGCGGCCTGCCCGCCTTTGACGTGGTGGGTCTGCCCGATGCTGCGGTGAAGGAATCCCGGGAGCGAGTGCGCTCGGCCATCCGCGCCAGCGGCTTCGATTTTCCTGTCTCCCGCATCACCGTCAACCTGGCCCCTGCCGATCGGAAAAAGATGGGCACCGTGTACGACCTGCCCATTTTGCTGGGTATTCTCTCCGCCAGCGGTCAGCTTTCCCTGAAGGGATATGGGGACGCCGCCTTCCTGGGGGAGCTGTCCCTGTCCGGAGCCCTACGGCCGGTGTCCGGGGTGCTGCCCATGGCCCTGGCTGCGGTGCGGTGCGGAGTCAAGCGGCTGTTTGTCCCCGCCGACAACGCCCCCGAGGCCACCCTGGCCCAAGGCCTGGAGGTCTATGGCGTGGAAACGGTGGAGCAGCTGTGCGCCCACATCCGGGGGGAGGCCCCCATCTCCCCCACCCAGCCCTGGACGCCCCCCGACGTGCGCCCCACCGGGCCGGACTTTGCCGACGTGAAGGGCCAGGAGGGGGCCAAGCGGGCCCTGGAAGTGGCCGCCGCCGGAGGCCACCACATTCTCATGACGGGCAGCCCCGGGGCGGGCAAGTCCATGATGGCCAAACGTCTGCCCTCCATTCTCCCGGACCTGACCCGGGAGGAGGCCCTGGCCTGTACCGAAATCTACTCCATTATGGGACTGACCTCCCGAGAGCACCCCATGGTGCTCCGCCGCCCCTTTCGCTCCCCCCACCACACCATTTCCCCGGCGGGCATGGCAGGGGGCAGCTCCAACCTGCGCCCGGGGGAGATCTCCCTGGCCCACAATGGGGTGCTGTTTCTGGACGAAGTGCCGGAATTTCACGCCGACGTGCTGGAGGTGCTGCGCCAGCCCCTGGAAGACGGCAAGACTCAGATCACCCGGGCCTCCGGCTCGGTAACCTACCCCAGCCAATTTATGCTGGTGTGCGCCATGAACCCCTGCAAATGCGGCTGGTACGGCCACCCCTCCGGGCGGTGCACCTGTTCCGAGCAGGCGGTGCGCCGCTATCAAAGCCGCATCTCGGGGCCCATGCTGGACCGCATTGACATCTGTGTGGATGTCCCCGCCCTGGACTACGATGAGCTCACCGGCCGATCCGCCCCGGCGGAGTCCTCCGCTGATATCCGCGCCCGGGTCAACGCCGCCCGGGCCATCCAAGTGGCCCGGTTCGGCCCCAACGGCCCCACCTGCAACGCCCACATGGGCCCTCAGGAATTAAAGGAATATTGTCAGCTGGGCCCCGCCTGTGAGGCCATGATCCGGGGCGCATACGAAAAACTGGGCCTCACCGCCCGCAGCTATGACCGCATCCTCCGGGTGGCCCGCACCGTGGCCGACCTGGACGGGGAGGAGAACATTCAGCCTCACCACCTGGCCGAGGCCCTCCAGTACCGTCCCCCCGAACAGTTGCAGGTCTAACCCATCGCGACCGCCCCTTCCCACCGCCTCCGGGTCCCTGGCTGGGACGGCCCATCCCATGTGAAATCACCAAAGGCCCTCGCTTGCATGTCTTCCCCATTCATCGGGAGCATTGATTCGGGTCCCAGTGATGATAAATAGGTGAAAGGAAGATCCATTATGGCTCAAAGAAAGGCACATTCTACCAGAAAAAAACGGGTCGCCAAAAAGCCCGCTGCCCAGGCCGCCCAGAAGAAGGCCCCGGTGGCAGCAGCCTCCGCCCCCGTTGTAGAGACCACCCCCGTGGTGGAGAACCCCAAGACCGTAGAAACCCCCGTGGAGGTCAAGACTGCCCCCGTGGAAAAGACCGCCCCCGTGGTTGAGAAACCCCAGGCCGTAGAAAAGCCCGTGGAGGAAAAGCCTGCTCTCGTGGAGAAGAAGGCCGCTCCCGTGGTCGAAAAGCCCAAGGCCGAGGTGAAGCCCGTGGAAGAGAAGCCTGCTCCCGTGGAGAAGAAGACCACCCCCGTGGTCGAGAAGCCCAAAGCCGAAGAGAAGCCCGTGGAGGAGAAGCCTGCTTCTGTGGAGAAGAAGGCTGCACCTGTGGCCGAGAAGCCCGCAGAGGAAAAGCCCGCTCCTGCGGCCAAAAAGACCCGAGCCACCACCAAAAAGACCGCCACCAAGGCCAAAGCCGCTGCGGAGCCGGAGGCTGAGGCTACCAAGTCTGCCAAGCCCGCCGCCAAGAAGGCCACTGCATCCAAATCCAAGGCCAAACCCGCCCCCGTTGTGGAAAACCCTGCACCCGTTGCCGAAGAAACCACCCCCGTTGTGGAGGAACCTGCATCTGTTGTAGAGGAGGCTGCACCTATGTATGACATGTCCAATCTGCCCCGGAGAAGCATCGCATTCATTGGTTCGGAGTGTCACCCCTTCGTCAAGACCGGAGGTCTGGGCGATGTGATGTATGCTCTGCCCCGTCAGCTGGCCCGGCTCAACTGTGACGTCCGGGTGATCCTGCCCCGTTACGCCTGCATCCCTCAGAAGTATCAGGATCAGATGGTGTACCGTGGAGAATTCTACATGGACCTGGGCCATACCGGCCGCAATTACTACGTGGGTATCATGGAGTACATCTGTGATGGCGTGGTATACGATTTCATTGACAACCAGGAGTTCTTCTCCTCTGGCAACCCCTACACCAACCTGGTGGACGACATCCCCAAGTACTGCTTCTTCAGCAAGGCCGCTCTGGCTGCCCTGAACTACATGAACTGGATTCCTGACATTGTCCACTGCCACGACTGGCAGGCGGGCCTGGTGCCGGTGTATCTGCGCACCCTGTTCAAGGACTCCCCCGTGGGCCACGCCCGGTCCATCCTCACCATTCACAACCTGCGCTTCCAGGGCATTTACAACATCCCCACCATTCAGTACTGGTCTGGCCTGCCCGGCGAGGTGTTCCAGATGGGCGCTTTGAAGGACGGCTATCAGGACGCCAACATGCTCAAGGGCGGCATTGCCTACGCCGACCGGGTCACCACCGTCAGCGGCACATACGCCGGAGAGATCCAGACCGCCGAGTATGGCGAGCATCTGGAGGGCCACCTGCGCTACCACAGCGGTAAGCTGCGTGGCATCGTCAACGGCATTGACTACGATATGTGGAACCCCGCCACCGACCCCGCTCTGGCGGTGAACTACGACCTGGGCAACGTGCTGGACCACAAGATGGAAAACAAGCTGGCTCTGCAGCAGGAACTGGGTCTGGAGCAAAACACCGACAAGTTTGTCATCGGCCTCATCTCCCGGCTCACCAACCAGAAGGGTCTGGATCTGGTCAGCACCGTCATTCCCCAAGTGATGGACGGCAACACCCAGGTGGTGGTGCTGGGCACCGGCGACAAGGAGTACGAGGACACCTTCCGCTACTACGAAAATGCCTATCGCGGCTCCTTTGCCGCCTGCATCCAGTACGACGAGGCCCGGGCCCACCGCATCTACGCCGGCGCCGACGCCCTGCTGGTGCCCTCCCGCTTTGAGCCCTGCGGCCTGACCCAGCTCAACGCCATGCACTACGGCACCCTGCCTATTGTCCGGGAGACCGGAGGGTTGAAGGACACCGTGGAGCCCTACAACACCTTCACCGGAGACGGCAACGGCTTCACCTTCAACCGCTACGATGCCGGCCTGCTGCTGGACGCCATCAACCGGGCCAAGACGGAGTATTTCACCAACCGCTACCACTGGGACGAGGTGGTCCAGCGGGACATGGCCAAGGACGTGTCCTGGGAAAACTCTGCCCGCCAGTACAAGGATCTGTATCTGGAACTGACTCAGTGGTAATTCGCATTTCTTTGGGAAATGGGGTGAAAAAACGCCCCGTTTCCCCGGATGCAACTGGCAGTTGACAGATTTCCAACCCCTCTTGGTGGCGTGCCACCCCCCTTTTTGCTATCATCAAGCCATCAAAGTCGATGGGAGGCACAACCATGATTTTAGCCGACAAGATTACAAACTTGAGAAAAAAAGCCGGTTGGTCCCAAGAGGAGCTGGCCAATCAACTGGGCGTGTCCCGGCAATCCGTGTCCAAATGGGAGAGCGGAGCATCCATCCCCGACCTGGACAAAATTCTTCGACTCAGTCAGCTGTTTGACGTGAGTACCGATTACCTGCTGCGGGATGAGATGGAGCCGGAGCTGCCCCAGGCCGAGCCGGAGCCCATTCCCATCCCGGACAAACCCCAGGCTCCGGTCCACCACATCACCCTGGAGCAGGCCAACACCTATCTGGACACAGTGCGGGGAGTGGCCAGCAAAATCGCCCTGGGGGTGGCCCTGTGTATTCTCTCCCCCACCGCCCTCATATACCTGGGCGGGCTGTCCAGCGAGGAGGGCCGCTTCTCCCTGTCTGAGCCTCTGGCTGGCGGGGTGGGCATCCTGGTGATGCTGGCCCTGGTGTCTGCCGCAGTAGCTCTGTTTCTCTTCTTCGGCAGCCGTCTGTCCCCCTATGAACATTTGGACAGCCAGCCGGTGGAACTGGCCTATGGGGTGGACGGCGTGGTAAGAAAGCGTCAGGAGCAGTACCAGCCCACCCACCTGATGCTGCTGGTGGTGGGCATCACCCTGTGCATCCTCAGTCTGGCCCCTCTGATGATTGCCGTGGCCATGGATGAAAACGGCATGGGCCCCATCATCGGCCTCATGCTCATGTTCGTGGTGGTGGCAGTTGGGGTGTTCCTGCTGGTGCGCACCTGTATCATCGCCGGGAGCTTCCAGCGGCTTCTGGAGACGGGAGACTACACCCGGGAGCACAAGCAGGAGGAAAACAGCCCCTTGGCCACCATCTACTGGGGTCTGGTGCTGGCCATCTACCTGGCCTGGAGCTTCTGGACCATGGACTGGGGCCGCACCTGGCTGGTGTGGCCGGTGGCGGCGGTGCTGTTTGCCCCGGTGCGAAGCATTGCTGGGTTGCTGACCAAAAAATAAGACACATCGGGCAGGAGAATGAATTCTCCTGCCCGTTGTGTCTCAATGTCATGGGGCGGCATAACCTTGCCAGTCTGGGTAAGCTCCGCAGGGTGCCTTTCTGGTTGGGCAGAAAGGCACCAAAGACCCACCAAAGGGAGTTCCCTTTGGAATCCCCAGGATTGATTTATTTGTTCCGGTTCAGGCCCAAGTCGGCCCTGGGCCTGGTGGGGCGGATTGGATGGCATAGCGCATCTTTGGGCAGTTTCTACTCCGCTGGCAGCCACTACTCCTTCCACCAGGGCCTCAAGTCTGGGCGGTGCGGCCTCGCCCGGCCGCTGTCGGCCGGGGTGCGCCACAGGTAGGGCCGAAAGCATGAGAACGGCGTACCATCCCAGCAGCGACCGAGAAGAAAGGAGCCGTCTTTCCTCCTGGTATGGCAAACACCCTTCGGCCCGGTCTGGGAAGCAACCCCTGACAGCATCGGAAAGCGGGGTGGATTCCACAAGGAGGGGGAAGACCCCTCCTTTGGCGGGTTTTCGTCCATTTTGCCCGGTCAAAATGGACCCCAGCGGAGCGTCCCCAGGCTGTCAAGCCGGAAGCAGCTACTTGCAGAGGGTCAATCCCTCCGTCACCGCCTACGGCGGCGACACCTCCCTTTGCACAAGGGAGGCTTTGGGGCTTGTCTTTGCTTCCCCCTCAGAAAGCATAAAAAATCCCCCTGACCTGTAGGTCAGGGGGATTTTCTACTCCACTTAGATGAGGGTCAGAACCATGGTCAGAACCAGGAACACGATGGCAACCCACTTGGTCATCTTGGCCATACGGGCATCGGCGGTCTTGGCCTTGTTCTTGGACAGGAAGGTGTCAGCAGCGCCGGAGATGGCACCGGACAAGCCAGCGCTCTTACCGGACTGGAGCATCACGATGACGATGAGGGCCAGAGACACCACAAAATAGATGATAGACAGAATCAGCTGAGGCATGGTCATGGACATGGAATTCAATCCTTTCGGTCACAGTCTAAAAATGGGCGCAACAGCCCTTACAAGTATTGTTTATGATACCACACCCTGAATGGGATTGCAAGGGGTTTTCCGATTTCTCCCCACTGTCTTCGACCCTTTTTGAATCTCTCGATGGTTGCGTCTCCAGTGTCCTGCCAGGGTGACCACCCCGGTGGCCACCAGCACCAAATAGCAGCTCACCGTCCGGGTGAGAATCATGGCAGGAGCCACCAGTGTGGAGCCAAATACCACCAAAAAGCTGCGCAAAAACACCTGTTCCGCCGCTCCTGCCGAGCCGGGAAGGGGCAGATAGCCCACCGCCACGGTGCACAGCACCTGCAGGCCTGCCACTTGGACCAAGCTCATACCCGTCAAACCAAAGGCCCGGTATACCAGATAGGGAACGAGGTAGGAGCACCCCAGCTGAGCTGCACTTAAGCCCACCACCCCCACCAACACCAGAGGGTTGCGGGCAATGACGGCAGCGCCCTGACGGTACTGCTCCAGCTGCTCCTCCAGCTTTGCCTCCAGCTGGGTCCGGTCCAGCCGATGCACCACACGGCAGGCCAGCCCAATGCCCCAAAGGCCCAGCCGACGGGCGGGGCCGGGGAGGAAGAGCAGGAGGATCATGGCCACATTGAGCAGCACAAAGATGGACAGCCCCACCCCTAACAGCAAGCCCACCTGGCCGCCCAGCTGCTCCAGCAGGGAGCGACCAAAGTACAGAGCTGCCAGAGCGTAGCCCACCACCGCGGTGTGGTAGCCAATGCTCACCAACAGCATGTCAATGGTGCCGGACACCACCGGCACCCCGTCCCGGTTCATGTAGTACACCTGGGCGGGCTGTCCTCCCGTGGCGGAAGGGGTGATGTTGCTGAAAAAGAACCCGGTGCACGAGTAAAAGTAGCACCGCCGGAAGGGCTGGGCGCAGCCTAAGGCTCCCAGCACCAGCCGGGTGGCCCCGGCCTCACAGGCGATGAACAGCCCCATCACCGGAAGGGCCAGCGCCAGAATGCGCACATCTGCCCGGGCGATGGCCCGGGCCAACTCTCCCGGGGACTGCTGTCCCAGTATGGTGTAGGCGGTAAACCCCAGCAACGCGGCCATCAGGGCAAACCATATCAGTTGTTTTTTCCCAATGAGCTTCATGGGTGCACCTTCTCCCCGGCCAGCTGCTCCACCACGGCGCATACCGCCGCCCGGCACATGGTGTCCGCCGCCTGTTCCATGGCCGCCCGCATACCGGCCAGCCCCGCCTCGTCATAGAGGGTGCTCTCAATGGCCCACAGGCAGGCCTCTTCCTCCTTGTCCGCCAAGCGGGCCATCCCCGCCTCCACCAGAAACCGGGCATTCTCCCGCTCCTGGTCCAGGAAAGGCGCCCACACCAACATGGGCAGACGGCTGGCAATGGCCTCAAAAACGGTAATGCCGCCGGGCTTGGACAGCATCAGGTGGGCCCGGGCCATGTACTGATCCACCTGGGTGGTAAAGCCCACCACCTCAATGTTTTCATACTTTCCGTGGAGGCGCTGATACAGCTTCTCATTGCGCCCGGTGAGAATGGTCACATGGACCCCAGGCAGGTCGCTGAGCTGCTCATAAAAGCGGTCCCCCCGGGGCATAAGTCCCAAGCCGCCCCCCATGATCAGCAGCTCCCGCTTTCCATGGTTGGGGCTGCCCTGGGTGAACTGCTCCCCCACGGGGATGCCGGAGACAAAGATCCGCTCCTCTTCCACCCCCTTGGCCACCAGGCCCTGGCGCACCTGCTGAGAGGCCACCAGATAGACGTCGGTGCCGGGGTGAATCCACTCGCTGTGACAGGTCACGTCGGTAATACAGGTGATAAGGGGCACCTGGCCCCCCTCTTTTTTGTACCGGGCCACCACGCCGGAGCACACGGGGTGGGTGGACACCACCACATCTGCCCCCTGGCTCCACAGCAGTTCCTCCAGGTGCTCCACCCAGGGGCCTGCCAAGGGCATCTCCCCCTCCACGTTTCGAGTCAGTCGATGGAAGAGGTTATATAGACCGCCGCCGTACTTCACCAGCCACCCAAACATCCGATAGAGGGCGGGGGCAAACTCCGGCATAGCGTAATCAAAGAAATCCACAGTTTTCACCTGGTGGCCCTCCCGCTCCAGCTGCTGTTGCAGCGCTTGGGAAGCAGACCAGTGTCCCATGCCAAATTTTCCGGTTAAAATGAGGATTTTCATGCGTTTGTTCTCCTTCAAGTTCCCATCTTTCTACATCCTAATTTCAACCATAGTATATCAGACGCATTTTAGGTTTTCCCGAGGTCCCGGTTAAGGTTTCTTTAAGGAGTGGTAAAATCTTCAACAAGCTCCTCCGGTTTCACCCACTCAACGCCCTCCGGCGGGGTGTCCTGGCAGCACACCGAGGCCCACCACCCCGATCCCTCATAGCTCTTATGGGGACAGGGAGGCGGCACAGGCACGTTTTTGGGGGGATAGAGGGGGGTGTCTCCCAGCTTGCACCAGCTCTCCATTAAGGTCCACAGGCGGGTAAAGTCCCCGTCGGTGCCGTCCCACAGCCCCATGCGCGCATCCGTCAGGCAATATCGGGGCAGACCAGGGCGGTGGGGCTTGACCAGCTCAATATCCACCCCCACGGGGAACTCCGAGAGCGCGCACAGGGCGTATCCCCCGGAGTGGGACAGGGACAGCCAGCGGCCTTCTCCGGGGATCAGGGGCTTACCCCGGGGACTCAGCTCCAGTTCAGGCAGCTCTCCCCAGCCATACTTGCGGGCGGCCAGCCGCAGCAGGGGACGGCTGAGCTTCCGCCCGTCCTCCCCTCTCACCCCATAAATCTTGGTGGACATAGGCACACCTCTTTCTTTCCACAAAAACAGCCTGCGAACCACACCGATTCGCAGGCTGTGTCTGTGTTTCATACTATCCGGCCTTGGGGCACTTGTCAAGAGATGACACGCACCCGGATGATGCCGTCGATGTTCTGAATGTCCTGGATGACGCTCTCCTCCACGGGGGAGCCCACGTCCACCAGGGTGTAAGCGAAGTCCCCCCGGGACTTGTTGGTCATGTTCTCCACGTTCACCCCGTCTCCGGACAGCTGGGCGGTGATGTTGGCCAGCATAGCGGGAATGTTGCGGTGGATGATGCACAGGCGCTCCACCCCGGACCGCTCCATTTCCACGTTGGGGAAGTTGACGGAATTTTTGATGTTGCCGTTCTCCAAAAAGTCCCGCAGCTGCTGGGCGGCCATAACGGCACAGTTGTCCTCGCTCTCGGGGGTGGAGGCACCCAGGTGGGGAATGGGCACCACGTTGGGGGCCAGGGTGATGGTGTTGTTGGGGAAGTCGGTGACGTATCGGGCCACCTTGCCGCTCTCCAAGGCGGCCATCATGGCCGCATCGTCCACAAGCTCGCCACGGGCCAGGTTGACAATGCGCACCCCGTCCTGCATCTGGGCGATGGTGTCGGCGTTGATGGTGTGGCGGGTGTCGGGGGTGCAGGGCACGTGGATGGTCACATAGTCACAGGCCCGGTACAGCTCGGAGACATCCTTGACCACGTGCACATGGCGGTCCAGCCGCAGGGCGGTGGCCACGGATAGGAAGGGGTCATAGCCATACACTTCCATCCCCAGGGACAGGGCCACATTGGCCACCAGGGCGCCGATGGCACCCAAGCCGATGACACCCAGAGTCTTGCGGTACAGCTCGGGGCCCACAAAGGCGGACTTGCCCTTTTCTACCGCCGCCGCCACGTCGGTCTCGGGGTTTGCAGCCTGGGCTTTCACCCATTCCACGCCCCCCACCAGGTCCCGGGAGGCCATGAGCATGGCGGCAATCACCAGCTCCTTGACGCCGTTGGCGTTGGCTCCGGGGGTGTTGAACACCACAATGCCCTTCTGGGCACACTCGGCCACGGGAATGTTGTTGGTGCCTGCCCCCGCCCGGGCGATGCCCCACAGGGTGTCGGGGAAGGGATAGTCGTGGAGTTTGGCAGAGCGGACCAGAATGCCCTCCTCCTCCTCCACGTTGTCCCCCACCTGATAGTCGGCGGGGAACTCATTAAGCCCAACTTGGGCAATTTTATTCATGGTTTTAATACGAAACATGATGGTTTCCCCCTGTCTCAGCCGTTGGCCTGGTCAAAGGCCCGGATGAAGTCCGCCAGCTTCTCCACCCCTTCGGTGGGCATGGCGTTGTAGATGGAGGCCCGCATGCCTCCCACGTTGCGGTGGCCCTTGAGGTTGACAAAGCCCGCCGCCGTGGCCTCAGAGACAAATTTGGCATCCAAATCGGCGTTTCCGGTACGGAAGGTGACGTTCATGTCGGAACGGCTTCCCTTCTGGGCCGGGCAGGTGAACAGCTTGGAGTTGTCCAGCACGTCATAGAGCAGCTGGGCCTTGGCGTGCTTGATCTTCTCCATGCCTTCCACGCCGCCCCGTTCTTCCAACCACTCCAGCACCAGCCCCAGCATGTAGATGCACCAGCAGGGGGGCGTGTTGTACATGGAGTCCTTGTCGATCATGG
>CALWXL010000050.1 GCA_944385485.1 uncultured Oscillospiraceae bacterium
GCGGAGATCGTGGCCCAGGCCGGTAAGCTGGGCGCCGTCACCGTGGCCACCAACATGGCCGGCCGTGGTACCGATATCACCCTGGGCGGTAACGCCGAGTACATGGCCAAGGCTCTGCTGCGCCGTCAGGGCATGAGCGACGAGCTGCTGGCCGAGTGCGACGGCCACGCCGACACCGACAATGAGGAGATCCTGGCCGCCCGCCAGGCCTTTGCCGAGGCCGAGGCCCAGTTCAAGCCCGAGATCAAGGAAGAGGCGGAAAAGGTGCGCCAGGCTGGCGGCCTGTACATCCTGGGCACCGAGCGCCATGAGTCCCGGCGCATCGACAACCAGCTGCGCGGCCGTGCCGGCCGTCAGGGCGACCCCGGCGAGAGCTGCTTCTTCCTCTCCCTGGAGGACGACATTCTCCGTCTGTTCGGCTCCGAGCGCATCCAGGCCATGATGGAGCGCCTGGGTGTGGACGAGGACACTCCCCTGGACCAGAAGATGCTCTCCGGCGCCATTGAGTCCGCCCAGAAGAAGGTGGAGTCCCAGAACTTCCAGACCCGTAAGACGGTGCTGGAGTACGACGACGTGATGAACACCCAGCGTGAGGTCATCTACAAGCAGCGCCGTCAGGTGCTGGACGGGGAAGACGTCCACGCCGCCATTGAGAATATGCTTACCACTACCATCACCAACCTGATTGCCGGCCACGCCGGAGACCAGGGCAAGCTGGATGAGGAGGGCTTCAAGGTGGCTCTGGGTCCCTGGGTCAACGTGATGTTTGCCCCCCAGCAGCTGATGGAGATCAAGGATCAGCTGTCCTCTCTGTCCACCCAGGCCCTCACCGACAAGCTGCTGGAGACCGCCCGGAGCAACTACCAGCTCCAGGAGGCCGCCATCACCCAGCAGCTGGCTGAGATGGGCCAGACGGGCGTGCAAAACCCCATGCGGGAGCTGGAGCGGGTGATCCTGCTGCGTGTGGTGGACGAGTATTGGATGGACCACATCGACGCCATGACCGAGCTGCGCCAGGGCATCGGCCTGCGGGCTTACGGCCAGTCCAACCCCGTGGTGGAGTACAAGCGGGAAGGCTACGACATGTTCGAGGAGATGATCGCCGCCATCCAGGAGGAGACCCTGCGCCGTCTGTTCTCCGCCCGCATCCGTTCCAACCAGGGCATTCAGCGCCAGCGGGTGGCCAAGGTCACCGGCGAGTCCGGCGGCTCGGACAACACAGTCGCTCAGCAGCCCACCAAGAAGACCATCAAAATCGGCCGCAACGACCCCTGCCCCTGCGGGTCCGGCCTGAAGTGGAAGAAGTGCACCTGTGAGCAGTACCACAGCCAGGAGCAGTAAGGAACTTGTGATGAGAAAGCAACCACCAGGAGGGAACCGACCATGACCATTGTCCAAACGCAGCGTGAGGGCGTGACCTTTTTGGCCGCAGAGGAGATCGAGAAGGCGGTCGGGGTAGCACACGGCTTCTCCACCCGCCTGGGAGGTGTGTCCCAGGGCATGTGGGCCTCCCTGAATCTGGGGGTGAGCCGGGGGGACGACCCGGACCACGTGCGGGAAAACTATCGGCGGTTTTTCTCCGCCATTGGGGTGGAGAGCCCCCGCATGGCCATGTCCAACCAGGTGCATGGCAACCATGTGCGGGTGATCACCAAGGCAGACTGCAAGCAAGACCCCTATGAGAAGGTGTGCTATGAGGCCGACGGCCTGGTCACCGACCTGCCTGGGGTGACGCTGGTGATCTTCTCCGCCGACTGTCTGCCCATTTTGTACTACGACCCCGTGCGCCAGGTGGTGGGAGCCGCCCACGCCGGGTGGCGGGGCACCGCCGCCGACATTGCCGGAGCGGTGGTGCGCAAGATGGAGGAGGTCTATGGCAGCCAGCCCCAGGACATTCTGGCCGCCATTGGCCCCGGCATCGGGCCCTGTTGTTTTGAGACCCATGAGGATGTGCCCAACGCCATGATGGCCGCCTTTTCCACCCCGGTGCTCCAGTATCTCCACATCCAGGAGAATGGCAAGTACTCCGTGGACCTGAAGGGCATCAACCGGATGCGCCTGGAGAAGGCGGGGGTACCTGCGGAGAACATCGGGGTCTGTGAGCTGTGTACCAGCTGCCGCCAGGACCTGTTTTGGAGCCACCGCTGTGTGGGCACCAATCGAGGGTCCATGGCCGCCGCCATCGGACTGAAATGAGGCGCTGCCTCAAAGGCTGGGCCCTGGCCCTGGCGGGGACGCTGCTGCTGAGCGGGTGCGCCCCCGCCACGCAACAGACCTCCCAGGCCCCTTCTGCCATTCCCACCGCCACCGCCCAGCCGGTGCAGGCCGGGGTATTTTCCCTGGCCTGGGACTCCAAACAGTCCATGCACCCCATCACCGGCACCAATGAGGTGAATCTGGCCCTGGGAGGGCTGGTGTACCAGGGCCTGTATGAGCTGGACCAGTCCTTTGGGCCCCAGCCCCGGCTCTCTGCCGGGGCCACGGCCAGCCAGGACGGCCTGACCTGGACCTTCCAGGTGGCCCAGGGGGTGTGCTTTTCCGACGGCACGCCCCTGACTGCCGCCCAGGTGGTGCAGTCCCTGGAACTAGCCCGCACCGCGCCCCGGTATCAAAGCCGCCTGGCCGCTGTCACCGGGGTGCGCCAGACGGGGGAGTACGCCCTGACGGTGACCCTGTCTTCCCCCAACGCCAACCTGCCCGCTCTGCTGGACATTCCGGTGGTGCTGGAGCGGGAGGGCCAGGACCCTCTGGGCACCGGCCCCTATCTCCTGGCCGACGGGATGCTCAGCACCAACCCGTACAGCTCCCTGGTGGAGCAGCTGCCCGCGGAAAACATCCCCCTGGTGGCGGTGAGCACCCCCGACGGGCGCAAGGCCGCCTTTGACAGCGGAGAAGTGTGGATGACCACCACGGAGTATTTCTCCCCCAACGCCCTGAACTACTCCGGCAGCTGTGAGGTGTTCGACTACCCCACCACCCAGCTGTTGTACCTGGGCTTTCACACCCAGGGGGGCGCATGCGCCGATGAGAACCTGCGCCGGGCCATCTCCAACGCCCTGAATCGGGAGAGCCTGGTTCAGGTGCAGCTGTCCGGCCATGGAGACCCCACCGCTTGGCCCATCTCCCCGGTGTGGGGAGAGATGCCCCAGGTAAAGGTGGAGGAGGGAGAGGCCACCTCCGCCTCGTTGAAGCTGGTGGTCAACCAGGACAACACCACCCGGGTGCAGGTGGCCCGACAGATCGCCGTACAGCTGGAGGGCATCGGCCTGACGGTGACGGTGGAGGAGCTGGCCTGGGAGGACTATGTCTCCGCTCTGGAGCGGGGAAATTTTGATCTGTACCTGGGTCAGGTGCAGTTGACCTCAGAGTTTGACCTCACCCCCCTGCTCACCGGGGCGTTGGCCTACGGGGGAGGGCAGAGTGAGGTACAGGAACTGTTAAACGCCTGGCGGAAGACCGGGGGAGAGACGGAGCTGGAGGCATATCTGACGGGCTTTGCCCAGCGCAGCCCGCTGGCTCCCATCTGTTTTTTACGGGGCTCCCTGCTGGTGCGGTGGGGATTGGTGACCGGGGTGTCACCCACCCAGGCAAACCCCTATGCAAATGTGGCTGAATGGACGATCTGGTCGTCTTTGAAAGATAAAAAATCAGCAGAGTAAGACAAAGACAAATAAGGGAGAGTGTGGCAATGAGCATGGTATTTCGCTGCTTTGTGGAAAAAAAGCCCGGCTTTGACGTGGAGGCAGGGCACCTGTTGGGAGAGCTGAAAGGCCCCCTGGGGGTGGACTCCCTCACCGGGGTGCGGGTGATCCGCCGCTACGACGTGGAGGGAGTGGAGCGCAGCGTCTACGACGCCGCCCGCACCACCATCCTCTCCGAGCCCCAGGTGGACGGCATTTGGGACGAGGAGATGCCCCAGCTGCCCCAGGGAGAGCACACCATCGTGGCTGTGGAGGCCCTGCCCGGTCAGTATGACCAGCGGGCGGACTCCTGCGCCCAGTGCATCCAGATGCTCACCGGAGGGGAGCGCCCCACGGTGCGCTGCGCCACCGTGTACGTTCTGGAAGGCTCCCTGACCCAGGAGCAGCTGGACAAGATCCGGGGCCACCTCATCAACCCCGTGGAGAGCCGTGAGGCCAGCCTGGACAAGCCGGAGACCCTCCAGGGCCAGTACCCCGTGCCCGAGGCCGTGCCCGTGCTCCACGGCTTTACCAAGCTGGATCAGGCGG
The DNA here is from genome assembly GCA_944385485.1 of uncultured Oscillospiraceae bacterium. GTDB lineage: Bacteria > Bacillota > Clostridia > Oscillospirales > Oscillospiraceae > Enterenecus. The sequence goes on from CALWXL010000050.1 coordinate 4,230, forward strand.
GGCTGGAGAAGCTGCTGGCCCAGTACGGCCTGGCCATGGACCTGGCGGACCTGACCTTCCTCCAGGGCTATTTCCGGGACGAAGAGCAGCGGGATCCCACCCTCACCGAGGTGCGGGTGGTGGACACCTATTGGTCCGACCACTGCCGCCACACCACCTTCTCCACCCATCTGGACCACGTCAGCGTGAAGCGGGACGACGTGAAGGCCGCCTATCAGCGGTACCTGGATGCCCGGGTGGAGGTGTACGGGGAGGAGAAGGCCGCCAAGCGGCCCCAGACCCTCATGGACCTGGCCACCATCGGCGCCAAGACCCTGAAAAAGCGGGGTAAGCTGCCCGAGCTGGACGAGAGCGAGGAGATTAACGCCTGCTCCATCCACGTCCCCGCCCAGGTGGACGGCAAGGAGCAGGATTGGCTGCTCATGTTCAAAAACGAGACCCACAACCATCCCACCGAGATCGAGCCCTTCGGCGGCGCTGCCACCTGCATTGGCGGCTGCATCCGTGACCCCCTCTCCGGCCGTGTGTACGTCCACCAGGCCATGCGTGTCACCGGCGGCGGCGACCCCACCGTGCCCTTTGACCAGACCATCCCCGGCAAGCTTCCTCAGCGCAAGATCGCTCAGACTGCTGCCGCCGGCTACTCCTCCTACGGCAACCAGATCGGCCTGGCCACCGGACACGTGGCCGAGGTCTACCACCCCGGCTATATCGCCAAGCGCATGGAGTGCGGCGCGGTGGTGGGTGCCGCTCCCGCCGACCATGTGCGCCGGGAAGTGCCCGCCCCCGGTGACGTGGTCATCCTGCTGGGCGGCCGCACCGGCCGAGACGGCATTGGCGGCGCCACCGGCTCCTCCAAGAGCCACAACATGACCTCTCTGTCCACCATGGCCAGTGAGGTGCAAAAGGGCAACGCCCCCGAGGAGCGCAAGATTCAGCGTCTGTTCCGCCGGGGCGACGTGACCCGTCTCATCAAGCGATGCAACGACTTCGGCGCCGGCGGTGTGTCCGTGGCCATCGGCGAGCTGGCCGACGGCCTGACCATCGACCTGGACGCCGTGCGCAAGAAATACGACGGCCTGGACGGCACCGAGCTGGCCATCAGTGAGAGCCAGGAGCGTATGGCCGTGGTGGTGGCCCCCGAGGACGCTGAAGGCTTCATGGCTGCCGCCCACAGCGAGAACCTGGAGGCCTATCAGGTGGCTGTGGTCACCGAGAGCCCCCGCATGGTCATGACCTGGAAGGGCCAGACCATCGCCAACCTGAGCCGGGACTTTTTGAACACCAACGGCGCAGTCAAGCACGCCCAGGTGGAGGTGCCCCAGGGCACCGTGAAGCCTCTGACCCAGGCCAACAACCTGCGGGAGATGGCAGGCAGCCTCAAGAGCGCCTCCCGCCGTGGCCTTACCGAGCGGTTCGACGGCTCCATCGGCGCGGGAAGCGTGCTCATGCCCTTCGGCGGCAAAAACCAGCGTACCCCCGCCCAGGCCATGGCCGCCCTGTTCCCTGTGGAGCCCGGCCAGGAGACCGACCAGGCCAGCCTGATGTCCTGGGGCTTTGATCCCGATTGGATGAGCGCCGACCCCTACCTGGGCGCCCAGGCCAGCGTCATCACCTCTATGACCAAGATTGTGGCCGCTGGTGCGGACTACAACAAGGCCTATTTCACCTTCCAGGAGTTCTTTGAGAAGCTGCGGGACGAGGCCAAGCGCTGGGGCAAGCCCTTCCAGGCGCTGCTGGGCGCCCTGGATGCCCAGCTGGGTCTGAACTGCGCCGCCATCGGCGGCAAGGACTCCATGTCCGGCTCCTTCATGGAGATGGACGTGCCTCCCACCCTGATCTCCTTTGCCATCGCCCCCGTGAAGGCGGGCGAGGTCATCACCCAGGAGTTTAAGGCTGCCGGCCACCCCGTGTACCTGTTCGGCGGGGCCGACCTCACCGACTACGCCGCCCACCGCACCGCCTTTGAGCAGTTCCACGCCCTGTGCCAGTCCGGCAAGGTGGCCGCTGCCTGGGCTGTGGAGAATGGCGTGGCTGAGGGTGTCATGAAGATGGCCTTCGGCAACGGCGTGGGCTTCACCGCCGAGGCTGGCGTCGATGCCCCCTGGTACGCTCCCTGTCCCGGCATGATCATCGCCGAGTGCACTGAAGCTGTGGAGGGCGGCATCCTGCTGGGCTACACCAACGACTCCGGCGTCATCTCCATTGGCGACGACACCGCTGCCATTGATGAGCTGTTGAAGCTCAACGACAGCGTGCTGGAGACCGTCTATCCCACCGACGCGGGCCTGTCTGGCGACGTGGAGACCATCTCCTGCACCAAGCGTTCTCCCGCCGTGTTCAGCGGCTCCATTGCCAAGCCCCGGGTGGTCATCCCCGTGTTCCCCGGCACCAACTGTGAGTTTGACTCCGCCCGGGCCTGCGTGCGGGCCGGCATGGAGGCGGAGATCGTGGTGGTGCGCAACCTCACCGCCGAGGATCTCCAGCAGTCTGCCCTGGAGCTGGAGAAGGCCATTGCCAGAAGCCAGATTATCTTTGTGCCCGGCGGCTTCTCCGGCGGCGACGAGCCCGACGGCTCTGCCAAGTTCATCTGCTCCTTCTTCCGCAATCCCCGGCTCACCGATGCGGTCCACGACCTGCTGAAGAACCGGGACGGCCTGATGCTGGGCATCTGCAACGGCTTCCAGGCCCTCATCAAGCTGGGCCTGGTGCCCTACGGCGAGATTCGGGACATGGACGAGAACTGCCCCACCCTGACCTATAACACCATTGGCCGCCACCAGAGCCGCTACGTCACCACCCGGGTGGCCTCTGTGCAGTCCCCCTGGATGCTCAAGAGCCAGGTGGGCGACCTGCACTCCATCGCCATCTCCCACGGCGAGGGCCGCTTTGTGGCCCCCGAGAACGTGGTGCGGGAGCTCATCGCCAACGGCCAGGTGGCCACCCAGTACGTCAACCCCATCACCGGAGTCCCCACCATGGACATGGTGGGCAACCCCAACGGCTCTGTGTGCGCCATTGAGGGTATCTTCTCCCCCGATGGCCGGGTGTTCGGCAAAATGGGCCACTCCGAGCGGCGGGGGCCCCATGTGGGCGTGAACATCGTGGGCGACAAGATGCAGCCCATCTTCGAGTCCGGCGCTTTGTACTTCAAATAAGGAATATGATACGAGCCCCCAGGCCAAACGGCCTGGGGGCTTGCTATTTTACGTCGCATCCTGTATCATGATGTGGGTGCTACCATACGGTTGGCGGTTTGTCCCCCCTGCTTCATAAGGGGGTGCTTCTTGCCCCCTTTAGAAAGGGGGTGGTCCCGGTGACATATGTGACATTTTCTGATTTGATTCAGATTGGCATTTTAGTCGTGGGGATAATTGCTCTGTTTCAGAACATAAAAAAGAAGTAACCGCCAGTCCTCCAAACTTCCGGTTACTTCTTAAGTAAACGCTGGGGGACAACCGTCACCGGTAGCACCCTTCGCTTATATGATAGCCCGTTTTCGGAGGAATGTCAAGATGAAGACCGGGCTGTGTATGGACAATAGGAGGAAGAGCCAGCCTTGGCCCTTCCTCCTGCTTTTTGTTGGGGTGTTATTCTGAGGTCTCCTGGTCCTCTTTCTGTCGCTGAATTATCCGGTGCATCCCGCCGGTGCCGAAGGAGAAAATCCGGTTGACCCGGCTGATGGTGGCGGAGCTGGCTCCGGTTTTCTCCAGAATTTCCGTGTACACCAGACCCTGGTCCAGCAGACGGGCCACATCATACCGCTGTTCCATGGCTCGCAGCTCTCCCACGGTGCACAGATCGTCAAAAAAGGCACAGCACTCCTCCACGCTCTTCAGCTGCAAAATGCTCTCATACAGCGCCATGCTGCGCTCTTTGTTTGCTACTTTGGGCATAGGCTCCTCCTTGTGGATGGGTAGTTTCTGATACATTTATCCTAACACATTGAAGCGGTGAAGTAAACGGTTTTTTTCATTCCCCACAACCCGGCGGGTTTCTTTTGCACCGGGGGAAAAGTCGTGGTATGATAAAAGGGAATACATGCCACACGGAAGGATGAGTCCCATGAGTTCCACAGCTAAGCTTCTACGGCCCAACATTGCACCGGGGCGGCGGGTGTTGGCCATCAGCGACATCCACGGAAACCTGCCCTTTTTGCAAGGAGTGCTGAAAAAAGCCAAGTTTTCCCCCGCAGATGTGCTCGTTCTGGTGGGAGACTTGTTTGAAAAAGGGGAGGAGAGCCTGAACCTGCTGCGCTTTCTCCTGGAGCTGGGGGAGAGCCATACCGTCTATCCCCTGTGCGGCAACTGTGACCACTTGGACGTGATCTTTTTGGAGGGACGACCGGGTATTGACGAGGCGCTATGGCCGGTGTTTCGTACCTGGGACCGCCGCTCCCTCATCCTCCAGATGGGGGAGGAGCTGGGACTGCATCCCCAGGGGCCGGAGGACCTGCCTCAGCTGCGAGCGGCGATTTTGGAGCAAATGCCCCGGGAAGTGGCATATTTGCGGGGGATGGCCCACATCCTACAGGCAGGGCGGTACATCTTTGTCCACGGCGGCATTGACCGGGAGGAGGATATGGAGTCCCTGCCCGCATACGGCTGCATGAAAAACGACAACTTTGTGGGGCAGGGCAGGCACTTTTCCCACTGGGTGGTGGTGGGCCACTGGCCCATCACCCTCTACCGCACCGACATCCCCGTGGCCCGGCCTTGGATCAAGGAGGACCAGCACATCGTCTCCATCGACGGGGGCTGTGTCCTCAAAGCCGACGGCCAGCTCAACGCCCTCATCATCCCCGACCTCAACGCCGACCAGATGGACTATGTGGCCTACGACGGGCTCCCAGTGGTCACCGCTCTGGACGACCAGGCCCCTTCCCGGGACTCCTTCAACATCCGCTGGAGTGACAGCGTGGTGGAGGTGCTGGAGGAGGACGAAGACGTGTGTCTGTGCCGCCATAAGTCCACAGGCCGGGAGATGTGGATTTTGCGCCACTACCTGTACACCCGCCACAGCGACGGGCTGACCCACACCGAGGACACCACCGACTACGAATTGCCCGTCCAGGCGGGGGATCGGCTGGCTCTGGTGGCCGCGTGCAGCCGGGGCTATCTGGTGAAAAAGCACGGGGTGACGGGGTGGTACCGGGGAGAGATTCAGCGGCTGGCTGAAAGCGGGATGATTTGACAAAAATCCCCCATTGAAACATACCCAAACCTCTGGTATACTGCATCGGGGCTTTGCCCTTACTATTACGGAAATGAGGAACTACCATGACCAACCGTTATGATATTATGGTGCTGGGCACCGGCGAGGCGGGCATTTTTGCCGCCTATGAGCTGACCCTGCGCTGCCCCGGAGCCAAGGTGCTGGTGGTGGACCAGGGCGCCGACATCTACCACCGCAGCTGTCCCATTGTGGCAGGGAAGGTAAAGACCTGCATCAACTGTCCCGTGTGCGACACCATGTGCGGCTTCGGCGGAGCCGGGGCCTTCTCCGACGGCAAATTCAACTTCACCACCGACTTTGGCGGCTGGCTCACTGATTTTCTCCCCCAGGATGAGGTGATGGAGCTCATCGAGTACGTGGACTCGCTGAACGTCAAGCACGGGGCCACCACCCAGTGTTTCTCCACCACCACCCCCCAGGCCCGGGAGCTGGAGAAAAAGGCCCTGGAGTTCGACCTGCACCTGCTTCAGGCCCGGTGCAAGCACCTGGGCACCGAGAACAACCTGCGCATCTTGACCAACATCTATGAGCACATCCGGGATAAGCACGACTTCCGGTTCCGCACCGCCATCCGCACCATCTCTGTGGAGCAAGACGGCACCTACACCTTGGAGAGTGAGCAGGGGGACAAGTTCAACGCCCCCTACCTCATTGCCGCTCCCGGCCGCTCCGGCGCGGAGTGGTTTGCCAACCAGTGCAAGGGGCTGGGTCTGGAGCTGATCAACAACCAGGTGGACGTGGGCGTGCGGGTGGAGCTGCCTGCCACCGTGTTTGAGCACATCACCGACGTGGTGTATGAGTCCAAGCTGGTCTACCGCACCAAGCAGTATGGCGACCAGGTGCGCACCTTCTGCATGAACCCCTACGGCCATGTGGTGGCGGAGAATGTGGAGGGCATCAACACCGTCAACGGCCATTCCTACTCCGACCCCAAGCTGCAAAGCCGCAACACCAACTTCGCTCTGCTGGTGTCCAATCGGTTCACCCAGCCCTTCAATGAGCCCTACCGCTACGGCAAGCACATCGCCTCCCTGTCCAACATGCTGGCCGGCGGCGT
>CALWXL010000051.1 GCA_944385485.1 uncultured Oscillospiraceae bacterium
CGCCGCCGCTCCATCAGCATGATTTTCCAGCACTTCAACCTGCTCATGCAGCGCACCTGCCTGGACAACATCTGCTTCCCCATGGAGATTGCCGGGAAGAAGGGGCCTGAGGTGAAGAAAAAGGCGAAAGAGCTGCTGGACATTGTTGGTCTGCCCGACAAGGCGGATGCCTACCCCGCCCAGCTCTCCGGCGGCCAGAAGCAGCGCATTGCCATCGCCCGCGCTCTGGCCTCTGACCCCAAAATTTTGCTGTGCGACGAGGCTACCTCCGCTCTGGACCCCAAGACCACCCGGGACATCCTGCGCCTGATTCAGGATATCAACCGCCGGTTGGGTATCACCGTGGTGATCATCACCCACGAGATGGGGGTCATTGAGGAGATCTGCTCCCATGTGGCCATTCTGGACCACGGCGTGCTCCAGGAGACGGGCACGGTGGAAGAGGTGTTCTCCAACCCCAAGACCGAGGCGGGCCGCCGCCTGGTGTACCCCGACGGGGTGGTCATTGACCAGCTGCCTGCGGCCAATGTCATTCGCATTGCCTTCAACGGCAGTTCTTCTTACGAGCCTCTCATCGCCTCTCTGGCCATGGACTGCCAGGTGAAGGTGAACATTCTTGGTGCCGACACCCGCAACGTGGACGGCAAGGCCTTTGGCACCATGCTGTTGGGCCTGCCCGAGGACGCCGAGGAGCGGGCTCGGGCCGTGGCCTATATCAAAAACCAGCCCAATGTGACCATGGAGGAGGTGCACGACTATCATGGATGAATTGTTTGGAACGTTGTTCGGCAGCACGCCGCTGAGCCAGCAGCTCATGTATCTGCAAATGGAGCTGGGTACCGCCATCTGGGAGACCATCTATTCCACCGTGGTGGCCACCTTCTTCTCCTATGTCATCGGCCTGCCTCTGGGGGTCATTCTGGTCACCGGAGAAAAGGGCGGGGTGCGTCCGCTGCCCGGCTGGCTGATGAAGGGACTCAACGTGGTGGTGAACCTGCTGCGCTCGGTGCCCTTCCTCATCCTGATGATTATGGTCATCCCGGTGTCCCGGCTGGTGCTGGGCACCTCGGTGGGAACCAATGCCTCCATCATTCCTCTGGTCATCGCTGCGGCCCCTTTTGTGGCCCGCCTGGTGGAGGCCTCCCTGCGGGAGACGGATAAGGGCATTTTGGAGGCGGCCCAGGCTATGGGCTGTACCCCCATGCAGATCATCTGCAAGGTGATGCTCCCTGAGGCGCTGCCCTCCCTCATCACCGGATTTACCACCGCTTTCATTACCATTCTGAGCTATGGCGCCATGTCCGGCACCATCGGCGGCGGCGGTCTGGGCAGCCTTGCCATCAACTATGGTTTCCAGCGCAAGATGTATTTTATTCTCTATGCCTCGGTGGTGCTGTTGGTGATTCTGGTGCAGGTATTCCAGTCTCTGGGCACCCATTTTGCGGTGTCTCTGGATCGGCGCATCACCAAGCGTGGCCGCAAGTCCGCCCGTAAAAAGCAGCGGGCAGAGAAGGCTGGACTTCAATAAACTGTATTAAACCGAGAGAGCGGGTGGCTCTCTCGGTTTTTCTTTTGTGCAATCTGCTGGTTGACAATGGGCGGGGAAGGGGGGTATACTCTTGCCCAGTAAAACAAAATACGGTTTCACAAAGGCAATGAAGAGAAGAGTAGGCGTGAAGATACGGCACAGAGAGCCCGGGTAGCTGGAAACGGGTACGGAAGGTCACGGTGAACATGGTCTCGGAGCTGCGCACCGACTGCAAGGGCCCTTGCATAGGCTGCGACGGGAGTGCCCGTCATCGCACAGGAGTATCGGATGGTAGTAGCTCACCCTCCCGCACTCTGTAAGGCTTTTCTCGTGAGGGGAAAGTGAACCAAGGTGGTACCACGAAGCGAAAGCTCTCGTCCTTGACAGATTGAGTTCTGTTAAGGGCGTTTTTGTTTTATGTAGACCAATTTTGGAGGAGAAATTACCATGAAAAAGAAGATTTTGGCTTTGACCCTGGCCTCTGTGGCCACCCTGTCCCTGCTGGCTGGCTGCGGCGGCAAGAAAACCGACGACAAGACCGTCACCGTGGGCGCATCCCCCACGCCTCACGCCGCTGTGCTGGAGGTGGCCAAGGAAGTGTTGGCCAAGGAGGGCTACACCCTGGAGATTAAGCAGTTCAACGACTACATCGTCCCCAATCAGGCGGTGGAGGATGGCTCCATTGATGCCAACTACTTCCAGCATATCACCTACATGAACAACTTTAACGAGGAAAACGGCACCCACCTGGTGAGCGTGGCCGAGGTCCACTATGAGCCCTTCGGCCTGTATGCTGGCAAGACCGCTTCCTTGGACGCTCTGCCCGACGGTGCCCAGATCGCTGTGCCCAACGACGCCACCAACGAGGCCCGTGCTCTGCTGCTGCTGGAGCAGGAGGGCCTGATTACCCTGAACAAGGACGCCGGCATCAATGCCACCATCCTGGACATTGTGGAAAACCCCAAGAACCTGGAGATTGTGGAGCTGGAAGCCGCTCAGATTCCCTCTCGTCTGGCTGACGTGGACCTGGCCGTCATCAACGGCAACTACGCCATTGGCGCTGGCCTGAAGGTGTCCGATGCCCTGGCCATTGAGGCTGCCGACGGCGCTGCCGCAGAAGCCTACGTCAACGTGCTGGCGGTGAAGGAAGGCCACGAGAACGACGAGGCCATCCAGGCTCTGGTGAAGGCCCTGAAGTCCGACGAGGTTAAGCAGTTTATGGAGGAGACCTATCAGGGCGCTGTGGTACCTGTATTCTAAGGGTTACCCCTGAAACTTCTGCACCAGACTGTCCCACCACTCCAACACCTTGAAGCGCAGCACGTATTCCCCGTCCTGACCGGAGATGAGGGAGATTTGGTCCTCACTGAGTACCCCAGAGGCGGAGGTGGCCACGCTCTCCTCGCTCACCGAGCTCAGGCACAGGGGAGGGTACACCACGCACCACCAGTTGTGGCCCTGCCCCTCCCCCAGAATCACCTGGAGGGAGCGGTAGGTCCCGGCGGGCAGGGCGAAATCGGTGTATTCCTTGGTGGGAAACCACTGGTCCGTGATGGACACGGTGATGGGATAGTCCATCCCCGCCTGGCTGAGCACTTGGGCCCCCGCCTGGGCCAGATCGTCCAGGTGAGGCTCCAGAGCCTGCTGGGCCTCTTGCTGGCCTTGTACCCCGTCCAGGTAGGGGGTGGCAGCGGTGAGGATGGCATCCCGCACCTGGAGTTTCACCGCCTGGTCGGCATCGCTGTCTGAGTTGGCCACCACATGCAGGCGCAGCACTTCATTGGCTAGCCCTCTCTGGGTCACGCTGGCCCACATACCAATGGTGAGCACGATGGCAAAGGCCATGAGCAAAGCCGCTTCCCAGCGGTATAAGCGATACGTAGTACGCATAAAAAACACCGTCCTAAGTAAGAGATTGAAGTCTCTTACAGTATGGACGGTGTTTTTTGGTTTTATACAGGGTAGGCAAAATGGGCCGCACCCCAAAGCCTCCCTTGTGTAAAGGGAGGTGGCCCGGCGTAAGCCGGGTCGGAGGGATTGTCGGTATTTGGGGAGGGTCAACCCCTCAGTCAGCCTGACGGCTGACAGCTCCCCTTACACAGGGGAGCCTTAGGAGTCAGACCGGCTGACAAACGAATACGTCTTTGTACTGCTCCCCCAGCACCTGGGCGGCCTTCCGGGCGGTGTCCTCGTCTTGGTAGAGCCCAAACACGGTGGGGCCGCTGCCCGACATGACAGCCCCCAGAGCGCCCCACTCAATGAGGGTGGACTTGATCTCGTCCACCGTCTGGCGGTGGCGGGGCTCCAGCACGTCCTCAAAGACGTTGTACAGCCGCCGGGCCACTCCCTGCAAATCCCCTTGCTCCAGGGCCTTTACCAGCCCCTGGGTGTCGGGACGGCGGACAATCTTCTTCACGTTTACCCGGCCGAACAGGTGAGGGGTGGAGATGGGGAAGGGGGGCTTGCACACCACGATATAGCAGGAGGGCAGGGGAGAGATGGGGATGACCCGCTCCCCTCGGCCCTCCACCAGGGCGGTACCGCCCACCACGCAGTAGGGCACGTCGGAGCCCACTTGCTCCCCGATTTTGGCCAGTTCCAGGGGAGACAGTCCGGTGTGATACATCTCATTCATGGCCCGCAGCACGGCGGCGGCATCGGAACTGCCTCCGGCCATGCCCGCACACACGGGGATGTGCTTGTCAATGTGGATGTCCAGCACCTCCCCCTGTCCGGTGGCGGAGCGGAAGGCGGCAGCGGCCTTTTGGGCCAGATTGCTGCCGTCGGAGGGCAAAAAGGACAGGTTGGTGGACATGCTCCCCGCGCCCGGGGTGAGGGTGAGGGTGTCGGTGAGGTCGATGGACACCATCACCATCTGCAAGTCATGGTAGCCATCGTCCCGGCGGCGGAGAATGTCCAGGGACAGATTCAGCTTGGCATAGGCTTGTTTCTCCATGTGCATCCTCCAGCGGGTCAGTCCATGGCGGCCAGGATGGCCTCCAGCAGCTGGTCATACTCCTCCAGGGCGGGCACCTCCGGGTGCTCGGCCTGGATGGCGGGGGTGCTCTTGAAGAGGAATCCGGCCTTGCTGGCCCCGATCATCCCTAAGTCGTTGTAGCTGTCCCCGGCGGCAATGGTGGTAAAGCCAGCGGACTGGAGGGCCTTGACGGTGGTGAGCTTGGACTGGGGGCAGCGCATCTGGTGCCCGGTGATGGTGCCGTCTGCGGCCACCTCCAGGGTGTTGCAGAAGATGGTGGGCCAGCCCAATTTTTTCATCAGGGGCTGGGCGAACTGCTCAAAGGTATCGCTGAGGATGATGACCTGGGTTTTCTCCCGCAGGGCGTCCAGAAATTCTTTGGCGCCGGGCAGGGGGTCCAGGGTGGCGATGGTCTCCTGGATGTCGGACAGCTTCAGCCCGTGCTGGGCCAGGATGTCCAGACGGTAGCGCATCAGCTTGTCATAGTCCGGCTCGTCCCGGGTGGTGCGCTCCAGCTCAGGGATGCCCCGGGCCTGGGCGAAGGCAATCCAGATCTCCGGGACCAGGACGCCCTCCAAATCCAGACAGGTGATGTACATAACCCATTCCTCCTTATATATAGTAGCAATTACAAGGTGCCCAAAAACCGCTCCAGACGGGTGAGGGCCTCGGTGAGATTTTTCATGGAAGCTGCGTAGCAGGCCCGCACAAAGCCCTCGCCGCCGGGGCCGAAGGCATTGCCGGGGATGACCGCCACATGCTCCTGGGCCAGGAACTTGTCGCAGAACTCCTCGCTGGACAGACCCGTGGAGCGGATGCAGGGGAAGACGTAGAAGGCGCCCCGGGGCTCGAAGCAGTCCAGCCCCAGCTTACGGAAGCCGTCCACCAGGAAGCGGCGGCGGCCGTCGTACTCCTGCTTCATCTCCTCGATGTCCCGGTCCCCGTGCTCCATGGCCTCAATGGCGGCATACTGGCTGGTGGTGGGGGCGGACATGATGCCGTACTGGTGCAGCTTGGTCATGGCGGCGATGATCTCCTTGGGGCCGCACACGTACCCCATCCGCCAGCCGGTCATAGAATATGCCTTGGAAAAGCCATTGATGACAATGGTGCGCTCGTACATGTCGGGGATGTTGGCCATGGACACATGGTGCCGGCCATAGGTGAGCTCGGCGTAGATCTCATCGGAGAGCACCATGATGTTGGTGCCCCGCAGCACCTCCGCCAGGGCCTCCAGATCCTCCCGGCGCATGATGCCTCCGGTGGGGTTGTTGGGGAAGGGGAGCACCAGGATCTTGGTGCGGGGGGTGATGGCGGCCTTCAGCTCTTTGGGGGTGAGGCGGAACTCGTTTTCCACCTTGGTCTCCACGTACACGGGCACGCCGTGGATCATGGATACCAGAGGGCCGTAGCACACGAAGGAGGGGGTGGGGATGATGACCTCGTCTCCCGGCTCCAGCAGACAGCGGAAGGCCAGGTCCAGGCCCTCACTGCCGCCCACGGTGACCAGGGTCTGGCCGATGGGCTGATACTCCAGGTCAAAGCGGCGCTTCAAATAACGGCAGATGGCCCGGCGCAGGTCAGAAAGTCCGGCATTTGGGGTATACTTGGTAAAGCCCTTTTCCAGGGAGTAGATGCCCGCATCCCGGATGTGCCAGGGGGTCTGAAAGTCGGGCTCGCCCACGCCCAGGGAGATGGCGTCGTCCATCTCCGCCATAATGTCAAAGTATTTTCGAATGCCGGAGGGGGGAACTTCCCGAATTCGGCGGCTTAAAATCTGTTGATAGTCCATCAGTCTAACACGAACCTTTCTTCCTGTTCCTCTTGCACCGGGAAAATCAGGTGCTTTTCCTTATATTTCTTCAAAATGAAGTGGGTGGCGGTGCCGGTGACGCCCTCCATGGGGGCCAGTTTCTCGCCCACAAACCGGGCCACTTCCTGCAAGGTGCGACCCGAGATGATGACGGTGAAGTCAAAGGAGCCGCTCATCAGATAGAGGGATTCTACCTCATCATATTGATAAATGCGCTGGGCAATGCGGTCAAAGCCGTCACCCCGCTGGGGGGTCACCTTCACCTCGATGAGGGCGGTCACCGACTCCCGATGGGTGCGGTCCCAGTCCACAATGGCCTTGTAACCCACAATGACGTGGTCTTTTTCGTACTCAGCAATGGCTGCTGCCACCTCCGCTTCGGTGGAGCCGGTCATGGATGCCAACTGAGCCGGGGTGAGAGTGCAATCGTTTTCCAAAAGTTGCAGCAGCTGTTTCATGATAAGTCCTCCTTTATTGGGTCGGCCGCTTCCCTCCATAGGGCCAGTCAGAGAGGGAAAGTGGTTGAAAGACATTATACACTTTACTGTAGTGAAAAGCAATCCCTACCAGGAGGCGCAGAAGGAGGGTGGTTGCCCCGGTACCCATAAAAATCTCCTTCCCATGTTGGAACAGGAGTGATATAATGAGGCGTTGTAGCAATGGATATTGACACAGAGAAGGAGGCAGTGTGGATGGACTATACCATGCTAATTGACCGAATTCTGGAAGCAGAACAATCTGCCCGGGACGTTGCGGAAGAGGCCAAGAGCCAGAAAGCCAATTTCGAAGCGGAACTGGAGCGGGAAAAGGCTGCCATACACCAGAAATATCTGGACCGTGCCCAGACCTGGCTGGAAGAGCTCAAGAGCCAGGAGGAAGAGAAGAAGGAGCAGCTGATTGCGGCTCAAAAGGTACGCCTGGCCGACGCTGAGGCCAAGATGGAGCGAGCTTACACCCGGTATGGGGACAACTGGGTGGACACCTTGTTCCACCAGACGGTTGACATTCAGTGAGTGCCGGATATGAGGCCCTGGCCACCAAGGCCAAGGCGATCTATGGAAGACGCATCACCCGGCAGGACCTGGAGCGCATTGCCGGGATGCGATCGGTGCACGAGGTGCTCTCAGAGCTGCGCCAGCTGCCTGGCTGGAGCCATGCAGCGGAGCATCTGCCCCAAGATGCCCTGCTCACCCGTGCCACCCTGGAGACGGCCTTGCGCAAGCAGATCCGTCAGGAATATCTGAGCTTGTTGGCTTTCGTGCCCCACAAGGACCGGAAGATCATGGAGTTTCCCATTTTGCGGGCGGAGATGGATGAAATCCTCGCCGCTCTGCGCCACCTCCACGCCAGTATATATAAGGAGGTGGAGCCCCTGCCCCCCGCCTTTTTGAGCCACACCCGTGTGGACGTGCAGGCCCTACACCGCTGCACCACCTTTGACGGACTGGTGGAGGCCACCCGGGGCAGCATCTATCACGACGCCCTGGAGCGGCTGCGCTCGCCGGGCGACGCCTTGCCTGACTACGGTGTCACCGAGGCGCTGCTCAATGGAGTGTACTATCGGCACTTGCAGGGCATCATCCGCCGGAAGTATGACGGGGATGTGCGCCGCATTTTGGAGAAATCCGTGGGCAGCCAGGTGGATATGCTCAACCTCATGCACATTTTGCGCATGAAGCGGTACTTTCCCCAGGAGGACAACTATCTGCCGGTGCTGCTGCCTTACCATTACAAGCTCAAGCCCCAAATGATCCACGCCATGTGTGCCGCCCCCACCGGGGAGGCGGTGCTGGAATTGGCCCAACAAACCCCCTATGGGCGAGTCTTTGACCGGGACTGTGGGGAGGATCTCAATCACCTCTACATTGCCACCCTCTACCGTGCCAGCCGCCACCAGCTGATGATGGGGAAAGCCTCCATTTACAGCGCCGTGGCCCTGATGAACCTGCGGGAATTTGAGTTGAAAGCGGTGGTATCTGCGGTGGAGGCGGCAAAATACCAGATGGCCCTGAATCCGTCCATACTGGACATGATGGACCGCTGAGGAGGGAGTACATGTCTGTTCAAGCCATGAAATTTGTCACGATCACCGGACCGCTGTCAGAGTTTGAAGCGGTGGTACGTCGGTGCATCGTGGACCATCAATTTCATCCGGAAAGTGTGTTGCAGGTCATGCACCGCAACACCAAACTCCGTTCCCTGAATATGCCCAACCAGGTCCAGCCTGTGCTGCGCCAGGCGGAAGAGGTGTTGGAACGGTTGGGACTGGAACCGGAGTATCGCCCCTTTTCCGACGGGGTCGACTTGGAAGAGGGAAAGGACTATCTCAAGGATCTGACCCAACAGCTGGACCAGATGGACCAGTGGGAAGAGGCTCTGCGCCAGGAGGCCGCCGACGACCGCTCGTCCGTGTCCCAGCTGGAGAAGCTGGCCGGTATCTCGGTGCAGCTGGACACCCTGCGGAATATGGAAAACCTGTCCTTCCGGTTCGGACACTTGCCCGAGGACAGCTTCCGCACCTTCTCGGAGGTGCTGGACAAGCGGGAGGACTGCTTCTTCTTCCCCACCCACACGGAAAACAACCAAGTCTACGGCTGTTACTTCGCCATAAAGGCCCAGGAGGAGAAGGTGGACGCCCTGTTTGCCTCCATGCACTTCATCCCCGTGCCCCTGGACGACCGTCTGGGCGGCACCGCCCAGGAGGCCATCGAGGCCCTGCGCCACGAGATGGAGGACGACGAGCAGGCCCTGGAGCAGCTGAAGGTGCAGCGCAGTGAGCTGGCCAACCGGGAGAAAGAGGGCATTTTGAGCCTGCGCTCCTGGCTGTGCCGGGAAAACCAGGTCATGGAGATGCGACGTTTTGGCGCTCGCTCCAAAGAGACCTTTTACCTCATGGGCTGGGTGCCCGAGGAAGACCTGGGAGGCTTCCTGCACCAGATTGAGGCCTACGGCAAGCTGGACTATGTGGTGGACAAGGCGGAGGAGACGGAACTGACACCCCCCACCAAGCTGAAAAATTCCCTATTGGGCCGGATTTTCGAGCCGTTTTTGCGGATGTACGGCTTGCCCAACTACCACGAGTATGACCCGTCGCTGTTTATGGCGGTGACCTACTGCATCTTCTTTGGTATCATGTTCGGCGATGCGGGGCAGGGCATCGGCCTGGCCCTCATCGGCCTGTTCTTGGCCACGAAAAAGCAGATGTGGCTGGGGAAGATCATTGTCTGCTGCGGCATCTCCTCCACCATCTTCGGTTTTGTCTACGGCTCCGTGTTCGGCTTTGAGGACATCCTCCCCGGCTTCAAGATCCTGGAGGGGAGCAACGTGGTGTACCTGCTGGTGGCCTCTCTGGCCATGGGCGTGGTGATGCTGGCTTTTGTGATGGTGCTCAATGTGCTCAACGGCATTCGCCAGCATGACTTTGACAAGATTTTCTTCGGCCCCAATGGTCTGGCCGGTATGGTGTTCTATTTAGGGCTCATCATTGCCGCCATGGTGACTCTGCTCACCGGGTTCAACCTGTTCCAGGTGTGGTATGTGCTGCCGGTGCTGGTGCTGCCTCTGGTGCTCATCCTGTTCCGGGAGCCCCTGTCCGCCCTGGCCGAGGGGAAAGAGGATTGGAAGCCCGAGTCTCTGGGTGGCCTGCTGGTCTCCGGCTTCTTCGAGCTGTTCGAGACCCTGCTGTCCTTCCTCACCAACACCCTGTCCTTCCTGCGTGTGGGCGCCTACGCCATCACCCACGTGTGCCTGATGCTGGTCATCCACACCATGGCAGGGGCCAACCTCAATCCCATCGTCCTCATCCTGGGCAACCTGTTTGTCATGGGCTTTGAGGGCCTGCTGGTGGGCATCCAGGTGCTGCGTCTGGAGTTCTACGAGCTGTTTGGTCGCTTCTATCAGGACAGCGGCCGGGAGTACCGTCCCCGTCTGGTGGATTATACGTCGAAAAACTCTTAAATACTCAAACATAAAATTGGAGGTATTACCATGAAAGTCATCCTGTTCATCCTGGGTTCCCTGATGCTGTTTCTCCCCCTGGTAACCATCGCCGTCAAGAAGCTCACCGGCGCTTCCGCCCGTCACGCCCTGCTGAGCAACATCGCCATGTTCTGCGGCCTGTTCGTCATCACCGCTGTGCTGGGCCTCACCGGGGCCTCCGCTGCC
>CALWXL010000052.1 GCA_944385485.1 uncultured Oscillospiraceae bacterium
AGGAGGAAATATCAATGGAACTGCTGAAGCAATTTAGCGACAAGTATCTGAAGGAAGAGGCTCCCGTGGCCAACGTGGGCGACACCGTCCGTGTGCACATCCGCGTTAAGGAAGGCAACCGTGAGCGTATCCAGGTGTTCGAGGGCACCGTCATCGCCAAGAAGCACGGTGGCATCGAGGAGACCTTCACCGTGCGTCGTGTTTCCTACGGCGTGGGCGTGGAGAAGGTGTTCCCCCTGCACGCTCCCACCATCGAGAAGGTGGAGACCGTCCGTCGTGGTAAGGTTCGCCGCGCCAAGCTGTACTACCTGCGTGACCGTGTGGGTAAGGCTGCTAAGGTCAAGGAAGATTTGTAATTCCAATTGCACGAGAAAAGGAGCGGAATATCCGCTCCTTTTTTTGTATTTTCCCTCTTTTCCTGAGGAGAAGAATTTAGTATAATAAATCAAAATGTTTACACTGGGGGCAGGGCTCCCAGAGAAAGGGGACGAGTATGAACATCCAATGGTATCCCGGCCACATGACCAAGACCCGCCGCCAGATGGAGGAGGACGTGAAGTTTGTGGACATGGTGGCAGAGGTGGTGGATGCCCGCATTCCCATCTCCAGCCGCAACCCGGACATTGACTCCATGGTGGGGGACCGCCCCCGCATGATCATCTTCAACCGGGCCGACCAGGCAGACCCCAAGGTCACCGCCCAGTGGATGGCCTGGTTCCGCCAGAAGGGCTACGCCGTGCTGGAGACCGATGCCAAGACCGGCAAGGGAGTCAACCAGTTTTCCAACGTGGTCAAGCAGGCTCTGCGGGAGAAGATCGAGGCCTGGCGTGCCAAGGGCCAGGTGGGCCGTCCGGTGCGTGTGATGGTGGTGGGTGTGCCCAACGTGGGCAAGTCTACCTTCATCAATAAGGTGGCCCGTCGGAAATCCGCCAAAGCGGGGGACCGCCCCGGTGTCACCCGTGGAAAGCAGTGGGTGAACATCGACCAGGGTCTGGACCTGCTGGACACCCCCGGCATCCTGTGGCCCAAGTTTGAAGATGAAACCACTGGCATGCACTTGGCCTTTACAGGCGCTGTGCGCGATGAGATTTTGGACGGGGAAGAGCTGGCCTGCGGGCTGATGGCACTGCTCAGCGCCCACTACCCTGGGGTTTTGGAAGAGCGCTATAAGCTCAAAGACCTGGAGGGCAAGGAAGGCTGGGAGCTGCTGGAGATGGCAGCCCGGAAGCGGGGCATGCTCATTTCCGGCGGCGAGGTGGACACCGAGCGGATGTCCCGGGTGCTGCTGGATGAGTTCCGCGGGGGAAAACTGGGACGCTTCACCCTGGAGCGGCCGGAGGATATCCATGAGTGAGTGTGTTCAACCTGTGGATCTGGTGGCCTGGGACGACGCTGTGCGCAGCCAAAACCAGATTGAGATCCTGGCAGGGGTGGACGAGGCCGGGGCGGGGCCCCTGGCCGGGCGGGTGTACGCTGCAGCGGTGATCCTGCCCCCAGACATCCAGCTGCCCTACCTCAACGACTCCAAGAAGGTGACTCCCCGGCGGCGGGAGCTGCTCTTCGACCTCATTCGGGAGCAGGCGGTGAGCTGGAGCGTGGCCTGGGTGGAAGCGGAAGAGATCGACCAGCTGGACATTCTCAACAGCCGCATGCTGGCCATGCAGCGGGCCATAGACGGGCTGAACCCCGCCCCCCAGCTGGTGCTGGTGGACGGTAACCGGGACCACGGCAGCCGCTGCGCCATCACCACCCCTCACCAGACGGTGGTGAAGGGGGATGCCCACTCGGCCTGCATTGCCGCCGCATCCATTCTGGCCAAGGTCAGCCGGGACCGATATATGGAGGAGATGGCCAAGGCCTATCCCCAGTATGCCTTTGACAAGCACAAGGGGTACCCCACCAAGCTCCACTATGAATTGCTGCGGGAGTATGGCCCCTGTCCCATCCACCGCCGCAGCTTTTTGAAAAAGCTGTGAGGGGCGGGGTGGAGGCCCGACTGCTGGGCAAATGGGGAGAGAACCAGGTGGCCGCCTATCTGCGGAGCCAGGGCTACGAGATATTAGAGATGAACTACCGCTGCCGCATGGGGGAATTGGATCTGGTGGCCTCCAAGGGCCGCTATCTGGCCTTTGTGGAGGTAAAGCTGCGGCGAAACGGGGACATGATGGCCGCCCGGGAGGCGGTGACCTACTCCAAGCAGCAAAAACTGCGTGCTGCGGCCCTGCTCTACCTGCAAAGCCATCCCACCCGGCTCCAGCCCCGGTTTGACGTGGCGGAAATCTATGCGCCCCAGGGGACTGAGACAAGACATCCTCACATAAACTATCTGGAACATGCTTTTTAGAGGTGAGTGGGTATGAATCGGTTGATGGTGATGGATGGACATTGTGATACAGTGTACCGCTGCTGGTCCATGGGAGAAGAGCTGCCCTATAACACCGGGGCGCTGGAGCTGTCCTCAGCCCTGGATGCCTTTGGGGGCTATGCCCAGATCTTTGCTCTGTGGACCGCCAAGGGGTATGTGGGGGGCGAGTGCCTGGAGGCCACCTGCAAATGCCAACTGGGGTATTTTCGCCGCCAGATGAGCTGTTACTCCCACCTGGTGACCCCATGCACCACGGCAAGCCAGGCCCGGGAGGCCAACCAGGCGGGGAAGTGTGCCGCCTTCCTCTGGGTGGAGGGGGCAGAGCTGTTGGGCTGCAGCCTCAAGGGGCTGGAGTGGGCCCACCGGGAAGGGGTGTGCGGGGTCAACCTGACCTGGAATCACGCCAATGCCCTCAGTGGTTCCCACTGCGACCAGCCTCAGCAGGGGCTCACCCCCCTGGGCCGTGACTTTGTCCAGCGCATGGGGGAGCTTCACATGTTGGTGGATGTGTCCCACTTGTCGGAGGCGGGATTTTGGGATGTGATGGAGCTGTGTCCCACGGGGGTGGTGGCCAGCCATTCCAATGCCCGGGCGGTGTGGGACCGCACAAGAAACTTGACGGATGATCAGATTACTGCCATAATAGAACACCAAGGTGTCATCGGCCTGAACTTCTACGAGGATTTTGTAGGAGGCGGGCGAGGACTGGACGACGTGCGGGCCCACCTGGACCATATGCTGGAACTGGGTGGTGCCAAGTGCGTGGCTCTGGGGGGCGATTGGGATGGAGCCCAGCTCATTGAGCCCCTGTCCCACATCACCAAGTTGGGAGATCTCTATGAGGATCTTCTGAG
This sequence comes from uncultured Oscillospiraceae bacterium, assembly GCA_944385485.1. GTDB lineage: Bacteria > Bacillota > Clostridia > Oscillospirales > Oscillospiraceae > Enterenecus. The sequence continues at coordinate 3,220 of CALWXL010000052.1, forward strand.
ACATGGATATGGAGAAGCAGTTTTACAAGACCTGTTTTACAATAACTTAATGGGGGTAGTGAGACAATCATGAATTATCTGAGCACAAGAGACAACAATCTGCGCATGAGCGCAGCTCAGGCCATTTCCAAGGGATTGGCTCCCGACGGTGGCCTGATGACCCCCCAGGTGATGCCTCGTCTGGCGGGGAATGCCCTGGAGAGCTTGAAGGATATGTCCTATCAGCAGCGGGCGGTGTACGTACTGGCCGGATTTTTGGAGGGGTTCTCCAGCTCTGAGCTGGCCAGCTATGCCCGGGCGGCCTACGGCGGGGAGAAGTTCTCCCACCCGGACGTGGCCCCGGTGCGTGAGGTGGATGAGAACACCCACTGTCTGGAGCTGTGGCACGGCCCCACCTGTGCCTTCAAGGACATGGCCCTGCAAATGCTGCCCCATCTGCTCTCCGCCTCTCTGAAGAAAAACGATGAGAAGAAGACGGTGTGCATTCTGGTGGCCACCTCCGGCGACACCGGAAAGGCCGCCTTGGAGGGTTTCAAGGATGTGAGCAAGACCCAGATCCTGGTGTTCTATCCCAAGAATGGCGTGTCCGACATCCAGCAGCTGCAGATGGTGACCCAGGAGGGGAGCAACGTGGGGGTCTGCGCCGTGGTGGGCAACTTCGACGACGCCCAGACCGGGGTCAAGAAGCTGTTTGCCGATGAGGAGCTGGCCCAGCAGCTGGCGGACCGGGGGTACTTCCTGTCCTCGGCCAACTCCATCAACTGGGGCCGGGTGCTGCCTCAGATCATCTACTACATCTCCGCCTACTGCGATCTGCGCAAGCAGGGCACCATCGAGCAGGGTCAGGAAATCAATGTCTGTGTGCCCACGGGGAATTTCGGCAACATTCTGGCCGCCTACTATGCCAGAATGATGGGGGTGCCCATTAAGACCCTCATCTGTGCCTCCAATGAGAACAACGTGCTCACCGACTTCATCCGTACCGGTGTGTACGACCGCAACCGGCCCTTCCACAACACCCTGTCTCCCTCCATGGACATTCTCATCTCCAGCAATCTGGAGCGCCTGCTCTTTGAGCTGTCCGGCCGGGATGATAAGCTGGTGGCCTCCTATATGGAGCAGCTGACCCAGGAGGGCCGCTATGAGGTGGACAAGGCCATCAAGACCAAGCTTCAGCAGGTGTTTGCCGCTGGATACTGCGACGATGCCCAGACCAAAAAGACCATCGCCAAGATGTGGAAGGAACACAACTACCTCATCGATCCCCACACCGCTGTGGCCTTTGATGTGCTGGAGAAGTACCGTAAGGAGACCGGGGACGAGACAGTGACGGTGGTGGTGTCCACCGCCAGCCCCTTCAAGTTCTGCTCCAGCGTGCTGGATGCCCTGGGTGAGCATGAGTTTGCCCCTGGTACGGAGATTTTGGATCAGCTCTCCCAGCTCACTGGGGTGGAGGTGCCCAAGCCTCTGGCCAGCCTTAAGGATAAGCAGGTGCGCTTTGATACGGTGACCGAGAAGGAGTACATGGTAGACCAGGTTCTGGAGCATCTGAAATAACAGTAAGGAGTGACGCAATGGCTCTGTATGCCATCGGAGATACCCATCTCTCTCTGGGCTCGGACAAGTCCATGGAGGTGTTTGGGGGCAGTTGGGAAGGCTATGTGGACAAGCTGGAAGCAGGCTTTTCCTGCATATCGGACAGAGACACCGTGGTTTTGTGTGGAGATCTGTCCTGGGGCATGAGCCTGGAGGAGGCCAAACAGGATCTGGAGTTTCTCAATTCCCGGCTGCCGGGGGAGAAGTGGATCTTGAAGGGAAACCACGACTACTGGTGGAATACCGCCTCCAAGATGAACGCTTTTTTCCGGGAAAACGGCCTGGAACGGCTGCACATTCTCCACAACAACTGCGCCTTCTACGGGGATGTGGCTCTGTGCGGCACCCGTGGCTGGTTTTATGAGGAGCAGGCCAACGCTCCCTCAGGCAAGGTCTTTCGCCGGGAGGTCATGCGCCTGGAGACCTCGCTGAAAGCGGCGGGAGAGGCAGAAAAGTACTGCTTTCTCCACTATCCGCCCTTGTACAAAGGCTACCAGTGCCCGGAGATTTTGCAGCTGCTGGAGCAGTACCAGGTAAAGGTGTGCTGCTATGGGCACTTGCACGGTCCCAGCCACCGTCTGGCGGTGGAAGGGGAGCAGGGCAGCGTGGCCTATCAGCTGGTGGCTGCGGACTACATCGGCTTCTCCCCGAAAAAAATTTTGGATTAGCAAAAAAAACAGTGGAAATATTCAATCGTATCTGATAGAATGGATTGGATTTATCAGAAAGAAAGCCCGTAGCCTATGGCCGGGCTAAGTTGGAGGAACGTATACAATGAACATCAAGAGCAACGAGAAGAAAGAAAACAGCGCCATTGAGCTGGTCATCGAGGTCAGCGCTGCTGAGTTTGACGCCGCCATCAACAAGGTGTACAACAAGCAGAAGAAGAACATCATGATCCCCGGCTTCCGCAAGGGCAAGGTGCCCCGCAAGATGGTGGAGAAGATGTATGGCGAGCAGGTCTTCTTTGAGGACGCTGTGGAGGAAGCTTATCCCGCTGCCTATGATGCCGCTCTGAAGGAGGCTGGCATTGTGCCCGTGGCCTACCCCAAGCTGGAGATCATGGAGATCAGCAAGGACGGCTTCACCTTCAAGGCTCTGGTCACCGTGCAGCCCGAGGCTTCCGTGAAGGAGTACAAGGGCCTGGTGGTTGCCAAGCCCGAGGTGAAGGTCACCGCTGCTGACGTCAAGGCTGAGATGAAGCCCTACATCGATCGTGCTTCCCGTCTGGTGAGCGTGGACCGCAAGGCCAAGAAGGGTGACGTGGCCGTCATCGACTTTGAGGGCTTCAAGGATGGCGTGGCCTTCGAGGGCGGCAAGGGTGAGAACTACTCCCTGGAGCTGGGCTCCGGCAGCTTTGTTCCCGGCTTTGAGGAGCAGGTCATCGGCATGAAGGCCGGTGAGGAGAAGGACCTGGACATCACCTTCCCTGAGAACTACACCGCCGATCTGGCTGGCGCCGCCGTGGTCTTCAAGGTGAAGGTCAACGAGGTCAAGGAGCGTCAGGAGCCCGCCCTGGACGACGAGTTCGCCAAGGACGTGTCCGAGTTTGACACCCTGGACGAGTTCAAGAAGGACCTGAAGGAGAAGCTGAAGGCCCGCCGTCAGGAGCAGGCCGAGCGGGACTACGAGGCCGCTGTCATTGACGCTCTGCTGGAGAACCTGGTGTGCGACGTGCCCGAGGCCATGGTGGAGTACCGCGCTGACAAGATGGTGGAGGAGCAGGCCATGCGCATGCAGCAGAGCGGCCTGAACTTCCAGGACTACCTGAAGTACATGGGCCTGACCATGGACGACGTGCGTGCCCAGGCTAAGACCGCCGCTGACCGCGCTGTGCGCACCGCTCTGGCTCTGGACGCTGTGGCCAAGGCCGAGGGCATTGAGGTCACCAAGGAGGAGCTGGACGCCGAGGTCAAGCGTCTGGCTGAGCAGTTCAACGTCACCGAGGAGCAGGTCCGTGAGGTCACCAACGAGGACGACATGAAGCAGGATCTGGGCTCCAAGAAGGCTCTGGAGCTGGTGAAGTCCTCCGCCAAGAAGCCCGCCAAGAAGAAGGAAGAGGCTCAGGCCGAGACCGAGGCTCAGGCTGAGTAATCAATTTACAGCATGGGAGGAATATTCCTCCCATGCTGTTGGGTATACTGGGACTGATTTCCAGTAACGAAGGAGAGGTTTCCATGAGTTTAGTTCCCTATGTTGTGGAGCAGACCAGTCGGGGCGAGCGCTCCTATGACATTTTCTCTCGTCTGCTCAACGACCGTATCATTTTCCTGGGGGAAGAGGTGAACGCCACCACATCCGCCCTGGTTGTGGCCCAGCTTCTGTACCTGGAGGCTCAGGACCCGGACAAGGACATTCAGTTCTACATCAACAGCCCCGGCGGCTCCGTCACCGACGGCATGGCCATCTATGACACCATGCAGTATATCAAGTGTGACGTGTCCACCATCTGCGTGGGCATGGCCGCCTCCATGGGTGCGTTTTTGCTCTCTGCCGGTACCAAGGGCAAGCGTCTGGCTCTGCCCAACGCGGAGATCATGATCCACCAGCCCTCTGCTGGCACCCAGGGTCAGATCACCGACATGGCCATCCACCTCAAGCGTCTGGAGATCATCAAAAAGCGGATGAACCAGATTCTGGCCGACAACTGCGGCAAGAGCGTGGAGCAGGTCACCGCCGACTGTGAGCGTGACAATTTCATGACCGCCGAAGAAGCAGCGGCCTATGGCCTCATTGATAAGGTCATCTATAATCGTTGATGGTGCAAAGGGCGGAGACAGGACCTGTCTTCGCTCTTTGGCACGTTTCCGAAAGGAAGGTATTTCATGGCTCGAGACGAGTACAAAACCGTTCGCTGTTCCTTTTGCGGCAAGCACCAGGAGCAGGTGGAGCGTATCATTGCCGGCCCCGGGGCATACATCTGCAACGAGTGTGTCCACCTGTGCCTGAGCATTCTGGGCGAGGAAGAGGAGCCGGCACTGGGCAACCTGGAGATGCCCGACGTGATCCCCACCCCTCGGGAGATCCGGGAGGTGCTGGACGAGTATATCATCGGTCAGGAGCAGGCCAAGGTGGCCCTGTCCGTGGCCGTATACAACCACTATAAGCGGATTTATTTCGGCGGCGGGGACTCGGTGGAGCTGCAAAAGAGCAACATCCTCCTGGTAGGCCCCACCGGCTGCGGCAAGACCCTTTTTGCCCAGACTCTGGCCCGGGTGCTGAAAGTGCCCTTTGCCATTGCCGATGCCACCACCCTCACCGAAGCCGGTTATGTGGGTGACGACGTGGAGAACATTCTGCTGCGGCTGGTGCAGGCGGCAGATTACGATATTGAGCTGGCACAGCGGGGCATCATCTATGTGGATGAGATCGACAAGATCGCCCGCAAGAGTGAGAACACTTCCATCACCCGGGATGTGTCCGGCGAGGGTGTGCAGCAGGCTCTGTTGAAGATTTTGGAGGGGACTGTGGCCAATGTCCCGCCCCAGGGAGGCCGCAAGCATCCCCATCAGGAGTTTTTGCAGATCGACACCAAGAACATCCTGTTCATCTGCGGCGGTGCCTTTGACGGTCTGGAGAAGATCATCGAGCAGCGTATGGAGCAGAAGACCATCGGCTTTGGCGCCCAGGTGCGCACCTCTGCCGAGCGGGAGCAGGAGGACATCTTCCGCCATGTGCAGCCCCACGACCTGCTGAAGTTCGGCATCATCCCCGAGCTGGTGGGACGTCTGCCGGTGATCACCGGCCTGAAGGCTCTGGACGAGAAGCAGCTGGTGCAGATTCTCACCGAGCCCAAAAACGCCCTGGTCAAGCAGTACAAGAAGCTGCTGGAGTACGACAACGTGGACCTGGAGTTCACCCCCGAGGCCCTGGAGGCCGCTGCCAAGAAGGCAGTGGAGCGGAAAATCGGCGCCCGTGGTCTGCGGGCCGTGCTGGAGGAAGTGATGACCCCCATCATGTACGATGTCCCCTCCGACGACAGCATCGCCAAGGTGACCATCACCCCCGAGGCCATCCGTGGGGAGCAACCCCCGGTGATGGAGCGGGAGGAAGGCCGTCCGGCCCGTCCCCGCCTGGGAGCCGCTTCTCTGCGGGCGGAGCTGGGTGGTCAGGCCAAGACCAAGGGCAACGCATCTTAAAACCAACATACCATAGAAAGGGGCGGGCACATGGCTCGCCCCTTTTTGCCTATATGCCTCCCCCTGTGCGGGAGGAGGAAAGGAGGAATCCAATATGATTACCAAGCAAGAGCACGAAATGGGGGCCATGCCTGACCTCGCCCGGCGGGCCATCACCGTGTTTCCCAATCTGCTGCTCCACTTCGATGTGGGCCGGGACATTTCCATCCGGGCCCTGGAGCAGGCCATGTCGGGCAGCCGGGAGATTTTCCTGGTGACCCAGAAGGAGCTGGCCGTGGAGGCCCCCACCGAGAAGCATCTGTACCAGGTGGGCACCGTGGCCACCGTCAAGCAGATCCTGCGCCTGCCGGACAACAACGTGCGGGTGATGGTGGAGGGCAAGAGCCGGGGGAGAATGATCCAGCTGCTCACCACTGAGCCCTACCTCACCGCCGAGCTGGAGCTGCTGGAGGAGGTGCCCAGCCCCCGGGAGAACACACCCCGCACCGAGGCCTTCATCCGCCAGATTTACAGCCTGGTGGAGCGGTACACTGAGCTGTCCGACCGGGTCTCCCCGGAGCTGTACCTGAAGCTGCTGGCCAGCGACGACCCCGCCTACATAGCCGACTACGCCGCCCAGAATATGCCCCTGCGCTTTGAGGACAAGCAGCTCATCCTGGAGGAACTGCGCCCCACCCGTCGCCTGGAGAAGCTGGTGCGGATCTTGGCCCGGGAGGTGGAGATCCGCCAGGTGGAAAGCGAGCTGGAGGGCAAGGTCCAGGAGCAGATGGCGGACAACCAGCGGGATTACTACATGCGAGAGCAGCTCAAGGTCATCCAGCGGGAGCTGGGGGACCGGGACGACGGGGACGAGATCTCCGAGTACCGCCAGCGTGTCAAGGAGGCCAAACTCCCCGACGAGGTGCGGGAGAAGCTGAATAAAGAAATCAAGCATCTGGAGAAACAGCCCTTCGGTTCCGCCGAGGCCTCGGTGCTCCGGGGCTACCTGGATACCTGCCTGGAGCTGCCCTGGATGGTGAAGACCAAAGAGCGTGCCAACGTGGCAGCGGTGTCCAAGGTGCTGGACGCTGACCACTACGGCCTGGACAAGGTGAAAGAGCGTATCCTGGAGTTTGTGGCTGTCAAGCAGCTGTCCCCCGAGCTGAAGGGACAGGTCATCTGCCTGGTGGGTCCTCCCGGTGTGGGTAAGACCTCCATTGCCATGAGCGTGGCAAAGGCCATGAACCGGAAGCTGGCCCGCATCTCCCTGGGCGGCGTCCACGACGAGGCGGAGATCCGGGGTCACCGCAAGACCTACGTGGGAGCCATGCCCGGGCGCATCATCGCCGGCATCCGCCAGGCGGGGAGCGTCAACCCGGTGCTGGTGCTGGACGAGCTGGACAAGGTGGGCAG
>CALWXL010000053.1 GCA_944385485.1 uncultured Oscillospiraceae bacterium
CCAGGCAAAGGTGGGCTGGCCATAGGTGTGACCCAGGGCGGGGATGTCCTGGACGTCCTTGGTGGCGGTGTAGTCCTGACCACCGAAGTTCGCAGTAGCGGTGTAGGTGGTGGTGCCCTTTTCCGTGCAGGTGGCCTCGGTCTTCACCTCAGAGGTGATGGTGGCCTCCACGGTCTGCTCGTCCTGGCAGGTGGCGCAGGTGAAGGTGGCGGTGGCGCTCTTGCCGTCCTCGGCCCAGGCAAAGGTGGGCTGGCCATAGGTGTGACCCAGGGCGGGGATGTCCTGGACGTCCTTGGTGGCGGTGTAGTCCTTTCCACCGAAGTTCACGGTGGCGGTATAGGTGGTGGTGCCCTTTTCTGTGCAGGTGGCCTCGGTCTTCACCTCAGAGGTGATGGTGGCCTTCACGGTCTGCTCATCCTGGCAGGTGCCACAGATGAAGGTGGCGCTGGCGCTCTTGCCGTCCTCCGCCCAGGCAAAGGTGGGCTGGCCGTAGCTATGCGCCTCAAACACCGGGGTAATGGTCACATTGCCCTGGGGCATGGTGAATTTGTTCTCGGTGATGGTAACCGTGTCGCCCTGTACCTGCCACTCCTTGAAGTGGTAGCCCTGGGTGGCCTGAGCCGTCAAGGTCACTTCCGTGCCCGGGGCAGCATTGGTGACGTTGGCAGAAGCGGTGCCGCCGGTGGCGGTGTTGACGGTGACGGTGTAGGTGGCCTGCTTCAGGCTGATGTCCAGCTTGTCCAGCTGGGGAGATTTGGTGTCAGGTCCGGTGAACACCAGGGTGCCGGCTCCGGCCTGGGTGACCACCAGGTCGAAGGTGACGGTGCGGGTTTTGTTCTGCTCGTTGTCCACCTCGGCTCCAGCCGCCACGTTGCCGGACTGGATCTTGTCGCCGCCCCAAGCCAGCTTATTGGCGGTGGAGCCGCTGCGGTAGGTAGCGGTGACGGAATAGGTGCCCGCCACCGGGGCATTGTAATAGTAAGTAACGGTATCCTGCTGGTTAAAGCAGTTGAGGAATTCCCCATGGCTGGCCCAGCTACTGGCGGCCACCTGGAGATACCATTTGCCATCGGTGTCAAGCTTCACATCGTGGAGCTCGCCAAACTCCGCTTCCAGGGTGGCGGTGACGTCGGGCTGGCTGGGGAATACAAAGGGATCCTTGGCGGTGTACTGATCCCGCTCCACCAGGTTTCCCTTGGCAATCTCGATGGCCTGTTTGGCTGCGGCCAGAGCCTTGGCGGTGGGATCAGTCTGTCCCAGTACGGTCTTGGCGTTGGCAATGGCCTCAGAGTAGTCACTCCAGCCGCTCTTGTACCACTCACCCAGCTTTCCATTGGCCTCATTGACCAGAGCCTGGACCTCCTCTTTGGTCACTTCAGGAGTGGTAACCACCGTACCGGTGCCGCTGACCTCCTTTAAGCAAGGCCATCTGCCTTGTGTGGAGGACATCACGTATACTCGCACATATTGCCCGGCCTGGTTGACATCCACCGTAGTTTTGGCAGCAGTCACCGTGGTGATCGCCGCATCGTCAAAAGTATAGTCGGTAAACGCAGGATCATCAGACACCGCCACATGATACTGCCATGTGGCGGACTGTTCAAACACCAGGTTCAGCTGGTCTACCTGGTAGGCCTGGCCCAGATCCACCTGCCACCAGTTGCCCCGCAGCGTCTTGTCCGCGGCGGGGGAGGCGTCTGGTCTCCAGTTGGCGCACCATTGCGTATTGGTGTCCCCATCATTGGCTTTATTGGCCTCCTGATCGGTGAGCTGGGAGCTGGCGCTGGCCGTCTTATTGAGGAAAATGTTGGTGTTTTCCACCTGGGTGGTCTGCACCCGCAGCTCGCCACAGGACATATACATATTGCCCTGGGAACCTGCGCCCTCGGTGGTCACACCATATAGACGCACATATTTGGCCTGGGCGGGAGCATCAAATGCCGCAATCTTCCACTCTCCATTGCTCTCCCAGGTTCCAGAAGCGACTTCGGTCCAGGCGCGTTCCTCGTCAGCCCCGGTGGTACTCACCTCGACCCGGTATTGTTTGACACGTCCGTTGTTGCCACCGTCCCCAGACGCAGGGCGGGGCAGATAGCGCAGAGCGTTCAGCTCCACCACCTTGTCCAGCTCCAGCTGGATGTAACGATGGTCTGGGTCGTTGGTAAGATCTGTACTTCCATTCTCAGGGTGATTGGTGTCCCAGTTGCTGTGCCAGTAGGTGGCCGGCTTGCCGTCCACCACATAGCTGGCAGGGCCCTCGTTTCCTGTGCCAGCATACTGGCTGGGAGCCGTAGCTGTGGTCTTGTAGTAGGGGTAGTCCCACGTCCCGTCGGTGGGATTCTCCGTCCCGCTGGCAAATGCCGAGGCGGAGACGGCCAGACTGGCCACCAAAGCGGCAGACAGCAGCGACGCTGTGAGCTTTTTCATCTCTTCTTCCTCCTTCTTTTCCTTGGTATCAATCCTCACATTTCCACCTACCACAGGATCAGCAGGGGGCAATACACGGATCATATCATCGTAGTCCATCATACCACATTCCCAGCCCGCCGCCAGACCAAATTGGTCGATTTCAACTTTTTTGTAGGGTCTGGCAAATCTGCCCAGTTATTTTGTGCACTTTACCCATACACCCTTGTGTGCCCCCTCCGCTTCCTGGCCTTCCACACAAAAACAGCCCCTCCGCCCGGTGGGCGGAGGGGGCTGGAGGGTCTGTTGCAAAATTATGGTTTTGCAACAGACCCGTTGGTTGGGTCAATCCCTCCGTCACGGCTTGCGCCGTGCCACCTCCCTTTACACAAGGGAGGCTTTTGGCCTGGAGCGTGCTCCGATGTTGTTCTATCAGGAGAAATTCTGCCTATAAGTTCGCTGAAATCTGACAACAGAAACACCGCAGTACCAAGGCCCCCTTGTGTAAAGGGGGCTGTCACCGTAGGTGACTGGGGGATTGTCTCTGGTGGGGAGTTAGGCAATCTACGTATTTTGCAACAGACCCTGTTTTTGTGGGTCATACCTGGTACACCAGGCGGTCTTTGAACTCCTGGGCCTTGCCGTCGTTCCAGTTCTGCACCGGGCGGTAATACCCGGTGATGCGGCTGTACACCTCGGCGGGCTTGCCGCAGTGGGGGCAGGTGAACTGCTCCCCGGTGAGGTAGCCGTGGTCGGGACACACGGAATAGGTGGGAGAGATGGTGTAGTAGGGCAGTTTATAATGTTGGGCGATTTTGCGCACCAGGGCAGCGGCGGCCTGCCAGCTGGGCAGCTTCTCGCCCAGAAAGGCGTGGAACACGGTGCCGGAGGTGTAGAGGGTCTGGAGCTGATCCTGTACGTCCAGGGCTTCAAACACGTCGTCGGTGCACCCCACGGGCAGGTGGGAGGAGTTGGTGTAGTAGGGGGTGCCGTGGTCGTTGGCGGTGTGGATGTCCGGGAACTGCTCTTTGTCGTGCTTGGCAAAGCGGTAGGTGGTGGACTCCGCCGGGGTGGCCTCCAGGTTAAAGAGGTCGCCATATTGCTCCTGATAGTCGGACAGACGCTCCCGCATGTGGGTGAGTACCTCCACGGCGAAGGCCTGGGTGTCCGGGTGGGTGAGGTCATGGCCCAACCAGGGGGCGTTGAGCCCCACCTCATTCATGCCCACCAGGCCGATGGTGGAAAAGTGGTTGCGGAAGGTGCCCAGGTAGTGTTTGGTGTACGGATACAGGCCATTTTCCATCAGCTGGGTGATGACCTGGCGTTTGGTGTGCAGGGAGCGGGCGGCCAAATCCATGAGGTGGTCCAACCGGTCAAAAAATTCCTCCGGGGTTTTGGAGAGGTAGGCGATGCGGGGCAGGTTGATGGTCACCACCCCCACGCTGCCCGTGGACTCTCCGGAGCCGAAGTAGCCCCCGGACTTTTTCCGCAGCTCCCGCAGGTCCAGCCGCAGGCGGCAGCACATGGAGCGCACGTCGGAGGGCTCCATGTCCGAGTTGATGTAGTTGGAGAAGTAGGGAGTGCCATATTTGGCGGTCATTTCAAACAGAAGTTTGTTGTTCTCCGTCTCGGACCAATCGAAGTCCCGGGTGATGGAGTAGGTGGGGATGGGGTACTGGAAGCCCCGGCCGTTGGCGTCTCCCTCGATCATGATCTCCAAAAAGGCCCGGTTGACCATGTCCATCTCTTGTTTGCAGTCTCCATAGGTGAAGTCCATGAACTTCCCGCCCACAATGGCGGGCTGGGTGGCCAGGTCGGGGGGCACCGTCCAGTCCAGGGTGATGTTGGTGAAGGGGGCCTGGGTACCCCAACGGCTGGGGGTGTTCACCCCGTACACAAAGGACTGGATGCACTGCTTCACCTCGTCCTGGCTCAGGTGGTCCACCCGGACGAAGGGGGCCAGGTAGGTGTCAAAGGAGGAGAAGGCCTGGGCCCCCGCCCACTCGTTTTGCATAATGCCCAGGAAGTTCACCATCTGGTTGCACAGGGTGGACAGGTGCTTGGCAGGGGCAGAGGTGATTTTACTGGGAATGCCTCCCAGGCCCTGGTAGATGAGCTGTTTCAACGACCAGCCGGCACAGTACCCGGTGAGCATGGACAGGTCGTGGAGGTGGAGATCGGCGTTGCGGTGGGCGTCTGCCACCTCCTGGTCGTACACCTCGCTGAGCCAATAGTTGGCGGTGATGGCCCCGGAGTTGGACAAAATGAGCCCGCCCACGGAATAGGTCACTGTGGAGTTTTCCTTCACCCGCCAGTCGTTGATGTGCAGGTAGTTGTCCACCAATTCCTTATAATTGAGGAGGGTGGAGCCCGCATTGCGCACACTCTCCCGCTGCTTGCGATAGAGGATGTAGGCCTTGGCTACCTGGTCATATCCCGCCTGGATGAGGGCCTTTTCCACGCTGTCCTGGATGGCCTCCACATGGATGAGGCCGTCCTGGATCTTGTCCTGAAAATCCGCCGTCACCCGCAGGGCCAGCAGCTCCACCACGTCAGGGTGCACCTGCTGCCCCTGGGCCTCAAAAGCCTTGGTCATGGCGGCGATGATTTTGTCTAATTGAAAGGGAACGGTGGCCCCGTCCCGCTTGGTGACCTGATACATAGACCATGCTCCTCTCTGGTATCTCGGGTTTCCGCCCCTGGCGGCGGTGCTCTTTTATGATAGCACTGCTTATGGGTAAAATCAAGATATATTGATTTTTTGTTTTTGATATCACAATATATTGTGCGTTTGGGGCAAGCCAATGCCAGGGACGCTCCGCTGGGCCCCATTTCTCCCCGATGAGAAATGGGGGAAAGAATCGCCAAAGGAGGGGCCTTCCCCCTCCTTGTGGAATCTTCCCCGCTTTTCTATACGGTCAGGGGTTGCTTCTCAGACCGGGCCGAAGGGCGGTTACCATACCAGGAAAAAAGGCGGCCCTCCTCGGCTCGGCCGCTGCTGGGATGGTGCGCCGTTGGCCTGGTTTCGGCCCTACCTGTGGCACACCCCGGCCGACGGCGGCCGGGCGAGGCCGCTCCCCCCAGACGTGAGGCCCTGGTGAAAGGAGCGGGAGCTACCAGCGGAGTAGAACCTGCCCATAGATGCTCCCAGCCATCCAATCCGCCCCACCAGACCCAGGGCCGACTTGGGCCACACCCCGGTGAAAAACAATCAAATTCTGGGGTTTCCAAAGGGATCTCCCTTTGGTGGGTCTTTGGTGACTTTCTGGCGGCAGAAAGTCACCCTGCGGAGTTTACCCGGGTGGGAGACCTGAAACGGCCTCTTGCAGGGGGTGTTTAGGCCTGGAATTGTTCTTGACAACCGCTTCCCATCCATCTACCATGAACCTAAGAACAAAAAGGGGGTAGTTCTATGACCATCGACGGCTTTCAACCCATGACCCTGCTGGACTGGCCCAACAAGGTGGGGTGTACGGTGTTTTTGAAGGGCTGCAACTTCCGCTGTCCCTTCTGCCACAACGGCCCTCTGGTGGAGGGGGAGCGCCCCGCCCCTGCCATGACCCTGGAGGAATTTCGGTCCTTCCTCACCCGGCGGCAGGGGCTGCTGGACGGGGTGTGCGTCAGCGGGGGAGAGCCGCTGCTGCAACCCCAGCTGCCCCAGCTGCTGGAGGCCATCAAAGCCCAGGGCTTTCTGGTGAAGGTGGACACCAACGGAAGTTTTCCACAGCGGTTGCAAGAACTGTGGAAGTTGGGACTGGTGGACTATGTGGCCATGGACATCAAAAACAGCCCCGCCCGATACGCTGACACGGTGGGGGTGGAGGGGCTGGACCTGGCCCCCATCCGGGAGAGCGTGGCCTGGCTGCTGGAGGGGCGGGTGGACTATGAGTTCCGCACCACCGTGGTGCGCCAGCTCCACGATGCAGACTCCTTTGCTGAGCTTGGCCCCTGGATCGCCGGGGCCAAGCGGTACTACCTCCAGACCTACACCCACCGGGACACAGTGTTGCGCCCCGGCCTAAGTGCCTGGGATGAGGAAACTATGGCGGGCTTTGCCGCCCAAATGCGCCCCTTTGTGGGCTGTGTCGAAGTGCGTTGAAGGGGGTCAAACGGTTGTATCTTTACATTTCACGTCAAACAAGGTATGATATTGGCGAGAATTGACTACCTTCTTCCGCTTCGGCGGGAGAGCATTTCGAGGTGAACCTATGGAAATCAAACGGATGCAGCTGGGCATGATTCAAACCAACTGCTATATTTTCTGGGACGAGAATACGCTGGACTGCGCTGTGGTAGACCCCGGCGACGACGGAGAGCAGGTGGCGGCGTTTATCCAGGGCCGAGGCCTGAATCCCGTGGCCATCCTCCTTACCCACGGACACTTTGACCACATCCTGGGCATTCCCGGCCTGCGGGCCCAGTGGCCCCAGCTGCCCATCTACTGCCACCCCATGGACGCAGACCCCAACCAGACCACCACCTCCCTGTTTGGCACCACCTTCCCCTCGGTGAGCTCCTTTGGGAACGTGCTGCCCTACCAGGAGGGGGACACGGTGCCCGTGGGGGGTCTCACCGTGAAGGTGCTCCACACCCCCGGCCACACCCCCGGTGGCGTGGTGCTCCAGGTGGAGGACGCCCTGTTCACCGGAGACACCCTCTTTGAGGGCTCCATGGGCCGCACCGACCTGGAGGGGGGCAGCGAGGAAGAGCTGCTGCACTCCCTCAAGCGTCTTTACAACCTCTCGGGGGACTTCCGGGTCTACCCCGGCCATGAGGGGGCCTCGACGCTGGAGCGGGAGCGCACCACCAACTTCTGTATGCTGGAGGCCGTGAGACGGGGATGAAGCTGTATTTGGTGGGCCACCAGTACCAGTATGCCGTGGAACAGATGATGATGACCCTGTTCCCCGGCCAAAAACCCGAATATCCCCACACACCACCCACCTGGGACCAGTCCATGGCCCAGGTGGAACTGTTCCAGGGCGAGCATGACGTGGTGGCCCATGCCAAGCTGTGGTGGGACGGAGGTGTGTACGAGGCCCAGCGCAGCGAGCCGCTCTCCCACCTCACCGGCGGGCTGGAGGACGACCGGGTGCGCCAGCGCATTGTTCGCCTGGCCTTCTACGACGCCGGAGTGGCCGCTCTGGGCCAGGAGCCCCCTTGGGGGGCCCTCACCGGGGTGCGCCCGGTGAAGCTGCCCACCCGGCAGATGGCCAAGGGAGACACCCCCCAGCAGGCCCGAGATACCCTCACAAACCTCTACCGGGTCAGCCCCTCCCGGGCGGACCTGGCCATGGACTGCGCCCATGCGGCCTTGTCGGTGATCCGCAGCCTGGAGACGAAACAACTCTCCCTCTATGTGGGCATTCCCTTCTGCCCCACCCGGTGCGCCTACTGCTCCTTCATTTCCGCCGATGTGAAGGGGGCCTTGGCCCTGGTGGAGCCGTATGTGGATGCCCTGTGCCGGGAAATTCAGGAGGCGGGGGTGCAGCTGCGCCAAAACGGCGTGACCATCAAGGCCGCCTATATGGGAGGCGGTACCCCCACTACCCTGTCCGCCGCCCAACTGGACCGGGTGCTCACCCACATGGAGGAGCACCTGCCTTTGGAGAACTGTGTGGAGTTCACGGTGGAGGCGGGCCGCCCGGACACCATTACCCGGGAAAAGCTGGAGGTGCTCCGTGCCCACCACATCCACCGCATCTCCATCAACCCCCAGACCATGGAAAATTCCGTGCTGCGGGAGATGGGGAGAGCCCACACCGCCGAAGAGATCACCGCCGCCATGGACCTGGCCAAAGAGGCCTACGGCGGCATGGTGAACATGGATTTGATTGCCGGGCTGCCCACCGACACGCCGGAGGGCTTTGCCCGCACCCTGGAGCAGGTGGTGGCCATGGACCCGGCCAACATCACCGTCCACACTCTGGCTCTGAAAAAGGGAGCTAAGCTCATGGAGGAGCAGGGAAAGCTGTGCTCCCCCCAGGACGTGGCGGACATGCTGGCCCTGGCCGAGGAGACCTTGCGGGGAGCGGGATATGTGCCCTACTACCTGTATCGGCAGAAGTACATGTCCGGCTCCTTTGAGAACGTGGGCTGGGCCAAACCGGGGACGGAATGCGTCTATAACATCATCATGATGGAGGAGCTGCAGTCGGTGCTCTCCCTGGGCGCCGGAGGCATCACCAAGATGGTCAACCCCGCCACGGGGAAAATTGACCGCCTGTCCAACCCCAAGTACCCCAAAGAATATTTGGATAGCTGGGAGCGCATCTGCCAGCATAAGGCCCAGGCGGCACAGTTTCAGGCAAATCTTTGAATTCAGGCCCTCAAAGCTGCAATGGCTTTGGGGGTCTGTTTTCTCTCGGTTCTCTGGTGCAACGTTGCTCCCCTGGCGAGGGGAGACGCGCTCCGCTGGGGTCCATTTTGACTGGCCAAAATGGACGAAAGCCACAAAAGGGGCACGCCCCTTTTGAAACCCCAAGGATTTGATTTTGTTTTGTGCGGTGGGGCCGTAGTCGGCCCTGGGCCTGGAACGGTCACATAGATGACATATCACATCTTTGGGGGGTGCCTGCTCCGCTGGCAGATTTCACTTCGATTGCCAGGGCCTCAAGTTTGGCGGTATGCGGCCGCTTCCCGGCCGCCGTCGGCCGGGTGGACCAGAAAGGGCCGAAACCTGGAGGAAAGCGCACTTTCCCAGCAGGGACAGCGAAAAGTGGAGGCTTTTGCTATCTTAGTATGGTAAAACGCTTCGGCCCGGCCTGAGAACCACCGCAGGGGCAGTCTCGTACCCCAGGGAGGTCCTTAGGGGGGAACGCCCTAAGCGATTCTTTCCCCCATTTCTCATCGCGGAGAAATGGGGCCCAGCGGAGCGTCCCCGGCTGGGGCGCTGGTCTGCGCCTGAGAAATGGTCGAAGGAGAGGCCTCCAAAGAAAGAGAAAAAAGCCACGGGGTTTCTTTCGAAAATCGAGAGAAAACCATTGACAACGCCCCCAGGCGTTGATATAATGTCAAAGCCGCTTTGAATGGGACATAAGTGAAGCAATTGCTTCCTCCCCCGACAGCGAGCCCGTAATAAAGGAAAGGCAGGTGCAAAGTATGCACGCAATCATCGAGACCGGCGGCAAGCAGTACAAGGTGACCGAGGGCGACGTCCTCTACATCGAGAAGCTGGATGCCGAGGCCGGTAGCTCCATCACCTTCGACAAGGTTCTGGCTGTCCTGAATGGCGACAGCGCTACCTTCGGCGCTCCCGTTGTGGAGGGTGCCTCCGTCACCGCCAACGTGGTGAAGAACGGCAAGGGCAAGAAGGTGCTGGTCTTCAAGTACAAGCCCAAGAAGAACTACCGCCGTCGTCAGGGCCATCGTCAGCCCTACACCAAGGTGGAGATCACCAAGGTCAACGCCTAATTAGGAGGCGGAACATGACCACCGTCACATTCCACGAAAGCAATGGCCGCATGGACGGCGTTGTGGTGGATGGACACAGCGGCTATGCCGATGCCGGGTCCGACATCGTCTGTGCCGCCATCTCCTCTACCGTGGGACTTCTGGAGTGCACCTTGAATGAGGTGTTGGGTCTGGGGGCTCCTGTGCGGGTGAAGGAGGAGGAAGCCCACCTTTCGCTGCGGCTTCCCACGGGTCTGAGTGAGGCAAACGAGCACACCAGCCAGAATCTAATGGTTGGATTGATGGTCTATCTCCAAGCTCTGTCCCAGGAATACCCCGACAATCTCATTGTCCTGCTGGACGATGATGACGAGGACTAAGTTCTCAATCACCTTTTAGAAAGGACGGTAACGACTTATGCTGAAGATCAACATCCAGCTCTTCGCTCACAAGAAGGGCGGCGGCTCCACC
>CALWXL010000054.1 GCA_944385485.1 uncultured Oscillospiraceae bacterium
AGGTTGTACTCCTCCACCCGCTGGGCGTTGGGGGTGATGGTGGCGCACTTCACCGCCACGCCATACTTCTTGGTGGCCTCGGCGGCGTCCACCGTCACCTGGTCCCCGGTCTCCTCCCGGTGGCGCAGGCCCAGGTCGTAATACTCGGTTTTCAGGTCAATGTACGGCTCCAGCAGCTCCTCTTTGATCTGCTGCCAGAGAATGCGGGTCATCTCGTCCCCGTCCATCTCCACCAGGGGGGTCTTCATCTGAATTTTACTCATGGGTATCGCTCCTTTTACCCTTGCCTCGGGCGTGTACTCGTAGCTCTCATTTTACCCCAGGCCCGTCAAAATTTCAAGCACTTTCGCACACTAGCGAGAGAAAAGTTTGCACAAAAAACAATAGCCGGGTTATCCCGGCTATTGTTTTTCTTCCTTTTCATCTGCCCTCGGCAGAGTTTTCCCGCCAAATGGCGGGAAAATAAATTGTAATGGCGTTTTTTTCGGGGACATGCGCACCGGAAAAAACTCTTTTCAGCCCGCCAGTGTGGAATCGGGTTTCCCTTTGACCCGATTATGCATGCAGCGGGCTGCATTCTCTCGAGAAAATGCTCGCATTTTCGAGAAATCACGCAAAGAAGCGGTTCCAATAGCCCATGACAAAGATGATGAACATGATAATGGGCAGCAGATAGGTCACATAGAAGCGCACGTTGCGGGGGAAGCGCAGGCCGGAGCCGGTGTTGGCCTCGGCCAGGAAGTTGTCCCAGCCCCAGCCCTTGCGGGTGACGCAAAACAGCAGGTACACCACCACAAAGGCGGCCCCGCCGTACTGGCCCGTGATGTAGGGGAACCGCCATACGTTGCCCAGCCCGATGGCGCACCCGGCGGATATGAGCAAAAAGCCCAGCCGGGAGGAAAAACTCTCGCGTTGTTTCATGGTTGCAAACTCCTCTTTTCTCTTGTCTCGTTCCCAGAGTTGGGATGATACTCGAACACTCTACACGTTTTTCCCCCGTCAGTCAAGCACAGCACTGTGCTAAATTATCCAATCTCTGTCACCGGCTTCTCCATGACGAAGTTGGTCAGGGCTACCCCCTGCCGCTCCACCTGCTGCTGACGCACCACCCGGTAGCCCCGGGCCTCAAAAAAGGGGCGGGCGGTGATGGAGGCGTGGGTGGTCACAGGCCCTGACACCGCCCCCTCCAATCGGTCACACAGCGCCCGAGCTATCCCCTGCCCCTGTCGGTCCCAGCGCACATACAGCCGGTCCAGATAGCCGTCTGGGTGGATGTCCCCAAAGCCAATGATCCCCGTCTCATCCTCCGCCATCAGAGCACAGTGGCCCAGAAACGACTGTTCCCACTGCTCCAGGTCCATCTTTCCCGTGGCCCACACCGCCAACTGCTGAGGGGTGTAGTCTCTGGCGTTCACTGTATGGACGGTGTTGTAAAACAGCTCTGCCATTTCCCGGCCGTCTCCCGGCTGAAAATCTCGAATGTTCATGCTTTGCTTCTCCTCCCTCTATCACAGCTGGATAGCCCAGTCCCCATAGGTATGGGTACCGCTTCCGTGGCAGAGCTTCCCCGTCTGGTCCAACTCCCGTAGCCGGTCCCGCATTTCCACACACAGTTCCCGCGGTACATCCAGGTCATGGTGGCCAGGAAAAAGCCGCTGCACGGGCAGCTGAGCCACCTGTTCCAGGGACTTGAGATAGGCCCGTGGGTCGGTGGAGGGAAACCAGGCGGTGAGCAGGCCCCGGTAAATGAGGTCGCCAGTGAACAGGTAGCCCCGCTCCCCCTCCCAAAAGCACATATGGCCCGGGGCGTGGCCGGGGGTGTGAAGCACCTGGATGTCCCGGCCTCCCAGGTGGATGATCTCCCCTCCCCGAAGCACCCGGGTGGGGGTACCCCGGAAAAATTCGTAGGTGTTCACGTCGTAGCCCTCCGGCAGTTGGCAGCGGTCGGTCACATAGCCCCGAACCAGTTCAATGGGCTGGGGAAATCCCCCCTGGAGCCAGGCCAGTTCCGCCTCATGAGCGTAGAAGTCCGGGTAGTATCGGTGTCCCCCGATATGGTCCCAGTGGATGTGGGTGGCCACCGCCGTCACTGGCCCTCGGGCCAGAGGGGCCACCACCTGGGAGATGTCGCAAATGCCCAGCCCTGTGTCAATGAGCAAAGTGCGGTCTCTGCCGTTGAGCAAATAGCAATGGGTTTCCTCCCAGTGGCGGTATTCGCTGATGATGTAGGTATCCGGGTCCACCTGGTCCACGGTGAACCATGGATTTTGGGCTTGCATAGCCTCCCCCTCCTTTGGTGTTGTTGCTCCCCATGATAGCACAGGGACGGGGTGAACTCAACCACTCCATCTAGGGCTTGTCCATCCCGTCCACTTCCGGTATAATATTCCCATCCCATACAAAAGAGGAAGCTACTTATGTACACCCACATTTTCTTTGACTTAGACGGCACCCTCACCGATCCCAAAGAGGGCATCACCAACTCCGTGGCCTACGCCCTGGCATCCTTCGGCATTCACGAGGACCCAGACCGCCTCACCCCCTTCATCGGCCCGCCCCTCATCGACTCCTTCATGGAGTTCTACCACTTCGATCTCCCCACCGCCCAGAAAGCAGTGGAGAAGTATCGGGAATATTTCTCCCAGAAGGGCATTTTTGAAAACAAGGTGTTTTCCGGCTCCCAGCCGTTACTGGCCCAGCTGAAAAAGGCGGGGAAAACCGTGTGTCTGGCCACCTCCAAGCCCGAGGTGTTTGCCCGTCAAATTCTGGAGCACTTCCACATGGACGGCTACTTTGACCAGATTGTGGGCAGCTGCCTGGACGGGACCCGCACCAAAAAGAGCGAGGTGATCGGGGAGGTATTCGCCCGTCTGGGAGATACCTGCCCGAACAAGGCCCTGTGTGTCATGGTGGGCGACCGGCTCCACGACATCCAAGGGGCCCAGGAGAACGGCTTGGACTCCATTGGCGTTACCTTCGGCTATGGCAGCCAGGAAGAGCTAACCCAGGCCGGGGCCACCCACATCGCCCACAGCTTTGAAGAACTAGCCCAAATTTTAGGCTAAAAAACATCCTCTGAGTTTTCCTCAGAGGATGTTTTTCTTATGTTCCATTTTGAATGCGTTGTTTTCTGCGTTTGAGCCACTGGGCCTTGACCCGGCTGCCCCACTCAAAGGCGGTCTCAAAGGCGTAGATCACCGAGGGGGCCAGCAAAAGAAACACGGTGATAACCAGAGCCGATTGCAGATCCAGAGCGGACAGCTCAAAGTAGGAGCCGAACCGCAACACGGCAATGACCATGGCCACTGTCATGGTCCCCAGCAAGGCCCACCGTTTCTTATCCAGGGGCCGGGCCACATAGTAGATCACCAGCAGTCCCACCGCCCCGATGGTGACGGTGGACAGGGTGGACAAGGTGGCCCGCTGGAACGTAAAGGCGTAGGTAAACAGCTCCAGACCCACGATGAGCACAATGTTGGTGAGACCTCCTGGGAGAGCCCGGCGGAGCACGTTGTGCATAAACCGTCCCCGCACCAACTCATGGTTGGGCTCCAGGGCCAGCACAAAGGAGGGAATGCCAATGGTCAGGGCACTGATGAGGGTGAGCTGAATGGGCACAAAGGGGTATGGGAACCCGGCAAAGAGGGTGATGAGAGCCAAAAACACCGACATGATGTTCTTCACCAGGTAGAGAGCTGCGGCCC
Organism: uncultured Oscillospiraceae bacterium; assembly: GCA_944385485.1. Taxonomy (GTDB): domain Bacteria; phylum Bacillota; class Clostridia; order Oscillospirales; family Oscillospiraceae; genus Enterenecus. The sequence goes on from CALWXL010000054.1 coordinate 3,705, forward strand.
GCTGGATGTTGTTGATGACCCGTCGACCTTCCTCCACCACTCGGGGCATGGCGGAAAAGTCGGAGTCCAGCAGCACCAGTTCTGCCACCTGGCAAGCCGCCTCGGCCCCCGAGGCCATGGCGATGCCACAGTCGGCATCCTTCAGGGCCAACACGTCGTTGACGCCGTCTCCGGTCATGGCCACAGTATGTCCCGCTTTTTGCAAGGCCTTCACCAGCTTCCGCTTCTGATCCGGGGTCACACGGCCAAAGACGGTATATTCCTCCACCGCCCGTGCGTAGTCCCCCGGCTCTTTCAAGGTGGCGGCATCCACAAATCGTTCCGCCCCAGCAATTCCCGCCTGCTGGGCCACGTTGGACACGGTCTGGGGGTTGTCGCCGGAAATCACCTTCACCTCCACCCCGTACTTGGCAAAATAGCGGAAGGTCTCGGGAGCCTCGGGACGGATGGGGTTGGCCACCACCACCAGGGCCACGGGCACCACTACCCCCTGTAAGCCGCCCTCCTGGGTGGGGGGCGTGTCACACTGAGCCAGCAGCAACACCCGGCATCCTGCCTGCTGGTAGGGGGCTACCTGTCCGGCAATGGCCTTGTAATCCTCCTTGAGGATAAATTCCGGGGCACCCACCACATAGGAGCCACGGCCTTGGAACACCACCGCCGACCACTTGTTGGCCGAGGTAAAGGGAATCACCTGCTGGGCCTGCCAGGTACTCTCTTTGCGGAAGCGGCTGGCCAAGGCCTTGGCGGTGTCGTTGTCCGCATCCATCACCTGATAATAGGCCCCCAGGATTTCCTCCACCTGTTGGGCAGAGGTCTGCGGGTCCAGGCATACCAGCTCCTGCACCGACATTTCCGGCTGGGTGACGGTTCCGGTTTTATCCACACACAGCACATCCACCCGGGCCAAAGTCTCGATGGCACTCATCTCATGCACCAGAGTCTTGCGCTGGGCCAGCCGCATCACAGACACGGCCAGGGCCACACTGGTGAGCAGATACAGTCCCTCGGGAATCATCCCGATGAGGGCGGCCACCATGGAGGTGATGGAGGTGGAAAAACTCTGCTCCTGCACCAGGAATTCATTGCAAAATAGAGCAATTCCCATGGGGATGAGGGCAAAGCCAATGACCCGAATCAGGCGGTCCAGAGATTTCATCATCTCCGACTTGCCCACACCACGGTCCGCCTTGGCCTCATGGGCCAACCGGGCGGCATAGCTGGCCGCACCCACATGGTCCATCCGGGCCCGGCACTTGCCGGACACCACAAAGCTGCCCGAGAGCAGCGCATCCCCGGGATTTTTCACAATGGGGTCTGCCTCGCCGGTGATGAGAGCCTCATTCACCGTCACCTGGCCCTCCATCACCGGGCCGTCGGCGGGAATCTGATCTCCCGCTCCCAGCTCCACAATATCCTCCCGCACCAGCTTGTCCACCGGTACGGTGCCCAACTGGCCGCCCCGCACCACTTTGACTCGGGCTTGAGCCACCAGGGAGAGCTTGCTCAGGGTGGAGCGAGAGCGCAGCTGCTGGACGATACCGATGAGGGAGTTGATGGCGGCGATGAGCAGAAAGAACATATCCCGGAAACTGCCCGCCAGCACCAGCAATGCCGCCAGCACCACAAACACCAGGTTGAAGAAGGTCAGGGTGTTCTCCCGAATGATCTCAGGGGTGGATTTCAGGTTGCTCTCCTCCACGGCGTTGGTCCATCCGGCTGCGGCCAGGCGGGAGACCTGCTCATTGTCCAGGCCCTCCTGAGCGTTGGGAAAGCAGCGATCCATGGGCCTGGGCTGTTTGCTCTCCAGACCTCTTCTCTTTGTATTTTGTCGCTTCATGGGTTTGAATCCCCCGTTATACACAAAATCAGCCTTGGTCGGCCAACGTCAACGCGTACTCGAACCGAGCCTCTCCTTCACCGCCCACACCACGGGCGTAGAGATGGTTGTCCTCCATGGCCGTCTCCATGGTCAGCTCCTCTCCGGCCCGGCATTCGCCAATGTAGGAGATCTGGAACTCCCGGACAAACTTTTCCCGGCTGTGCCGCTCCAAATGGAGGGCATCACAGGCGTAGTCGGCATAGTGGATGTTGTTGATGTGGCCGTTGATGTCCGTGTCCGAATAGCCCAGATACCGCTTCCCTGCCACCTGAAATTCCTTAGGCATGGGCACCCGGTGGAGCTTGATGGACTTTTTCCGCTCTCCGCCGTCGGTGCCCTGGAACTCGGTGACGTCCCGCATGCGATACAGCTTGTGGGTATCGGCATCCACCATCACCCACTGGGCCACCGCCTGACCGATGCGCTCCCCGCCCCGGAAGATGTCAAAATCCCGGTAGGTGGCCACGCCGGTACCACCTCGGTGCCAGGTTTGAATGGTGAACTCCTCGTTCCAGCGCAAGGGTGCGTTCAGCTCCACCCAGTTGCGGGAGACCATCCACAGACAATTGTACTTCTCCAAAATCTCCGGCCCTGAAGCTCCCAGTTGAATGGCCGCCTGGGTGGCCGCCTCCTGCAAATACCCCAGCACCGCTGAAGGGCGGCACTGGTTGAACATGTCCACATCCAGGGAATCCACCTGGAAGGTAACTTCCGTGATCTTACTCATTTAAACTTCCTTCTTTCCAGGGATGGTGAGAGTATAGCGGGCGCAGATCTCGTCCACATCGTCCAGGGTGGCAGCGGGCAGGCGCAGGGTGGCTCCACATCCAGCACACACCACGTCCACCGAGGAATATCCCACCTTGATGCCGTATTGGTTGCAGCCGCAGCCGCAGGAGATGCCGCCCCGGCCCGCGATATCCTTGAGCTCCGCCAGGACCTCTCCCATGACGACCTCATCCAGGAAGGTGCCGCGGGTCTCCTCCTGGTCGTCCATGCGCAGCTTGTCCACCGCCCGCTCCAGCTTTTCCATCTCAGAAAACACCGCTTCCTCTTCCCCGATGAAGCAGCAGCCCAGCCCTGAGGCGGAGCAGGACAGCACCAGCAGCTTCTCCTCCATCATGGCCCGGGTAGAGCACACGGTGTGGTGGTCCTTGGCGCAGAAGAGGCAGGGCACCACCACCTGACAGTGCTCCCCCTGCTGATGGAACTCCAGTTGAGACTTCCCGCAGGGACAGGGAATGGTCTGGTCGCCGGCGGCTAAGGCAAAGGCGGTGCGCTCCACCACCACCGCTTTGCCGCACACGGGGCAGATGTAACCTATAAATCGGGTTTTTTCTGACATAAACGGATTCCTCCCGGTACTTCACAAAAAATTTTACATGTTGCATTATACCACCCCTTTGTGAATTTTTCTAGCGTCCCGCCCATTTCGTCATAAATTTCGGGCAACGGTGCAAACTATGGATGCAATTCCATTTTGAAGGAGTCCCGTCTATGGACCACAACACCCAAACCTACCTTCTCTCCCATCCCCCCGTTCTGGTGGGCTACGGCAGCGCCGGAGGGCGAAAAGAATCCGAAGGCCCTCTGGGCCGCTTTTTTGACCACACCTGTCAGGATGACACCTTTCAACAGTCCAGCTGGGAAATGGCAGAGACCACCATGCAGCAGTTGGCCCTGGAAGCTGCTCTAAACCGGGCCAAACTCCAGACCCAGCAGCTGGATTTTCTGCTGGCGGGGGATCTGCTCAACCAGTGCATCAGCTCCGCCTTCGCTGCCCGCTGGGCGGGTGTCCCCTATCTGGGACTGTATGGGGCCTGCTCCACTATGGGAGAGAGCCTGGCCGTGGCCTCCCTGCTCCTGTCTGGTGGCTGGGGGAAATATGCCGCCGCCATGACCTCCTCCCACTTCTGTTCCGCCGAGCGACAGTACCGCACCCCCCTGGAGTACGGCTGTCAGCGCCCCCCCACCGCCCAGTGGACCGCCACCGCCGCCGGGGCGGTGATTTTGGCCGCTCAGGGCAAAGGCCCAAAAATCACCGGGGTAACCCTGGGTAAAGTGATGGACAAAGGCATCAAAGACCCCGCCAACATGGGGGCCGCCATGGCCCCCGCGGCCTACGACACCCTGCGGGCCCATTTTCGAGACACCGGGCGCAGTCCCGCCGACTACGACCTCATTCTCACCGGAGACTTGGGGCAGCTGGGCTGGGAGATCGTCTCCGATTTCTTCTCCCGGGATGGCACGCCCCTGTCCAACTACAACGACTGCGGCCTGCTCCTGTTCCACCGGGAGGCCCAAGATGTCCACAGCGGCGGCTCCGGTTGTGGATGCAGCGCCGCCGTGCTCACCACCACCGTCATCCCCGGCCTTTTGGCCGGACGTTGGAAACGGGTGCTGTTTTGCCCCACCGGGGCCCTGCTCTCCCCCGTGTCCACCATGCAGGGGGAGTCCATTCCCGGCATCTGTCATGCCATTGTGCTGGAAGGAGGCTAAACATGGAATACTTCAACGCGTTTTTGCTGGGTGGCATCCTGTGCGTCATCGGCCAGATTCTCCTGGATAAAACCAGCCTCACCCCCGCCCGTATTCTGGTGTTTTACGTGGTGGCCGGGGTAATTCTCAGCGGCTTGGGGCTCTATCAGCCCCTGGTGGACTGGGCGGGCGCCGGAGCCACCGTCCCCCTCACCGGGTTTGGCCACACCTTGGCCCAAGGGGTGCGCAAGGCCGTGGAGGAGGAGGGCTGGCTGGGGGTGCTCACCGGAGGGCTCACCGCTACTGCTGGGGGCATCGCCCTGGCCATCACCCTGGGTCTTGTGGCATCCTTCCTGTTTCGACCCCGCCCCAAGAAATAATTTTCCACATTTCTGCCATTGACAGTAGGCACACACCCCGATATAATAGACACCGCAATTGAACATTGCCTTATCGAGAGTGGCGGAGGGATCGGCCCAATGAAGCCACGGCAACCTGCTCGTTGCGAGCAAGGTGCCAAATCCGGCGGAGACGAGTGGTACACTCGCGCGCAAGATGAGGACACGCTGTCTCCATCCGCCGGTTTGTCCGGCGGATTTTTTGTTGTGTATTTCACTGTTACGAAAGGAAGATTACTTATGGCAAGACGTTTCTTTACCTCGGAGTCTGTCACCGAGGGACATCCCGACAAGATCTGTGACCAGATTTCCGACGCCGTTCTAGACGCCATCCTCACCCAGGACCCCGTGGCCCGTGTGGCCTGCGAGACCACTGTCTCCACCGGCCTCATCCACATCATGGGCGAGATCACCACCTCCTGCTACGTGGACATCGCCAAGGTGGCCCGGGAAGTGGTGCGGGACATCGGCTACGACCGCGCCAAGTACGGCTTTGACTGCGACACCTGCGGCGTGGTGCTCAACATCGACGAGCAGTCCCCCGACATCGCCATGGGCGTGGACAAGGCCCTGGAGGCCCGAGAGGGCGAGATGACCGACGAGCTGGACGGCGGCGCCGGCGACCAGGGCATGATGTTCGGCTATGCCTGCCGGGAGACTGAGGAGCTCATGCCCCTGGCCATCTCCCTGTCCCACAAGCTGGCCCAGCGCCTCACCGCCGTGCGCAAGGACGGCACCCTGGACTACCTGCGCCCCGACGGCAAGTCCCAGGTCACCGTGGAGTATGACGAGAACCAGAACCCCGTGCGGGTGGACGCGGTGGTCATCTCCACCCAGCACAGCCCTGAGGTGTCTCTGGAGCAGATTCGCTCCGACATGGTGGAGTACGTCATCCGTCCCACCATCCCCGCAAATCTGATGGATGAGAACACCAAGATCTACGTCAACCCCACCGGACGCTTTGTGGTGGGCGGTCCTCAGGGTGACTCCGGCCTCACCGGACGCAAGATCATCGTGGATACCTACGGCGGCTCCGCTCCCCACGGCGGCGGCGCCTTCTCCGGCAAGGACCCCACCAAGGTGGACCGCTCCGCCGCCTACGCCGCCCGCTGGGTGGCCAAGAACGTGGTGGCCGCTGGTCTGGCCGACCGCTGCCAGGTGCAGCTGGCCTACGCCATCGGCGTGGCTCGGCCCGTGTCCGTGCTGGTGGACACCTTCGGCACCGGCAAGGTGTCCGACGAGGTGCTGGAGCAGGCCGTGAACCAGGTCTTTGACCTGCGCCCCACCGCCATCATCAACCGTCTGGACCTGCGCCGTCCCATCTACCGCCAGACCGCCGCTTACGGCCACTTTGGCCGTCCCGAGCTGGACCTGCCCTGGGAGAAGACCGACATGACCCAGGCTCTGCTGGACGCCTGTAACATCTAAGCCCTATCCCATCAACCAAAATGAGTGAGAGTCGCCAAAAGGCGATTCTCACTCATTTTTCATGTCCCAACTTTCTGTTGGGACTCAGCCACTATCGTTTGCTACGGTCTTTTTGGTCCGGGAAAATCACTCCTCTTCGTCATCCTCAAAGGAATACTCATTGAGAGATTCAAAATCTAAAAACTCTGCCACCGTCATGTTGAAGGCCAACGCCAATTTGTGCAGCGTCTTCACCCGTGGATTTTT
>CALWXL010000055.1 GCA_944385485.1 uncultured Oscillospiraceae bacterium
ACCGAGTTGGCGCAGCCCTGGAGCAGCCCTTCAAACACCTCGGGCCCCTGGTGCTTGATGAAGTCGTCGGCGTCCTGTTTCACCAGTTGGCCGCTGTCATCCCGCCGGCGAGGGAGTTGGAGCACCTTCACATTCAGCTGGGAACCTTTCAGCAGGGCAATGGCTCGCTGGGTGGCATCCACCCCGGCGTTGTCGTTGTCGTAGCACAGCACCAGCTCCTGGGTGTACTTCTCCAGGATTTTGATGTGTTCTTCCGTCAGGGCCGTGCCCATGGTGGCAATGGTGTTGTCAAAGCCCGCCTGGTGCAGGGTGATAACGTCTATGTTTCCCTCCACCAAAATCATGTTGGGCCGTTTGGTGTTCTTGGCGTAGTTGAGGCCGTACAAAATGGACCGCTTTTTGAAGATGGCGGTCTCGGGGGTATTCAGATATTTGGGGGTGGAGTCGTCCATCACCCGGCTGGTGAAGCCGATGACGTTGCCCCGCACGTCGATGACCGGGAGCATCAGGCGGTTGCGGTACTTATCGTAAATACCGCCATTTTTCCCCGCCACCGCCAGCCCTGCCTCGATGAGCTCGGCCTTGTCATACCCCTTTTCCCGCATGGCCAATATGAGCCGATCCCAGGCATTGGGGGCAGCCCCCAGGCCGAACCGGGCGGAAAACTTGGGTGTAATCCGGCGTTTTTTGGCGATATACTCCGCCACCTGGGCCCCTTCCGGCTGGGAGAGCATGGCACGGTAGAACCGGGCGGCCTCCTTGTTCAGTTCCAGGATGCGCTGGCGTTTTTCCCGCCACGCTCCATTGCTGTTGTCCTCGGGCACCTCCATGCCAGCCTGAGCGGCCAGCTTGCGCACCGCCTCTGGAAAGGGGAGGTTTTCCATCTCCATGACGAAGCGCACCGCGCCGCCCCCCTTGCCGCAGCCGAAGCAGTGGAAAATCTGCTTGCTCTCGCTGACCGAGAAAGAGGGGGTCTTTTCCCGGTGGAAGGGACACAGGCCCCAGTAGTTACCCCCCTTCCGGGTGAGAGGGACATAGGCAGACACCACGTCCACAATGTTGAGCCGACTGCTCAGCTCGTCCAAAAATTGATCGGGTATGGCCATGGTATCACCTCCTAATTCTACCCAGAATTCTGTCTTTTCATTTTATCATCCAACGCATGGGGATAAAAAGTTCCTCAAATTTCTCCACGGCGTAGGCGTCGCTCATGCCGGCGATGTAGTCGGTCACCGCCCGCTCCACGCCCTCCCGCACCAGAATGTCCTGGTACTCGCAGGGGAGCTTGTCATGGTGTTTGCAGTAGTACTCGAACATGTAACAGATCATGTCCTCCGCCTTGGACTCCTCCCCCTTGGCACGGGGATTGAAGTACACCGCTTCAAACATGAACTGTTTCAACTCCGCCATGGCCTTCGCCACGTCCGGGGACTGGTGAATCTCCATCCCCTCCTGGCTGTGTTCCACAATGTCCAGCACCAGACGCTCGATGCGCTCCCCGTGGGTGAAGCCCAACACCTGGGAGATGTGGACCGGGATGTCGGTGGGGTAGATGATACCGCCCCGCATGGCGTCGTCAATGTCGTGGTTGATGTAGGCGATTTTATCCGCGTAGCGCACCAACTGACCCTCCAGGGTCTCCGCCAAAGGCCCGGTGGTATGGCGCACAATGCCGTCCCGCACTTCATAGCACAGGTTCAGCCCCGCTCCATCCCGTTCCAGGCGGTCTACCACCCGCAGGGACTGCTCGTAGTGGCGAAAGCCTCCCTCCACCATGCGGCTCAGCGCCCGCTCCCCGGCGTGGCCGAAGGGGGTATGCCCCAGGTCGTGGGCCAGAGCGGCGGCCTCGGTGAGGTCCTGGTTTAAGCGCAGGGCCCGGGCCATGCTCCGGGCAATCCCCGACACCTCCAGGGTGTGGGTCATGCGGGTGCGGTAGTGGTCCCCTTCCGGCTGGAGAAACACCTGGGTTTTGTGCATCAGACGGCGAAAGGCCTTACAGTGGAGCACCCGATCCACATCCCGCTGAAAACAAGTGCGCATGGGACAAGGAGGGATGTCCACTGCCCGGCCTTTGGATTGGCTGGAAAGGCAGGCCCGGGAAGAGAGCGTCTGACGCTCCAGCTCCTCGGCATAGGTACGAATTTCCATTTGCACCCCTCCTTACGATATTTCCTATCATTGTATACTCGATATCTGGAAAGAATCCTTCTTTTTTTCAAAATTTTTTCTGAACTTTTTTCATACTGCCCCTGTCCACCCCATAGGGTGTACCGAGGAGGGATTGCTCATGCCCGTTTCCACCACCACCCTGGCACTTCTGGTGCTGTGCGTCATCCTGGTCAACGGCTGGACGGATGCCCCCAACGCCATCGCCACCGCCGTGGGTTCCGGGGCCATGGCCTACCGCCCGGCGGTGGTCATGGCGGCGGTGTGCAACTTCTTGGGCATCGCTCTGACCTGCCTGCTCTTCCCCACCGTGGCAGCCACCATGGAAAACCTGGTACACTTTTCCACCCCTAGAGACACCCTGGCAGGGCTGTGCGGGGCCATGCTGGCGGTGGTGATCTGGGCGGTGGCGGCGTGGCGGTTTGGCCTGCCCACCAGTGAAAGCCACGCCTTGCTGGCCGGGTTGTCCGGTGCCGCTCTGGCTCTGGGGGCAGACATTCAACCCTCTGCCTGGGTGGCCGTGGGGGCAGGTCTGGTGCTCTCCCTCCCCGCCGGGGTGGTGACCGGGTGGCTGGTCTGCCGCTGGCTGGGCCGAATCCCCCACAATCCCATGGTTTGGCAGCGCGTGGCTGCTGGCCTCACCGCCTTTTTCCACGGGGCCCAGGACGGGCAGAAGTTTCTGGCCCTGCTCCTCATGGCCCATGGCATCCGCTCCACCCGGCCCCCTCTCACCCTGCTGCTGCTCACCGCCGGGGTTATGGCTCTGGGCACCGGGCTGGGTGGGAAACCCATTGTGGAGAAAATCGGGAAGGAGCTGGCCCACCTCACCCCCACCCAGGGGCTGGCTGCCGATGTGGGCACCGGGGTGGTGCTGGGGGTGTGCTCCATCCTGGGTCTGCCCGTGTCCACCAGCCATGCCAAGGTGGCCGCCATCTGTGGGGCCTCCCCCCGGCCCCAACCTGGAGTGGTAGCCCAGCTGCTGCTGGTGTGGGTGCTCACCTTTCCGGCCTGTATAGGATTGGGGTATGGGTTTGCCCTTCTTTTGAGGTAAAAAGGTGCCCCGGAGCTGTAGCTCCGGGGCACCTTTTTACCTTTTCTTTTACACTTGAGCAATGAACTTGAGGAACTGTTCCTTGCCCTCGGGGGTGCGCTTGTACACACCCGCGTGCTCCAGCACCTTGGCAAACACCAGACCGGTCTCGTACTTGACGATATCCCAGGCGTTGTCCTGGTTGATGGTCTCATACTTGGCCTTGAAGCCCTCGGCCCAGTCGGCGTGCTTGGCGGTGGCCTCGTCGGCCCGCAGATCGCCGCCGGTGGCCAGGCAGTCGGCCACCTGGGCCAACTCCTGCTTCAGGCGGGCAGGGAGAACGGCCAGGCCCATGACCTCGATGAGGCCGATGTTCTCCTTCTTGATGTGGTGCAGCTCCTGATGGGGATGATATACACCCAGAGGATACTCCTCGGTGGTGATGTTGTTGCGCAGCACCAGGTCCAACTCACACTTGCCGTCCCGCATCCGGGCGATGGGGGTGATGGTGTTGTGGGGCTCTCCATCGGTCTCGGCAAAGATGAAGGCCTCCTCATCGGTGTACCCTCTCCAGCTAAGCAGAATCTTGTCGGCCAGATCCACCAGCCGCTGGGGGTCCTCACTGGAAATGCGGATGACGGACATGGGCCACTTGACGATGCCAGCGGTGACATCCTCGTACCCGGCGAAGGTGACAGGGGTCTCCACGGGGGCGGTGGCCATGGCGAAGGTGTACCGTCCGCCCTGGAAGTGGTCGTGGGCCAGGATGGAGCCGCCCACGATGGGCAGGTCAGCGTTGGAGCCCACGAAGTAGTGGGGGTACTGGCGGACGAAGTCCAGCAGCTTGCCGAAGCAAGCCCGGTCGATCTTCATGGGGGTGTGCTCCTGGTTGAAGCAGATGCAGTGCTCGTTGTAGTACACATAGGGGGAGTACTGCAAAAACCAGGGGGAGTTGTTGATGGTGATGGGCACAATGCGGTGGTTCTGGCGGGCGGGGTGGTTCACCCGTCCGGCATAGCCCTCATTCTCCGCGCACAGCTGGCAGCGGGGATAGTTGGAGGCAGGGAGGTTGCGGGCGGCGGCAATGGCCTTGGGGTCCTTCTCCGGCTTGGAGAGGTTGATGGTGATGTCCATCTCGCCGTACTCGGTGTCCGCCTTCCAGCGCACGTCACGGGCGATGCGGTCCCGGCGGATGTAGTTGGTGTCCTGGGAGAAGGTGTAGTACCAGTCGGTGGCCTTCTCCGGGTCCTCGTTGTACAGAGCCTGGAACTTGGCCCGCACCTGGCTGGGCCGGGGGGTGAGGGCACCCATGATGGCGGTGTCAAAGAGGTCCCGGTACACCACGGAGTTCTCGGTGAGGACGCCACGGGCATAGGCATCGTCCAGCAGCTCATCCAGCACGGCGGCCAGGTCGATGTCGCCCCACTCCTGTCCGGGGTCGGTGTAGCTGTCCAGCTTCAGCACCTCCAGCACCGCATTGGTGGCCCAGGTGGTCTCGCAGGGCTCAATGAGCCCGGTGCGAACCGCGTAAGTAATCAGTTTGGAAATGGCTTCGTTCATCTCTCTATGCCCCTCCCTTACTTCTCGTAGCCGTGGGGATGGGCCTTGTGCCAGTTCCAGGCGGAGGAGACGATGGTGTTCAGATCGTCATACTGAGGCTTCCAGCCCAGCACGGTCTTGGCCTTCTCGGAGGAGGCGATGAGCTGGGCGGGGTCGCCGGCACGACGGGGAGACACCTGGGCGGGGATGGGATGGCCGGTGACGGCACGAGCCACCTCGATGACCTCGTTGACGGAGAAGCCCACGCCGTTGCCCAGGTTGAAGACGTTGTTCTCGCCACCCTTCATCAGGTAGTCCAGAGCCAGGATGTGGGCCTGGGCCAGGTCGGTGACGTGGATGTAGTCCCGGATGCAGGTGCCATCGGGGGTGGGATAGTCGTCGCCGAAGATGGAGATCTTCTCCCGCTGGCCGTTGGGCACCTGGAGAATCAGGGGGATCAGGTGGGTCTCGGGGTTGTGGGCCTCGCCGATCTTGCCGGAGGCGTGGGCGCCGCAGGCGTTGAAGTAGCGCAGGGCCACATAGCGCAGGCCGTGGGCCTGGGAAACCCAGCTCATCATGTGCTCCATGGACAGCTTGGTCTCGCCATAGCAGTTGGTGGGCTGGGTGCGGTCAGTCTCCAGAATGGGCACCGACTCGGGCTCGCCGTAGGTGGCGGCGGTGGAGGAGAAAACAATCTTGTCCACTCCGTGGGCCACCATGGACTGGAGGAGCACCATGGTGCCGTAGAGGTTGTTGTCATAATACTTCAGGGGATTGGACATGGACTCGCCCACCTGAGAGGAGGCGGCAAAGTGGATCACGCCCTCAATGTTCTCGGCCTGGAACAGGGTATCCAGGGCGCCACGGTCCCGGATGTCCAGCTGATAGAACCGGGCCTTGGGGTGGACAGCCTCTTTGAAGCCGGTGAGCAGATTATCTGCCACCACCACGTCACGTCCTGCGTCAATGAGTTCGTACACAGTGTGGGAACCGATGTATCCGGCTCCGCCCAATACCAAAATTGCCATTACAGTTCGCTCCCTTCTTTTATTTCAACCGATATCAGCACACCACGGCGCCGCCCACAGCCCGGACGGCAAGCACATGGCAGCTGCCTTCTCCCAATACAGACTCCACCTGAGTCTTGAAGCCATCCAGCATATCCAGAGGCACAAAGGCCTGGATGGTGCCGGCAAAGCCGCCGCCGTGGACCCGGTAGGCGCCCCGGCCCTGGAGGGCATGGGCGGCCGTGGCCAGAGCCACCGCCATGGCCTGCTCGTGGACTGCGCCCACAGGGGCAATGTTCTGTAAGTACATCCAGGAGGACTCCCCGGACTGCTGCACCAGCTTCAGGAAGGCGTCAAAGTCACCCCGCTCCAGAGCGTCTGCCTCCTGGGCCACACGGGCATCGTCGGCAAAGAAGTGCAGGGCACGCAGCACGGCCCGGTCTCCCACTTCCTTACGCAGAGCGGGCATCTCGGCCCAGATGCGGCTGGGGTCCACGTCCCGCAGCACTTCACAGCCGAAGTGAGCGGCCACCGCCTTCATCTCCTGAGGGATGGCGGCATACTCGGCGGTGAGGTCGGCGTGGTCAGCGCCGGAGTCAATGATGCACAGAGCATAGCCATACCCGGCCAAATCCACCTCGATGGGATGGACCACAGGGTTGGCGGTGTCGGCAAAGTCAATGGCCACAGCTCCACCCACAGAGGAAGCGGTCTGGTCCATCAGGCCGCAGGGCTTGCCAAAGAACACGTTCTCAGCATACTGTCCAATCTGGGCGATGGTCACAGCGTCCAGCGCATCCCCGCACACCAGGTGGTTGAGGATGACCCCGATGGTCACCTCGCAGGCGGCCGAGGAGGACAGGCCGGAACCGGGCAGCACCTTGCTGGTGGCGTAGGCATCAAAGCCCACAGGAGTGTAGCCCCGCTGGGCAATGCCTGCGGCCACGCCCCGCACCAGGGCGGCGGTGCCTTCCTTCTCCTCTTCCACAGGCTCCAGGTTGTCCAGATTCACCTCCACCATGTGCCAGCCCTCGGACATAAACCGGATGGTGTTGGTGCCGTTGGGGGCCGCGCACACCAAAAAGTCCAGGTTCACGGCAGCAGCCAGCACCCGGCCCCGCTGGTGATCGGTGTGGTTGCCGCAGATCTCGGTGCGGCCAGGGCCGGTATACAGCCCCACGTTCTCCCGGTTGCCAAAGAGCTTGACAAATTCCTCCGTGACATGAATGCTGCGCTGCAGACCCTCCTCCACGGATGCTCCACCATCGTGGATGTCATACACCCGGGCCAGCTCTGCGTTCTTTTGCCCTGCCTTGAGCTCCTCCAGGAGCTTATTGCAATCTCGCATGTCCTTTCACCTCTGATTTTTATTTGTACTAAAATTATATATTTATTTTACTAAAAATTCAACCAAATTTTTTCCGCTTTTTATTCTTTGTTGTCTTGCACAAATTCAGGGGCAAAAGTTGTGCTCTTTCGCTCAATCATCGTGGGCGGGACAACCACCTTCAAGGGCAGAGTGCGCTCTGCTTCCCGACCGGGCAAAGGTACCCGAGAGCGCAGCAAATCCAAGGCGGTGGCCGCCATCTGCTCCACATGGGCAGAGATGGAGGTCAGCGGCGGATCCAGCAGGGCGGACCGGGGGGTGTTGTTGAAAGACACCACCGAAATCTGACCGGGCACCGAGATGTCCAGCTCTCGCATGGCCCGCACAGCACCGATGGCCACCTCTTCGTTGGCGGCGATGAAGGCAGTGGGGCGCTCTCCCCCTCTGGCCAGGAACTGTTCCACCGCCTGGGCGGCCTCTTCGGTCTGCATGGGACACTCCAGCAGCCACTCCTTGTGCAGGGCTCCACGCCGCTCCATCTGCTCCACAAACAGCTTCCGCCGGGTCTCCAACGCCCGCTGGCGCAGGTCGTCATATTTCCACTCTGGGCCGATGAATCCGATTTTCCGGTGACCCAGCTTCTCCAGGTGTTCCAAAGCCAGCGCAATACCCAACGAGTAGTTGAGTACCACCGAGTCATGCTCGCTCTCCCGGGGAGAGGAGTCCACAAACACCAGATTGGGAGACAGGGTGGACAGAGACCGAATCTGGTCGGGTTCAAACAGGCCGATGGCCACAATGCCGTCCAGCTTCTCCCCGCCGGTGGGCACCACAAACTCGTTGCCCCGGTTCTCCAAAGGTACAGCGGTATACCGCTTATCTAAACACCGCTGGCGGACAAATCCACTTAAGTACAGGTAATAGGGGTCGTCCAGCTGCTGCACCGGGGAGAGCATCTCCGCAATTCCCACCCGTAGCACCCCCTTGGGTGTCCGTCCGCGTCTGCTCTTAGTCTGCGCGTAGTTGAGCCGTCCCGCCTCCTCCAGTACCTTCCGGCGGGCCTCAGGGGTGACGGAAAGCTGTGGGTCCCCGGACAAAATCCGGGAGATGGTGGCAGGCGAGTATCCAGTGCGCTGGGAAATTTCTTTCAGCGTTGCCATGGGCTTCGCCCCCTTTCATTTTGGTAAAAATTATTTTATCATTGTTCTGTCCAATTGGCAATGCCCTTTGGGAGAGTCCTTTGTCGTTTTTTGCCTATGTTTCAACTTCCCTCCAAGAGGGCTACACGATAAGCATACGCTTGTCCCATCCAACTCATTCCATTCTATCGGCTTTTGATGGGTAAATTGGACCATAGCACTGGGACATCACCACGAAAGTGAAAAAAACAAATCTCGCTGCGCAACCGCTATGTCTTTGCCGCCGCCACTCTGCCCTGGTGCAAAGTCAGGGCAGAGCGGCGGCGGAGGCCTATCCGTTCACCATGGTCAAATAATTGGAGAAACTTCCCCAGCTTCAGCCATAGGGACACGCTGATGGTGCATACACTTCCCCATGGAGGTGGTGACCATGTGGACGGCATGGCTTTTACTGATGCTCAACGGGCTGTTCTTCACCCTGCGTCTGGCCAACAACACCGGTTCCTTCCCCCCTGCCCTAACCCGGGAAGAGGAGCAGGACTGCTTAAAGCGTATGGCGGAGGGGGACAGCGATGCCCGAGACAAACTCATCGAGCACAATCTGCGGCTGGTGGCGCACATTGTGAAGAAATACTACACCCAATCGGGAGATCAGGACGATCTCATCTCCATCGGCACCATCGGCCTGATCAAGGGAGTGTCCACCTTCAAGGGGGAAAAAAATGTGCGCCTGGCCACCTACGCCAGCCGCTGCATTGAAAATGAAATTCTCATGTACTTCCGTTCCCAGCGGAAAACCCAGGGAGAACTGTCCCTGTCTGAAAGCCTGGACGGGGACCCGGAGGGCAACTCTCTGTCCCTGATGGATGTGGTGTGTGTGGACGACACCATGCTGGACGACCTGGACCTGCGGGACTCCTGCCTGCGGGTGCGCGCCTGTGTGGACACCTGCCTCACCCCCCGAGAGGCCCACATCATCAAGCTGCGCTATGGCCTCAACCAGCAAGCCCCCCTCACCCAGCGGGAAATCGCCACCCTGTGTGGGATTAGCCGCTCCTACGTCTCCCGCATTGAGAAAAAGGCCCTGGAAAAGCTGCGTCTAGCATACGATTCTCACCCCTAAAGGCACAAAAAACGCATGTCTCATGGGGAGACATGCGTTTTTTCTATCATTGGTTATCGACGGGTCTTGAGTCGGGCCATGGCTCGGGCCAGAGCGGCTTTCGAGTGATAATACTCCTGAATGCTCTGCTTCTGGCGCAGGCGCTCCTCGGCGCGCAGCTTGGCGGCCTCGGCACGCTTGCGGTCAATTTCCTCGGGGTGCTCGGCAAAGCCCACCAGCAGGATCACGTAGTCTGGCTTGATCTCGGCAAAGCCGGCGCCCACAGCAGCGGGCTCCCATACATCCCCCACTTTGTAGCGCAGCTCGCCGGGCTCAATGGCGGTGACGGTGGGGGCGTGACCGGCGTAGACGCCCATCTGGCCGTCCACGGCGGGGAAAATCAGGGCCTGGGCGGGTCCGATGTAGAACTGCCGCTCGGGGGTAATGATTTCCAGGTAAAAGGTATTGGCTTCTGCCATTATACCGCCCCCATCTTCTTGGCCTTGGCCACTACCTCGTCCACGTTGCCCACGTTGCTGAAGGCAACCTCGGGGTACTTATCCAGCTCGCCGCCCAGAATCACCTCGAAGGAGCGCAGGGTGTCCTCCAGCTTCACATAGCGGCCCTCCAGGCCGGTGAACTGCTCGGCCACGGAGAAGGGCTGGGAGAAGAACTGCTGAATGCGGCGGGCCCGCTCCACGGTGCGGCGGTCGTCCTCGCTGAGCTCTTC
>CALWXL010000056.1 GCA_944385485.1 uncultured Oscillospiraceae bacterium
CGATACACCATGAATGGTTACATGAGTACCCTACATCAGAGATTCTTCCAAAAACCAGACTTTACAGAACTGAAGGAAGAAATTGAACTGACCCGCCGGGAAGTGCGGGACTGCTTGGACAAGGTGCAACGGCGTAAATTGATGCAGCTGGTTGACGCACAAACCCTGTTGCAAGAGAAAATCTCTCTAGTCAGCTTCACAGCCGGGTTCAAACTGGCCTGGGGAATTGCCAAGGAACTGGAGTGGAATGACATCCAAAGGGAAGAACAGGATCGTGAGGTGAATGAGAATGGCTAAGAAACGAGCTAATGGCGAAGGCAGCATCCGCAAGAGAAAAGATGGACGCTGGGAAGGCCGATACACGGCAGGGCATGACCCGGAGACGGGGAAAGCTATCTACAAGAATGTGCTGGGCAGAAGTCAGGCAGAGGTGAAGGAGAAGCTGAAACAGGCCATCGGAGAAGCCCAGACCCTGGACATCACCAAGGCGGGGAAGTATACGGTGGGGGAGTGGATGGAGGTGTGGTTCCAGGACTACGCCAAGATCAAAGTCCGGCCCTCCTCCCACCAGACCTACCAGGGCTACATCCAAAACCATATTGGGCCCAACATCGGAGATATTCCGCTGGAAAAGCTCACGTCTCTGGATTTACAGAAGTTCTACAAAAAGCTGCTGGCCCAGGGCAGGGTAGACCGGGTGGAAGCCAAAGGACAGCCCAAGGGCCTCAGCGCCAAGACGGTGCGGAACATCCACCAAATTCTATCCTCTGCCCTAAAACTGGCCCAGGAACAGCGGCTGATCCTCAGCAACCCGGCCGAGGGCTGCGCTCTGCCCCGAGTGGAACACCAGGAGATGAAGACCCTGACCACGGTGCAGCTGGCCTCCTTCTTCCGGGAGGCCAGGGAGAGCGGCGTGTTTGAGCTGTACTACCTGGAACTGGCCACAGGTCTGCGGCGGGGCGAATTGCTGGGACTGAAATGGGAAGATGTTGATTTAGACCGGGGTGACCTCCGGGTACGGCGGCAGGTTTCCCGCATCAACGGAGAAGTGGTGGAAGCGCCCCTGAAAACGAAAAACGCCTACCGCATCCTGCCCCTGGCAGAGGATACGGTAAGCGTTCTAAAAGAACAGAGAAGAAAAGTGGGCAACAGCCCCTGGGTGTTCCCGTCCCCCAATGGAGGGCCTATTTCCCCGGACAGCGTGTTGCATATGCTCCATCGGGTGCTGAAGCGGGCAGGACTGCCCAAGGTGCGGTTCCATGACTTGCGCCATACCTTTGCCACTCTGGCCTTGCAAAACGGGGTGGATGTGAAAACCGTGTCCGGAATGTTGGGCCACTTCTCCGCAGGTTTCACCCTGGACACCTATGCCCACATCACCAGTGCCGCCCAAAGGCAGGCGGCGCAGACGATGGGGAGTGTACTCTCCGAAACTCTCTGCCCCTAACCGCTCCAAACTCCCGTATGGGTCAGGGTTTGGGTCAAGCCCATTTGATAGGGGTTAAGCGGGGGAAAGAGGAAAAGACCCTCACAAATCCAACCCCTCGGGAAAGTCCTAAAATCCGAGAGAAATGAGTGAATAGTGAAGAGTGAATAGGTAAAAAGGAAAACCCAGATGCTTTCGCATCTGGGATTTATGGTTGCGGGGGCAGGATTTGAACCTACGACCTCCGGGTTATGAGCCCGACGAGCTACCAAACTGCTCTACCCCGCGATATAAACTTGTGGTGCCGGAGACCGGGATCGAACCGGCACGGGATTTCTCCCACGGGATTTTAAGTCCCGGGCGTCTGCCAATTCCGCCACTCCGGCCCGTGGGCAAGAATTATAATACCATACCCCAGGGGGGATGTCAACACAAATTTTTCAAAAAGTAAAAGTCCATCTTGACGGAGGGGCAGAGGTGTGCCAAACTGGAGGGAAAAGGAGGCACAGAGCCATGGGAAAGGAACTGACCAAGAAGGATATCGAGCTGATGCGGGAGGAGCTGCACCACCGCCGTTTTGTGCTGCGACCCCAACTCATTGAGGCGGTGAAAGAGGCCCGGTCCTTTGGGGATCTCAGCGAGAACTTTGAGTACAAGGCCGCCAAGCAGGAGAAAAACCGCAACGACAGCCGGTGCCGCTACCTGGAAAATGTGATCCGCACCGCCACCATCATCTCCGACCGCTCGGAGGATGGAACGGTGGGACTCTATGATAAGGTGACGCTGTATGTGGAGGACGATGACGAGGAAATGGTCATTCAAATCGTCACCACCATGCGCCAGGACGCCTTGAAGGGGCTGGTGAGCAAGGAGTCCCCGGTGGGCCGGGCGGTGCTGGGCCGCCGGGTGGGGGACCGGGTGACGGTGCAGGTCAATGACAGCTACGGCTATGACGTGGTCATCCGAGCCATTGAGCCGGGGGAGGATAACGGCGAGGCCCCCTTGGTGAAATTCTGAGCAAAACGGTGGAAGCCCCAGGCTTCCACCGTTTTTCCACATTATTTGACGGCGATGGCCTCGATTTCAAACAGGCCGCCCTTGGGCAGAGCGCCTGCCTGGACACAGGAGCGGGCGGGGGGATTTTCTGCAAAGTAGGTGGCATAAACTTCGTTGATGGCGGCAAAGTCCCCGATGTCCGCCAAAAAGACGGTGGTCTTGACCACATTGGCGTAGGTCATTCCGGCAGCCTGCAACACAGCACCCAGATTTTCCAGGGCCTGCTTGGCCTGGGCCTCCACGCCCTGGGCCAGCTCGCCGGTTTCAGGGATCAGGCCCAGCTGGCCGGAGCAGTACAGGGTAGCGCCGCACAGCTTGGCGTGGCAGTAGGGGCCCACGGCAGCGGGGGCGCCGGCGGCGGTAATGGTTTGATGATTCATGATGATTCCCTCCTTGGTAGGTCGATGATGTCAGTATACGGCACGGCAGGGGAAAAGACAAGCCCTGCCCTTGACAAAGGGGGGCGGGGTGGCTAGAATACTGTTTCGAATGGAACATAGGATGGAGATTTGGCCCATATCCCTTCCATTTCCACGGGAGTATGGCACCAATCAACAGGAAAGGAAGAATCCAAATGAAACGAAACCGTGTTGCATCGCTGCTCATGGCCATGGCTCTGTCTGTGGGGCTGATGGGCTGTACCGCGGCCAACCAGACCCAGGCCACCCCTGACGTCCAAGCGTCCCAGGAGGTATTCCAGGGAGAAGACGTGCGTCTGGCGGTGATCTCCGGCCCCACGGGCATTGGCGCGGCCAAGCTGCTCTCGGACAGCGATCAGGATCAGACCGTCAACCATTATGAATACACCATTGCCACCGACAACAACGAGGTGGTGTCCGGCCTAACCAGCCAGGACGGCGAGTTTGACATCGCCATGGTGGCCTCCAACATGGCCGCCAACCTGTATAACAAGACCCAGGGGGATGTGAAGATTTTGGCCCTGGGCACCCAGGGTGTGCTCCACATTCTGGAGGGCAAGGGGGGTAACACCATCCAGTCCATGGCGGATCTGAAGGGAAAGACCATCTATGCCACTGGACAGGGTGCCAACCCCGAGTACATTCTCCGCCATCTGCTCACCGAAAATGGCCTGAACCCCGATGAGGACGTGGAGATCGTCTTTGCCGATGCCACTGAGATCAGCGCCAAGCTGCTGTCCGGGGAGATTGACACCGCCATGCTTCCCGTGCCCGCCGCCACCGCCGCCATCGCCAAGGGTCAGGGCAGTGTCCGGGACGCCATCGACATGACCAGCGCTTGGAACGACTTGGACAACGGCAGCCAGCTGATCATGTCCGCTGTGGTAGCCCGCACCGACTTCATTGAGGAGCATCCCCAGGCGGTGCAGGTCTTCCTGAAGGAGTATGAGGCCTCGGTGACCTACGTCAAAGAGAATCCCCAGGAGGCGGGGGAGCTGGTGGCCGGGTTCGGCATTGCCCCCTCCGCCGCCATTGCCCAGAAGGCCATTCCCCAGTGCAACCTGGTGTTTGTGTCCGGGGCGGACATGAAGCCCGCCATCAATGGCTACTTTGAGGTGCTGTACGCCATGGACCCCACCGCTGTGGGTGGAGCCATGCCCGACGATGACATCTACTATGTCCCCTAACGTTGGAACACGCATGTTACGCATTGCCATACCCCTGGCCGTCTGGCTGGGGGTATGGCAGCTTGCGTCTTACTGGGTGGGGCGGGAGCTGTTGCTGCCCTCCCCGGCCTCGGTGTGGGAGTGCCTGCTGCGGCTGGGAGTGACCCGGGAGTTTTGGCTTTCCGCAGGGTATACTCTGCTGCGGGTGGCCGCTGGCCTGGCGGGCGGTGTGGTGCTGGGGACGTGTTTGGCCTTCCTCACCCACTTTTGCACCTGGGCTGACTGGGTGTTCTCCCCCGCCATCCGGGTGCTGCGGGCCACCCCGGTGGTGTCCTTTATCTTATTGGTGTATTTGTGGGTGTCCCGCACCAACATCCCCACCCTCATTGCGGGGATGATGGTGCTCCCGGTGGTGTGGGGCAGCCTGACTGCGGGGCTGAACGCGGTGGACGGCCAGCTGCTGGAGATGGCCCGGGCCTACGGCTTCTCCCGCGGTAAGACCCTGCGTCTCATTTACCTGCCCTCGCTGCGCCCCCACTTTACCGGGGCACTGCTCAACGGCTTTGGCCTGGCCTGGAAGTCCGGGGTGGCCGCTGAGGTGCTCTGTCCCCCCAAGTGGGCGGTGGGCAGCAGCATCCAGAAGGCCCGGCAGGCGCTGGAGACCCCGGAGCTGTTTGCCTGGACGGCGGTGATTGTGGTGCTCTCCCTGGTGCTGGAGTGGCTGCTGGGGCTGTGGCTCAGAGGTAGACAGGAGGGAACGACATGATTGGCGTGGAACATCTTACGGTGACCTACGGGGAGAAAGTGGCCCTGGAGGACGTGAGCCTTACCCTGCCTCGGTCCGGGGTCACCGCTTTGGTGGGCCCCTCGGGGTGCGGGAAAACCACTCTGTTACGGGTACTGGGCGGTCTGCTCACCCCCCAACAGGGGCGGGTCACCGGGTTGGAGCCTGGAGAGACCGCCTTTCTGTTCCAGGAAAACCGGCTGCTGCCCTGGCGCACCGTCGCCCAGCACCTCACCGATGTGGCCCCCCGTCACTCAGCCACGCCACCCCGGGCCTGGCTGGAGTTGGTGGAGCTGGAAGGGGAGGAGGGGGCCTATCCCTCGGCTCTGTCGGGAGGAATGGCCCGACGGCTGGCCCTGGCCCGGTGTCTGGCCCTGGAGCGGGAGGTGCTGCTGCTGGACGAGCCCTTTACCGGGGTGGACCCCCAGCGGGCGCAGCGCATCCTTCAGCGGCTGAAAGACCTGGGTAAGCCGGTGATTTTGGTGGCCCATGAGCCCCATTTGGCCCAGAGTTGTGACCGTGTGATGGAGTTATAAAAAACTGCCGCAGCTTTTGCTGCGGCAGTTTTTTATCGTTTAATACTGGTTTACCCATCCAGCCACCAACAGCTCGGGCACCACCCAGGCTAACATAAAGACCAGGAAGTTCACCGGGCTCAGGGCCTCATAAGACCCGGTATAGGTGAGGAAGAAGGTGAGGAGCACACCCAGAATGGACCCGGTCAGGGTAAAGCCCAGGCTCAGACGGGTGGCCCAGCGCAGGCGGCGGCATCCCACCACCGTCTCACAGAACACGCCGACACCCTCCCGGGACAGCACAGCGATGGGCTGGTTGGAGTGCTCCTGAATGGCGGAGGAGAGCTGACGGCGGCGGTCGGTGGAGGGGAACTCCATCTTGTCCACCGGGAGCTTGAACTTCCGTTCCAGCAACGCGGGGATGAGGTTGGGGTCCCGGGTGGCCAGAATGGGGGTCACCTTCAGCCCAATGAGGGTGGACAGGCTGGGGCGCACCGTGGAGGGCATGGAGTAGGTCACGGGGAACATGGCCGCCAACTGCCCATCGATGGCGCAGAAGATAGCGTGCTTGACCTTCAAACTCCGGGGCAGGGGGATGTCCACCAGGTGCATGAAGTCGGAGGTGCCCACGATGATGTCGTGGTTGTGGATGATCCCCGTGATGCCGCCCTCGTGGAACCGCACCCCGGTGGCCTCCCGGTACAGCGCCCCGGTGGATTGCAGCAGCTTGTAGAAGGGCTGGGTGAGGTCGCAGTTGGCCACCTTCAACAGGGTGGCGGCGTAGGACACGGCCTTTTCCTTTTTGGCGTTGCCGTACAGCTCAAAGTGGGGAACCTGGATGCACCCAGGGGGGAACAGGTCCGAGTCGGTGATGACGATACCGCCATGGCGGCAGCGTTGGATGCCTGTCCACCCGGCCACCGCAGCTCCGGCCTTGTACAGCCGCCGGGCCAGCTTTTTGTAGGGCAGAGCGTAGGCCAGCAGAGCGGTGTAGGAGGCGGCGGCGGTAAAGGAGGCGGCAGAGGCCCAGATAAACCGCTCCGGGGCGTGCTGCCCCACGGAGGCCAGCAGGGAGAAGGCCACACACACCACCAGGAGAATGGGGGCTGCCACGGAGTAGGTCCGCTGGGCCCCGTCCTCCATTTGCAGCTGAGAGCCGAAGCCCCTGGGCAGCCCGGCCCACTTGCAGTAGGCGGGGCGGTGGTTCCACTTGTCCTCATCCATGGACACCACATAGGGGGCGCTGGTCTGGGCGGCGGCTTTGGCGGACAGACGATCCCCCTCTTGGCGCAGATAGCGGCCCCACATGGCCAGGGTCAGGCCCAGGGCGGTGACGGCGCAGCAGGGAAGAGCGTCTCCCCGCTGGGGCCACACGCCAAAGGTGAGGGCGTCAGCCAGGGAGAACAGCCAGGCCAGAGCCAGCAGCGACTCCGCCCGGGGGTGGAGCTTGAAGAGCTTGATGAGGCCCACGGTGAGCACTTCCATGCACAAAATGCCCACCATGGCCAGAAGGCCTGCCAGCACCCAGGTTTTCAGCTGGGCCAGGCTCATGCCCGGCAGAGGGGCTGAGATGGACACGGGCAGGGGTACCGAGATCAAAATGGATAGGATGCAGAGGAACAGAGAGATGATGACCCGGTTTTTCCGGGCTTTCAGGCCCTTTTGGTACCGGGCGGCCAGCTCGGCCGGGGCGGTGTCCGGGGGTAGAGGCTTGGGGGGACGCACCCGGGCGGGTTTGGGTACCTTGGGCTTTTTCTTCTTTTTGGGCGGGGCCACCGGGGCCTCCTCATCCACGCCGGGGAGATAGGTCTCCACCTTCACCGTCTCTTGGTCCGGTTCGGCCTGGTCATACATGTGGTCGGCAAAGTGGTCGGCCCGCCGTTGCAGGGTGGACAGCCGGGCAGCCAGGTTGCGCAGCAGGGTGGCGGGCTGGATCACCGGCATGGGGGCGGGCTCTTGCTCCGCCTCTTCCTGGTCTGGGGCGGAGGGTTTTGCCTGGGTGTGGTGGAACTCCACCGGCTCGGGGCCGGGAGTGGGAGGCTGCTGGGGCTCAGATGGTTGCTTTTTCTCCTTTTTGGGGAAGGGGACCACCTTGGCTTTGGGCTCTTCCTCGCTCTCCGAGGAGTCGGGTTCGGCCTGGGGCTCCGGTTGAGGCTCCTCTGCGGGCTGGGATTCCTCCGAATCCTCGTGCTCAGACTCTGGGTGTGCTTTGGACTCCGGCCGTACCTCCAGGCGTTCTTTCAGCTGGAGAATGGCCTCCACCTTCTCCGGGTCCTGGGGAATGGGGGTGACGGCGGGGGCCTGGAGCTCCTCTTCTTGCTCCGGTTCCGCCTCTACGGTTTCCGGCTCATCGGGGGGGAGGTCGGAGCCGGCAGAGCCGAATTCGGCCAGAATATCATCCAACGAGTAGTTGGGCTGTTGGGGATTGTAGCGTTCAGACATGGGGCTGCTCCTTTGTGCGGGGTGCTTCAGCTGCGCTGACGCACGGCCTCATACAGCACCACAGCGGCGGCAGCAGAGGCGTTGAGGGAGTTGACCTGTCCCCGCATGGGGATGGACACCAGAAAATCGCACTGTTCCCGGACCAGACGGCTCATGCCGTCCCCTTCGCTGCCAATGACGATGGCGGCGGGGCCTTTGAAATCGGCCTGGTACAGAGAGGTGGTGCCGTCGGCGGCGGTGCCGAACACCCACAGCCCCTCCTGCTTGAGCTGCTTGAGCAGGGCGGTGAGGTTGGCCACCCGGGCCACGGGCAGATAGCTGACCGCTCCGGCGGAGGTCTTGGCCACGATGGCGGTGAGCCCTGCGGAGCGGCGCTTGGGGATGATAACTCCGTGAGCTCCCGCGGCCTCGGCGGTGCGGATCACCGCACCCAGGTTGTGGGGGTCGCTGAGCTCGTCACACACCACCATCAGGGGGGCTTCTCCCTTGTCCCGGGCGGCCTGGAGGATGTCCTCCACACTGGCGTACTCCCGCACCGCTGCCACGGCGATGACGCCCTGATGGGAGTGGGTGACGCTCATGGCGTCCAGCTTGCGGCGGTCGGCTTCCACCACCACGATGCCTTGCTTGCGGGCAGTGGAGGCGATGTGGCCCAGGGTGGCGTCGGTTTCCCCTTTGGCAAGGTAGATTTTATCCATGGCAGTCCCGGCCCGCAGGGCCTCGATGACGGCGTTGCGGCCCTCAATGATGCCATCGGCCTGGCTGTTGCGTTCTCTTTGTTGTTGGCGCATAACGGGAGCTCCTTTTATATATAAAAATATTCCCGAGGGAAGGGTTGGCTGGATCCATCTTTGACGTAACATTATATCATGGTTTTGCCGGATGAAAAAGAGGGAAATCGGAGAATCTAACAGGGAATTCCCGGCCAGGTCATAGAAAGTTTACACCCAAAGGCAAGAACATTTCTTGTTTTTGCCTCTCAAGTGTGGTATACTCCAGGCAAACCATGAGACATATTGGCTTTACGCGCACATCGCCGGGAAGGGAAACCCGGCTTGTATGATTTTAAGGAGGACAATTCTATGGCGGGACCCAACGGACCCAACAATCAAAATGATAACCGGAAACGACCGTCCCTGGGCTTCATCGGCATTGTGGTGTGGGCCATCCTACTGGTGGTGCTGCTCAACAGCTGCATTGTGTCCCTGCGCTCGGCCAACACCATTACGGTGCCCTACTCCACCTTCCGGGAGTGGGTGGTCAGCGACTATGTGGACGAAGTGAAGATGGACAACTACGGGTACTACTTCACCCTGAAGGATGACGCTGCCCCCCTGGCAGAGTACCGGGACAAGGTCAAGAATTCCACCGGGCTGAGCGTGTCCAATCTGCTCATCAACCAAATTGGAAGCGACAAGAAAAACACCCTGAAGTTCCAGGCGGCTATGCCCCCGGTGCAGGATCAAGAGATCATCTCGCTGATGAGTGAACACAAGGTGGACTACGAGTCGGAGATGATCAGCAGCGAGCAGTCCATGCTCCTGGCTGTGGTCAGCTATGTGCTGCCCACCTTGATTTTAGTGGTGGCCATGGTTTTCCTCTACCGCTACATGTTCAAGAAGATGGGCGGCGGCGGTCTGGGCGGCCTGGGCGGCGTGGGCAAGGCCAACGCCAAGGTGTACGTGGAGAAATCCACCGGCGTCACCTTCCGGGACGTGGCAGGCCAGGACGAGGCCAAGGAGAGCCTGGAGGAGATCATCGACTTCCTCCACCATCCCCAGCGGTATACCGAGATCGGCGCCAAGCTGCCCAAGGGTGCACTGCTGGTGGGCCCTCCCGGTACCGGTAAGACCCTGCTGGCCAAGGCGGTGGCAGGAGAGGCCAACGTGCCCTTCTTCTCCATCTCCGGTTCCGACTTTGTGGAGATGTTCGTGGGCGTGGGTGCCTCCCGTGTCCGTGACCTGTTCAAAGAGGCCAGCAAAATGGCCCCCTGTATCATCTTTATCGACGAGATCGATACCATTGGTAAATCCCGTGACAACCGTATGGGCGGCAACGACGAGCGGGAGCAGACCTTGAACCAGCTGCTGGCGGAGCTGGACGGCTTCGACCCCGGCAAGGGCGTCATCGTCCTGGGCGCCACCAACCGCCCTGAGGTGCTGGACAAAGCCCTGCTGCGCCCCGG
>CALWXL010000057.1 GCA_944385485.1 uncultured Oscillospiraceae bacterium
AACCGCTCTCTGCTCTACGCCCTGGGCTACACCAAGGAGGAGCTGGAGCGGCCTCTCATCGGCGTGGTATGCTCCTATAATGAGATCGTCCCCGGCCACATGAACCTGGACAAAATCGCCGAGGCGGTCAAAGCCGGCGTTCGTGCCGCCGGAGGCACCCCTGTAGAGGTGCCCGCCATCGCCGTGTGCGACGGCATCGCCATGGGCCACGTGGGCATGAAGTACTCCCTGGTCACCCGGGACCTCATCGCCGACTCCACCGAGGCCCTGGCCATGGCCCACCAATTTGACGGCCTGGTGATGATCCCCAACTGTGACAAGAACGTCCCCGGCCTGCTCATGGCTGCCGCCCGAGTGAACATCCCCACCATCTTCTGCTCCGGCGGCCCCATGCTGGCGGGCAAGCTGCCCGACGGCCGCCGCACCTGCCTGTCCCACATGTTTGAAGCCGTGGGCGCCTACTACGCCGACAAGCTGGACGAGGCCGGGGTGGAGGAGTACGAGAACGCCGCCTGTCCCACCTGCGGCTCCTGCTCCGGCATGTACACCGCCAACTCCATGAACTGCCTCACCGAGGCCATCGGCATGGGCCTCAGAGGCAACGGCACCATCCCCGCCGTGTGGTCCGCCCGTCTGCGCCTGGCCAAGCACGCCGGTATGCAGGTGATGGAACTGGTGGAAAAGGACATCAAGCCCCGGGACATCATGACCCCCGAGGCCTTCCACAACGCCGAGACCGTGGACATGGCCCTGGGCTGCTCCACCAACACCATGCTTCACCTGCCCGCCATCGCCCACGAGTGCGGCATTGAGCTGGATCTGGACGCCTCCAATGCCATCTCTGCCAACACTCCCAACCTGTGCCATCTGGCCCCTGCCGGAGAGAGCTACATGGAGGATCTGGAGCAGGCCGGCGGCGTGTACGCCGTCATGGCCGAGCTGACCAAGAAGGGCCTTCTCAACACCGACGTGATGACCGTCACCGGCAAGACCATGGGTGAAAATCTGGAGGGTGTGGTGAATCGGGACCCGGAGACCATCCGCCCCATCGACCACCCCTACTCCGCCGACGGCGGCATCGCCGTCCTGAAGGGCAACCTGGCCCCCGAGGGCTGTGTAGTAAAGCGCTCCGCCGTGGCCCCTGAGATGATGACCCACCAGGGCCCCGCCCGGGTCTTTGACTGCGAGGACGACGCCATCGAGGCCATTTACGCCGGGAAGATCGTCCCCGGCGACGTGGTGGTCATTCGCTACGAGGGCCCCAAGGGCGGCCCCGGCATGCGGGAGATGCTCAACCCCACCTCTGCCATTGTGGGCATGGGTCTGGGCTCCTCCGTGGCCCTGATCACCGACGGCCGCTTCTCCGGCGCCACCCGTGGCGCTGCCATCGGCCACGTGTGCCCTGAGGCTGCACAGGGCGGCCCCATCGCCCTGGTGGAAGACGGCGATTTGATCACCGTAGACATCACCAACTGTGCCATCACCCTCCACGTAGACGAGGAGACCCTGGCCGCCCGGAAGGCCGCCTGGGTGTGCCCGCCTCCCAAGGTAACCACGGGCTACCTGGCCCGGTACGCCAAGCTGGTGACCTCCGCCAGCCGGGGCGCGGTCTTGGAATAAGAAAAAAGGTCCGTTGCAGAATATGTCTGCAACGGACCTTTTTTATACCACATTTCGCACAATGCCCCAGAGCAGCAGCACCACGGCCATACCGCTCCACACCAGGGTCTCCCACCGGGCGGTGGGGACGTTGCCCCGGCGCACATACACCGTGGCCCGGTAGACCAGCAGCCCCCCGATGAGGGGCAGCAGAGCCAGCAATACGCCGTTGGCCTGCCACGCTCCCGGAAGGTCCAGCCGCAACAGGGCCAGGCACATACGGCTCACCCCGCACCCCGGACACTGCAACCCAGTGATGACGTGGAAGAGGCAGGGGACAGCCAAGTGGGTGACGTTGACCCACAGGGCATACCCCATCCCTGCCGCCGTCACCAGGACCAGCCCGGTGAGCAGGCGGCGCAGTCGCTGCCTTGGTGTCATCTCAGCAGTTGGGGGTGTACTTGTTCAGCTCACTCTGGATGAGAGCCAGGGTGACAATGCTCAACCCGAAGATGTTGAGCACCAGGAAGATGATGGGGAAGGAGCCAGGGGCCACGCCGTGGTCCGCCCGGGCTGCATCCAGCTTTTCGCCCATGCTCCATGCCCAGTACAGGCCGTAGATGCCGCAGGTGATCAGGCTGAACACCAGAGACAGTCCACCGGAGGTGCCGGGACGGTTGGTGACTCGGTTGACATCATCGGTGGCCACCACCCACCAGTACATACCGTAGATGCCACAGGTGATAAACGACAGGACGATGCACTTGGCGATGCTTCTGTTTTGACTCATAGGATCCTCTCCTTTCTCTTTCCCACAGCATACCATACCCCTTGGAGTTTGTCCATAAAAATCGCCCGTCAGAACCGGTCTGACGGGCGGTATTTTTTGGGCGCTTGAACCAAATTTCCGGTGCTTTAGCCCTGCTTCAGGGCCTGGGCCAACTGGTCGGGGCAAGAGGTGGGCTTGGAGCCACAGCGAATGCCCTCCATGCGGGAAATGGCCTCCTCACAGGTCATGCCCACCAGCAGGGAGGAAATACCCTGGAGGTTTCCGTTGCAGCCGCCTACCACGCGCACGGCCTGGATCACATCGTTGTCCACGTCAATTACCATCTCACGGGAGCACACGCCCCGGGGGATATAGTGAATGGTTTTCATAGTCATATTCTCCTTCCTGGTGCATAGGCTTGTCTGGGCCCATCCGTCACAGTACAATCAGACCATAGCGGTTGCTGAGCTGACGCAGCTCCTGCTCGTCCAAATCTCCGGTGCCGTCGTAAAAAGCCCGGCCCTGGTAGTAGCGCAGCGCCTGCTCCAACAGCTGGGGCACGTCCGACCACAGACACAACGCCTTGTTCACCGCATACTGGTGCTGGGCAAAGATGTCCACGTCGTCCTGTTCCAGAATGGAGATCTTCACCGCACCCACCGGGTCGTCCTCGGCCTCGATGATGTCCTCCAGCAGCTTGGGGGTACACTCCAGCTCCTCCCCCACGTCCACCGTGCGGGTAACGAAACATGGAGAGGTGCCCGTGGCACAGGGGATCACATCCGGGTCTTTCTCCCGCACCACATAGGGGTAGGTCACCACATCCTCGCCCGATACATAAAACAGCGGCACGCTGGCATACTCCTTCAACTCTCCCAACAGCTCCTGAGCCAATTCCTTGGGGCAGTTGAGACCAAAAGCGGCAGCACCCATGCCCTCTGCCACAAAGAGGGCCGCCAGCATGTGTACCCGGGTCACGGACTCTCCGTCCTCATTGCACGCCCAGGACACCCACACCGGACCATAGCCCATCTCCCGGGCCGCCAGCATGGCAGCACGGCACTCGGCCATACCGATCATGCAGTTGATGTGCACAGCCCCCTGCCCCGGCCCCAGTTTGGCCCGGTACAGCTCCACCAGATGGTCAAACTCTGCCTCTCCGGCGGGGGGGATATCCTGGCCCATGGGGCCCAGACGCTGCACAAATATGGGAACCGCTGCATCCATGAAATCCATGTTTTACTCCTTCACACCTATCACACAAAATGGTTGCTTGCGCATTCTTTCCAAGAGCGTAGTATATCAAATTCTGTCGTCCATGGCAAGCCCATCCCCCAACAAAAGGGGAAGCAGAGGCTCGAACAGGACACCCTCTCGCACCGGGGTACCCAGAGCGGAGGTATAGCTGGCGCAGCGGCTGATGAAGTGGACCGCACGACCCACTGCCCGCTCCAGGCTCTCCCCCATCATCAGGCCCCCGGTGAGTACCGCAGAGAACAGGTCCCCGGTGCCCGGATACTCGCCCGGCGCCCGCATGGCCACCTCAGTGCCCGACGCTCCCGTGGCGGCGTCAAACCACACCGCCCCGGTATACCCCTCCTCTGGGGTCACTCCGGTGACCACCACCGAGCGCTGGCCCTGGGCGGACAGTTCCAGAGCCAGATCCTTGCCCCGCTGGCCCAACAGGGCATCGGGGGCCAGGCCCAGCAAAATGGCCGCCTCGGTGAGATTGGGGGTGATGACCTGCGCCTGCTCACACAGCTGGCCCATGGCCTCTGCCATCTCCTCCGTCATGGAGGAGTACAGCTTGCCATGGTCCCCCAGCACCGGGTCCACCACCACCTGGGCCCGGGGGGCAGACAGCCGCTGCACCGCCTCCACCGCCTGGTGAATCTGGGCCACACTGGCCATATATCCGGTGTAGATGCCGTCAAAGCGCAGCCCCAGGCGATCCCAGTGCTCCACCGTGCCCTCCACCTGGCCTGTCAGGTCGGTGCGCTGCACCGCCCCATAGCCCCCGGTGTGGGTGGACAGAACCGTGCCCGGCAGGGGACAACACTGCACCCCCATCACCGACAGCACGGGCATGATCACCGCCAGCGAGCACCGTCCGTAACAGGACAGGTCGTGGATGGCTGCTACCTTTCGCATTCACATCTACCCCATTCTTTGTTTTCCTACCATTATACCCTCCCGCTCCGGGAGTGGCAACGTGATTTCTTTACAAACATACGTATTCTTGCTATACTGAAAAAAGCAAAAAACAACAGATTCTAAGGAGGATTCTCATGAAACGTCTCGCTTGTCTTCTGGCAACCGGTGCCATGCTCCTCACTCTGTGCGCCTGCTCAGGCTCTTCCGACCCATCTCCCTCCCCCTCCTCAGACCCCACCCCCACGGTGGAGCCCACGCCTACCCCGCCCCTGTACACCAATCCCCTGACGGGAGAGGCCACGGACACGGATTTGAGCGGGCAAAAGCCCGTCACTGTGGTCATCAACAACATTCGGGCTGCCATGCCCCAACAGGGCACCTCCAAGGCCGACATTCTCTATGAGGCCGTGGCAGAAGGCGGCATCACCCGGATGCTGGCCGTCTTCCAGGACCCCGCTGACTTGACCACCATCGGCTCGGTGCGCTCGGCCCGGGACTGCTTCCTGGACCTGGCTCTGGGCCATGACGGGGTGTTCGTCCACGCCGGCGGCAGCCATTACGTCTATGACACCCTGGCCCAGCTGGGAGTCAACGATGTGGACGGAGTCAAGGGCACCAACGCCTCGGGCATCTTCTTCCGGGACCCGGACCGCACACCGGGGGTAACCTACGCCTGGGAACACACCCTCATGGCGGATGGAGCCACCCTGGTGAAAAATCTCACCGCCAGCGGCATCCTGGGCCCCCACAGTGACGGCTATGAGTATGAGATGACCTTTACCGAAGACGGCACCCCCGCCGACGGACAGAGCGCCAACACCCTCACCGTCTCCTTCTCCGGCTACAAGACCACCACCTTCCGCTATGACTCCGCCAAACACGTCTACATGGTGGAGCAGTACGGCGATGCCTTTACCGACGGCAACGACGACACCCAGGTTTCCACCACCAACGTGCTGGTGCTGAAAACCGACTACTCCTTTATGGACGACGGATATTACAGCGACGTCTCCCTCACCTCCGGCTCCGGCTACTTCGCCTGCGGAGGCAAGATGATCCCCATCACCTGGGAGAAGGGGGGCCACTACGACCAGTTGCGCTACTACACCCAGGACGGAAAGCCCCTGACCTTGGGGGTGGGCAAGAGCTTTGTGTGCATCATCCCCACCACCCAGTCTGTGGTTGCCGAATAACAACAAAAAGACTGGAAGACCAGTGAGGTCTTCCAGTCTTTTTCTTATCCCTGGATTTCTACCAGTTCCTCGGCGGGAGCCAGCGGCAAGGTGACCATGGCTTTGAACAAATCGCCGTCGATATCCACCTGGAAGCTGCCCTTTTGCAGCTCGGTCATGGACTGGGCGATGGACAGTCCCAAGCCGCTGCCGTCGGTGGAACGGGACTCGTCCCCCCGCACAAACCGCTCCATGAGCCGCTCCACCGGGACGTTCAGGGGCTCCCGGGAGATGTTTTTCAAGGAGAGGGTGGCGGTTTTGTCGTCATAGTGGATTTCCATATACACCCGGGATCCCTCCAGGGCATACTTGGCGCAGTTGGACAGCAGATTGTCCATCACCCGCCACAGCCGTCGGCCGTCGGCCATCACCCACACCGGGTGGTCGGGCAGGGTGCGCACCACTGCCAGCCCGGCCCCCTGGATCCGTTCCTCGTACTCGCCCAGGGCCTGGTCTGCCATCTCAGCCAGATCCAGCCGCCCCAGCTCCACCGACAGCACTCCTGTGGAGGCCTTGGAGGCCTCTACCAAGTCCTCGGTGAGCTTTTTCAGGCGGTTGCTCTTGCGCTCCAAAATGTTGATGTATTCCTCCACCCGCTCGTTGGGCATGGGCTCCTTTTTCAGCAAGTCCACGTAATTGATGATGGAGGTGAGAGGGGTTTTCAGGTCGTGGGAGACGTTGGTAATGAGCTCCGCTTTGAAATGCTCGCTGCGCATCTGCTCGGCCACCGCCTCCGAGATGGACTTCCCCAAATTGTTCAGCTGTTGGGCGTGTTCCCGGAGATCGTGGGGCATTTTTCCACAGGAGATCTGCACATCCAGATTCCCCTTCAGCAGTTCTCCCGTAGAGCGCCGGATCTGCTTCCAGCAGTGGGCCCAGCTACACAGGTACGCCACCAAAATGGAGCTGATCACCAGCCACAGCAGTACAGCCCCGCTGAGCAGCAGCCCCAAAGACAATAGCATGTATGCCAAACCTCCTATCGCCACACGCCAGACCAACGGAATGGCCCGGCGCACACGCAGCCACAGCCCCAATGCCCAGGAGCCCAGCCGCCAAAGTAATGTATTGGTGAGCAGCGTGTGGCTTTTCACCCGGGCACTCACCGTCATCATCACAAGCAGTCCCAGAGTGGACAGCGCCGTCATACCCGCCGCCACGATCATCAGGGGGAGGTTGATGGGCATTTCCGTGTATACCAGGTTCACTAAAATACCTTCCAACAGCCACACAAGGGGGTAATAGCCCAGAATGATTACCCCTACCAGAATCAGTTCTCCGGGTACCCGGTGGAACCAGTTCAGATAGATTTCATCCTGGCCCCGGCGGTGTCCCGCCGCCAGACACAGATAAATGGACATGGCCATCCCAGCGGCAAAACTCACCAGAGTGAGGATCAGGAGCACAACATTGTGTTCCTTCCACCAGTTCAGGCCGGTGTATACCTTTTCATATCGGTCCCCGGCCACAGCCAGAGGGCTTTGCACCCACAGCACCAGATCCAAAGCCACGGCTCCCTCTCCCCAGCCGTCTTCCGCGTTCTGGGTCCAGCCGCCGCCGGCCAGATCGTACTGGTAGCCGAAGGCATTGGGGCTGATGATGTTTTCCACCGAGGGAGCATAGACAAACACGCCAAAGTTGGTGACAATGCGCAGCAAGTCCCCGGTGCCATCTTCGTTGAGATATATGGTGTCCCGGGCCGTTCCATCTCCCGTGCTCTCCCAGTACTGCTCCACAGCCTGGCTCAGCTCTTCCTGCCAGTGGTCGGAACGCACCACCGTGCCGCTTTTGGGGGCATTGCAGATGCTGCCCACCACGCTGTCCCAGGTCACGCCCAGATCATTGCGCACGTCCATGGTCATATTGGAGACGTAGTATTCCCCCCAGTACAGGCCCTGGGGCTGCACCGGACGCTCCTCCATCCAATTCCCGTACAGCACATTGCCCTCCGGGTCCAGCAGTTGCCAGCGCAGATTGGTCTTGTCTGCACTGTACTTTTCCTCTAAGTCTGTTTTGACCTGCTGCTCGTAACTGGTCAAAGAGCCGTTCTCCTGCTCCATATAGCGCAGATCCAGCAGATAGGAGATGTCCTGGATGTCCTGGCTTTGCATGTGATGGATGGTGTATCCCCCCGCAGCGGAGGTCTCTCCCCAAATCACATCCCAGTTTGCCAGCTGATAGCAGCCCAATACTGCCGCTGTGGCAAAAAACACCACCGCCAGCACAAAGGCCAACGCTTTCAGCCACGGATTTTTTCTGGCTCTCATCCCATCTTCTCCATCTTATAGCCCAGCCCCCACACAACCTTGAGATAACAGGGGTTGGCCGGATCAATCTCGATTTTCTCCCGCAGATGTCGGATATGTACCGCCACGGTGCTCTCAGACCCCAACACCGGGTCATTCCACACCAGCTGATAGATCTGGGCCGTGGAGTACACCCGTCCCGGATTTTTCATCAGCAGATGGAGAATGTTGTACTCAATGGGGGTAAGGTTGATGACCTCCCCATCCACCTGTACCGTCTTGGCCGCATCGTCCAGCACCAGGGCGCCGTTGCGCAGCACACCATGCTCCTCCCCGCTCTGCTTGCCGCCCAGAGTGGTATAGCGGCGCAGCTGGCTCTTGACCCGGGCCAGCACTTCAATGGGGTTGAAGGGCTTGGTGATGTAGTCGTCCGCCCCGATGTTCAGCCCCAACACCTTGTCGCTGTCCTCACCCTTGGCGGTGAGGAGGATGATGGGGATGTTCCCCTTCTCCCGCATTTGGGCGGTGGCGCGGATGCCGTCCATTTTGGGCATCATCACGTCCATGAGTACCAGGTCGATATCCCCGGCTTCCACCGCATCCACCGCCTCCTGGCCGTTGTAGGCCTCCACGGTCTGATACCCTTCACTGGTGAGGTAGATCTTCAAGGCCGAGACAATGTCCCGGTCATCGTCACAAATCAGAATCTTGTACACATCCATTCCCTCCCGATATTTTATGCTTTTCTTTATACTACCAATCTTGCCCTTAAGTTGCAACCACCCAAACCATTAAGATATAGTTAACACATCCTGGTAAATTTGTGAAACCTTTCGATTTGACACTTTGTTGACTTTTCTGTCCACATTCGATATACTGTAACCGCCACAAGTCCGTCTCTTGGCATCGGATTTGTCTGATTACGCCTGATAAGGCATGGAGGTATGAATGATGAAGGGTATTATTTTGGCCGCAGGACGTGGCACTCGCCTGTATCCTATGACACGCCCCGTATGCAAACCCCTGCTGCCTGTCTACGACAAGCCGCTGATCTACTATCCCCTGGCTGTGCTCATGCAGGCCGGTATCCGTGACGTGCTGGTCATCGTGCCCCCCGGAGAGGTGGACACCTTTGCCGCTTTGCTGGGCGACGGCTCCCAGCTGGGCATGAACATCCAGTACACCGTCCAGCCCGTGGCCCGGGGCATTGCCGACGCTCTGCTCATTGGCCGCGACTTTGTGGACGGGGATGACGTATGCCTGGTACTGGGCGACAACATTTTCTGGTCCCCCAACTTCCAGCAGCTTCTCAAGCAGGCCGCCGACAACAACCAGGGCGCCACCGTCTTCGGCTGCTATGTGGACGACCCCCGCCCCTTCGGCGTGGTGGAGTTTGGTCCCGACGGCAAGGCCATCTCCATTGAGGAGAAGCCCCAGAACCCCAAGTCCAACTACATTGTGCCCGGTCTGTACTTCTACGACGGACAGGCCATGGACATCGCCGCCAACCTCACCCCCTCCGCCCGGGGCGAGCTGGAGATCACCGATGTCAACCTGGAATATCTCCACCGGGGCCAGCTCCAGGTGGTACCCATGGAGGACAACTATGTGTGGCTGGACGCCGGCAATGCGGGCAGCATGCTCCAGGCCGCCCAGACCATCCACGACCTGCAAGGCCAGGACCACTATGTGGGTGTCATTGAGGAAATCGCCTACCGGGAGGGTTGGATCTCCCACGACCAGCTCCAAAAGCTGGGCCAGGAGCTGTCCATGACCGAGTATGGCCAGCACCTGCTGTCTCTGTAGTCAGGACCCCCGGCTAAGCCGGGGGCTTGAGTAAGCCCTAGAAGGGCATAATACAGACAACGCCCCTCAAGGGGC
>CALWXL010000058.1 GCA_944385485.1 uncultured Oscillospiraceae bacterium
CAGATGGCCCTCCACGACACCCTGGTGGAGCGCCTGGCCGCCTTCGGCGTGGCGGGCCTGTCCATTGCCGCCGACTCCCTGTCCGCCATCAAGTTTGCCAAGGTGCGGCCCATCCGCAACGAGCAGGGCATTGCCGTGGACTTTGCCGTGGAGGGTGACTTCCCCAAGTACGGCAACGACGACGACCGAGTGGACGACATCGCCGTGGAGATTGCCTCCTACTTCTCCGCTGAGCTGAAGAAGCACCCCCTGTACCGCAATGCCATCCACACCCTGTCTGCCCTCACCATCACCAGCAACGTGATGTACGGCAAGAAGACCGGTTCCACCCCCGATGGCCGCAAGGCGGGCGAGCCCTTCGCCCCCGGCGCCAACCCCATGCATGGCCGGGACGAGAATGGCGCTCTGGCTAGCCTCAACTCCGTGGCCAAGATCCCCTACCGGGGTGTGTGCCAGGACGGCGTGTCCAACACCTTCTCCATTGTCCCCAATGCACTGGGTAAGAGCCAGCAGGAGCGCACCACCAACTTGGTGAACATTCTGGACGGCTACTTCGTCCAGGGCGCCCACCACCTGAACGTCAACGTCATGGACCGCCAGGTGCTGCTGGATGCTATGGAGCACCCCGAGCAGTACCCCGCCCTCACCATCCGTGTCTCCGGCTACGCGGTGAACTTCAACCGCCTGAGTCGGGAGCAGCAGCTGGAGGTCATCAAGCGCACCTTCCACGAGTCTGTGTAAGAAGATCAAAAAAACGTCGTACCCCACGGGGTACGACGTTTTTTGCGTGTAAACCTACTTCATATCTCGGGTGGCCACCACGTCCACCCCGGTGCCCAGCAGGTTGGAAATCACCACCTGACCCACGGTGACGGGAGCGGTGAGGGTCACCCCGTTCAGGGCCTCCATGGCCTCAAACATCAGTTCCTTGGGGATGGGGGCGGCGGTTTTCACTGGCAGCCGCCGGTGCAGCCCCCCTTCCACCCGCACGGTGCTGGTGAGCACCCGGGTGGGGTGGAGCAGCTCGGTTTTGCCGTATTCGGCCCCCCGGGGACAGCTGTTTCCAGTGACGGCGTAGCCGTTTTCCTCGTCCACCTGCAGGTGGCAGCCCTTGGGACAGACAATGCAAATCAGGTTTTTCATCCTTCTGCCACCTCCTCCGCAGATACGGTCAGCCCGCCCACGGCCCGCTCCAGCAGGACCTTGGGCAGAGAAATCTGTTCCATCTCGCCGGGGGCCATGTGCTCCCGGGGGAACTGGGCAATCAGGTTGCCCGCCTGGTCTCGCACCACAATGCGGCTTTTGTGGAATACCCGGCCCACCCGGAACATCACCTGGGCCTTGTCCACATTCCGACGAATGCTCTGGGGCACGGTGTAACCCACGCCGTCGCCGTTGGTGAGGGGCAGGGAGGCGGCGTCTTGTTCCGCCCCCTGGACAAAGGCGGCGGCAGCCGCGCCCGCCCGCTGGCTTTCGGCGGTGACGTAGTCCACCAGGTCGTGGACGTGTACCACGTTGCCGCAGGCGAAGATGCCGGGCACTTGGGTCTCCATGTTCTCGTAGACCAGAGCGCCGTTGGTGCGCCGGTCCATGGGGATGCCCGCCTGGCGGGTGAGCTCGTTTTCGGGAATGAGGCCCACGCTGAGCAGCAGGGTGTCACAGTCAAAGACCATTTCGGTGCCGGGGATGGGGCGGCGGTTCTCGTCCACCTGGCTGACGGTGACCTGTTCCACCCGGTTGTGGCCACGGATGTCGGTGACGGTGTGGCTGAGGTAGAGGGGGATGTTGTAGTCCTCCAGGCACTGGACGATGTTCCGGGTCAATCCCCCGGAGTAGGGCATCAGCTCCACGCAGGCCAGCACTTTGGCCCCCTCCAGGGTCATGCGCCGGGCCATGATGAGGCCGATGTCGCCGCTGCCCAGAATGACCACCCGGCGGCCCACCATGTACCCCTCCATGTTCAGGTACCGCTGGGCGGCTCCGGCGGTGAAAATACCCGCCGGACGCTCCCCGGGAATGGCGATGGTGCCCCGGGTACGCTCCCGGCAGCCCATGGCCAGCACCACCGCCTGGGTCTCCAGAATCTGATACCCGTGCTGGGCACTGACGCAGTGGACTTGGTGGGGGGTACCGGGGATGAGCTGGAGCACCATGGTGTCCAGCTGCACCTCCACGCCGGTGGCTTGCAACTGCTGGATGAATCGCCCGGCGTACTCAGGGCCGGTGAGTTCTTCTTTGAAGTGGTGGAGGCCAAAGCCGTTGTGGATGCACTGGTTGAGGATGCCCCCCAGCTCTTTATCTCGCTCCAGAATCAGAATGCGGCGCAGGCCCTTGTCCCAGGCCTCACAGGCCGCTGCCAGACCGGCAGGGCCGCCGCCAATGACAATCAGTTCATACATGAGCCTTCCCTCCTTGGGCTTTGGTTTCGCCGGTGAGCACGTAGGTGCCCTCCTGGTCCATGAGTACCTCGCAGGGGTTCAGCCCCAGCTCCCGGGCGATGATGTCCTGGACACGGGGTCCACAGAAGCCGCCCTGACAGCGGCCCATGCCTGCGTTGCACCGCCGCTTTACCCCATTGATGGTGTGGGGGGGAATGGGGGAGTGGAGGGCGGCCACGATTTCCCCCTCGGTGACGGTCTCGCATCGGCAGATGACCCGCCCATACCGGGGGTCCTGGGCGATGAGGGCGTTTTTCTCCTCCCTGGACAGGGTGTGGAACACCACATGGGTGCGCTGGTCCACAAAATCCTGTTTGGGCTCCAGCTGAGTCTCTTTTTCCAGAATCTGCTCACAGGCCCACTTGCCGATGGCGGCGGCGCTGGCCAGACCTGGGGACTTGATGCCTGCCAGATCGAAAAAGCCGGGATGGTTGGGGCTCTCCTCCAAAATAAAGTCGTGGCGGGTGGAGTTGGCCCGGATGCCCGAGAAGTTGCGGATGTTTTCCCGGAAGTTCAGCCCCGGCACGGAGCGGGTGGCGTGCTCCCGCACAAAATCCAGCCCTTGGGCGGTGTTGCCCAGGTCGTGACGATCCTCCACGGGCTGGGCGTTGGGGCCTACGATGAGGTTGCCGTGGATGGTGGGGGAGACCAGAACCCCCTTGCCGTTTTCGTTGGGGCATTGGAAGATGACACGGGATACCTGCTCGTGCTGGCTCTTATCCATGAGGTAATATTCGCCTCGGTTGGGGGTGATGCGGTAGTCGGGAGTCTCCAGCAGACCGTGCACCTGGTCGGCAAAGACGCCGGTGGCGTTGAACACATAGCGGCCTTCAAACACACCCTTGGGGGTGGTGACGGCATAGCCGCCCTCCACCGGGGTGATAGCGGTGACGGGGGCGGAGCGGTGCAGTTCCACCCCGTTGGTCACGGCCACTTCTGCCATGGCCAGGGCGTATTGCCAGGGGTCCACGATGCCAGCGGTGGGGGCGTAGAGCGCGCCTTTTACCTCCTGGCTCAGGTTGGGCTCACGCTGGCGCACCTGGGACTGATCCCACAGCTCCAGTCCCGGAACTCCGTTGGCCACGCCCCGGTCGTAGAGGGTGCGCAGGGTGGCCAGGTCTGCCTCGTCAAAGGCCAACACCAGGCTGCCTACCCGGGCAAAGGGCACCTGCAGCTTCTGGCAGATCTCTCCGGCCATGCGGTTGCCCTCCACGTTGAGCTTGGCCATGAGGGTACCAGGCTCCGGGTCGTATCCGGCGTGGATGATGGCGCTGTTGGCTTTGGTGGTGCCGTTGGCCACATCGTTTTGGGCCTCCAGCACCGCCACCTTCAAGGGATAGCGGGCGAGCTGGTATGCGGTGGCGGCACCCACCACGCCGCAGCCCAGCACAATCACGTCATACATGGAATGCTCCTCCTTTCCAAACAAAAAAGAGCAACCCGACAGCGGCCCCCGGATATCAGCGGCCTTCTGTCTGCGTTGCTCTCAAACTCTCAGCAGGATATGGAATTCTTGTCTTCATGATAACACTTGCGGTAGGTAAAGGCAAGGGGTTGGGCGGAATTTTTCGCCCAACCCCTGCGCGGAGATGCTTACAGGACGGTGAGGGTGTTGGTGCAGCTCATAATGGTCACCAGCAGGGCCATGATGATACCAGCCAGGTAAGGATTCTTGGTGGCACGATAGAGCTTGCGGGAAACCACAGCGGCTACGGCCAGCACAACGATGACGGGATAGAGCCAAATGCCAATGATGCTGCCGCCAAAGAAGGGGAAGAATTCATTGGGCATGTGCCCGGTGATGTAGAAGCAGCCATACATGACGATGACCATAACTACGCTGGGCAGGATGTTCCACATGACATTGACCGCAGTGTTGATCCAGGATTTTTTGCCCATCTCAAAATAGTTGTAGCTGTTGATCGAGATGGAATTGGGGATGTAGTAGAGCAGGAAGAAGGGGAGATACAGGAGGATGTAGGGCAGTTTGTCTACGGTAAAGGCTTTGAGGGTAATCACCCACAGCCGGAAGTCTGTCTTGAAGAAATAGTCGGCCAGGAACACCAGACCGTAAGCGGACAGAGCCACAGTGAGGGCCAGTACCACCGTCAGACCCAGTTTTTTGGGGGAAATCTTCACGCCGTTGGTGGCAGCCTGACCGGATTGGCCGGTGAACTTTCCGCCCAGATAAATGAGCAGCAGGGCAAACAGACCACAGCTAGCGGCCCAAACGCCGATGAAAGTGGGACCCGCCTGAGGCATGACCGCAGCCAGCTTATTGATGTAGCGGTAGCCAAACATATATACCACAAAGCTGAATACACTGGCCAGAATACCACTCAGCCAGAACCAGGTTTTCGCTTTACCGGTGAGAGCAGGGGCGGGCTGTACGGGGGGTTCTGCCTTCAGGGCGGCGAAAGGACGGGTTTGCACGAGAACCACAGCAAAGCTGACCACGAACATCATGACGCCAACCAGACCCAGGGCATTGAAAGCAGCCTTGATTTGCCAAATCTGATTGTTTCCATCGATGGGGTTGGGAGCGCCTAGGGCAGCGTCAAAGAACTCCACGCTGCTGGTTACCACTTGTTTGGAGAAGTGAGCCCAAGGATGGGTGATCTCGGGATTATAGATGACTCGAATGGCTTCCTGGCCATCGATTTCCTGGGTATACATGGTATAGCTCTGCCGGACATCCAGACCCTGAGGGTCTTCACCGAAATGAAGGAAGGACTGTGCAGTACTCTGATCGATGTAGTCCCGCGGGGCGGAACGACTGCCATCCGCCTGAGCCACCCGGTGGAAGAACTCATCGTATTGGCAGGCCACGATACCAGCGTCCCGGTTGCCAAACATATTGTAGAAGTTACCGGATTCATCGGTGTAGACGGCATCGTTAGAAACCAGCAGAGCAGCAGCGATGAGCTGGGTTTCGGCTTGGTTGTCCAGAAGTACAGCGGTGCGGCTGGCCAAAGCGCCGTTGGAGTGGCCGGTGACACCGATGCGGGAGGCATCCACATAGGGCAGGGTGGCAACCATCTGCACGGCATCATACATACCGTTGGCATTGTTCTCCGGTTTCCACCAGTCGCCGTTGGGAAGGTTGTCCGAATTTCCGTGACCATACATGTCGATGGACAGTACAACAAAACCACGCCGGGCGTATTCCACGTAGTTCAAATCCTGCATTTCACGGTTGTTATACCAGCCGTGGCTGCACACAATGGCAGGAGCGGGGGTGTCGGCAGTGGCATTTTCCGGAATGAAGAGCAACGCGCTCATCTGGTGGCCACTCACCGTCTCAAATCGGAGATCCTTAACGGTGACACGGCCGAAATTGCTCTGTACCAAGCTGGCCCCGGCTGCGCTGATGAGGCAAAGGATCAGGGATAGACATAACCAGAACACAGCGGTACGTCGGACGGTTTTCTTCATGGATAAATCCTCCTCTCAATAAAGGCCGAAATATGGGGTCTTTGGCGTAAAAAAAGCACACAGACACCCTTGGCCTGTGTGCTTTCTACTCCATGCTCTCAGCACCCCGTTGTTGGGACAACAGTAACACTTCGCACAGGAAGTTGTCAATACGAAAATGGAAAAATGTGCATAATGTAGAAAACTGGAAGAGGGAATCGGGCAATTTGACGAAAAAAGAAAAAATGCACAGGACAATCTTTACAACGGATGTGCAATCTGTCATAATGGGGCGTGTCCAGATGAGAGGAAGAGCAGGACGGGCGATGTAGGTTCGCTTGTTGTGCTCTTTTTTGTTTGTCCCAGGGAAAAGAGGAGAGAAGACCATGCACCAGATCAAAGAACAGCTGATGACAAACCCGGTCATTGCCGCGGTGAAGGAAGAACAGGCCTTGGAGGCGGCACTGCAATCGGAATGCGAGGTGGTGTTTCTCCTCTCCAGTACGGTACTCAACGTGGCCCAGCAGGTGGAACGGGTGAAACGGGCGGGCAAGACTGTACTGGTGCACATGGACCTGGTAGAGGGGCTGAGCAACCGGGAGATTGCCGTGGACGCTTTGGTCCAGCTCTGCCACCCCCACGGCATCATCAGCACCCGGCCCGCACAGGTGCGCCGGGCAAGGCATTTGGGGCTTGTGACGGTGCAGCGGGCCTTTATTTTGGACTCGCTGTCCATCTCCAGTCTACACGGGCAGATTTCCGTGGGAAAACCGGATTTTATTGAGATTTTGCCGGGAATTATGCCCCGTATCATCACAGAGATTACCCAGAGCACCCAGATTCCGGTGATTGCCGGGGGGCTCATCAAATATAAGGAAGAAGTGTTGGATGCCATCAAGGCGGGAGCGGTGGCGGTGTCCACCACCTGTCAGGCCGTATGGGACATGTGGAAGCACACAGGAGGCGTGAAGGAATGAAACAATACGTGATCGCCCTGGATCAGGGCACCACCAGCAGCCGCTGTATCATCTTTGATCGTCAGCAGAATATCGTTGCTCTGGAGCAGCGGGAGTTTGCCCAGCACTACCCCCAACCCGGGTGGGTGGAGCACGATCCCATGGAGATCTACTCCAGCCAGTACGGGGTGCTGGTGGAGGCCCTGGTGGCCAACAGCATTGACCCTGCCGACGTTGCCGCCATCGGTATCACCAACCAGCGGGAGACCGCCATTGTGTGGGACAAGGACACCGGGCGCCCCATCTACAACGCCATTGTGTGGCAGTGTCGCCGCACCGCCTCCCTGTGCGAGGAGCTGAAGCGGGACGAGGCCTTTACCGAATATGTGAAGGAGCACACCGGGCTGCTCATAGACGCCTACTTCTCGGGTACCAAAATCCAGTGGATTCTGGACCATGTGGATGGGGCCCGGGAAAAGGCCCAGCAGGGCAAGCTGCTGTTCGGCACCGTGGATACCTGGCTGATTTGGAAGCTCACCGGTGGTAAGGTCCACGTCACCGACTACACCAACGCCAGCCGCACCATGCTCTACAACATCAAGGAATTGAAGTGGGATGAGACCATCTGCAGCAAGCTGGGTATTCCCATGAATATGCTGCCAAAGGTGTGCAACTCCAGTGAAATCTATGGCTATGTGAACCTTCAGGGAGTGGAAGTGCCCATTGCAGGCATCGCCGGAGACCAGCAGGCGGCCCTGTTCGGCCAGACCTGTTTTGAGCCGGGAAAGGCCAAGAACACCTACGGTACGGGGTGCTTTTTGCTGATGAACACGGGAGACCAGCTCTACCGCAGCCAAAACGGCCTCATCAGCACCATCGCCATTGGCCTGAACGGCAAGGTGCAGTACGCTCTGGAGGGCAGCGTGTTTGTGGGCGGTGCGGTCATCCAATGGGTACGGGACGAGTTGCGCTTTTTCAACGAGTCCCGGGATGCGGAGTACTACGCCCAGAAGGTGCCTGACACCGGCGGGGTGTACTTGGTGCCCGCCTTTACCGGGCTGGGCGCCCCCTATTGGGATATGTACGCCCGGGGCTGCCTCATTGGCATCACCCGGGGCACCACCCGAGAGCATATCATCCGGGCGGCCCAGGAGTCCATCGCCTACCAGAGCTATGATTTGGTGGAGGCCATGGAGAAGGACACAGGCATCCACCTCACCGAGCTGTGTGTGGATGGAGGAGCCTCCCGGGACAAGTTTCTCATGCAGTTCCAGGCGGACATTTTGGGCAAGCAGGTGCGCCGCCCCATGATTCGGGAGACAACTGCTTTGGGAGCTGCCTACCTGGCGGGACTGGCCACTGGGTTCTGGAAAGACCTGGAGGAAATCAAGGCCCAGTGGACCCTGGACCACCTGTATACTCCCGACATGGATGACGCGAGACGGCAAAAGCTGCTGCGAGGCTGGCACAAGGCCGTGGGCCGCAGCTGTGCCTGGATCGATCCGGAAGAAACCTAAACCAAGAGAAAACCCCCGGTGCATCAACCGGGGGTTCATTTTACATCC
This sequence comes from uncultured Oscillospiraceae bacterium, assembly GCA_944385485.1. Classification (GTDB taxonomy): domain Bacteria; phylum Bacillota; class Clostridia; order Oscillospirales; family Oscillospiraceae; genus Enterenecus. Next base: position 8,374 of record CALWXL010000058.1, read on the forward strand.
GATTACTCCCAAGCAGGATTCTGGTCTGGAGAGAGGGGCTTCATCAGGTATTCCAGTCCTTTTTCCCCAATGATATAGGAAAAGTCCCGATCTGGGCCGTCAAAGGACACATACACCCGGGAGGTGTCGTCGGTGGACACATCCCACAGCTGCATCACCGCCTGATCGCCGTAGTACAAAGTGGCGTTGGGCTCATCCTCCGGGGCCTGTCCTGCCACTGACCCAGCGCCCAAGGCCACCATGGTGTTGTAGATGGTGTAGGCGTTGTCCTGGGTGATACGCAGGGAGGTGCCGTCCACCTCGGCCCGCAAATTGTTCTTGGCATAGACCTGGGTGGTCTGGGAGGAGAGGGCGGCGAGAAACTGCTTGTACTGGTATTGGTGCAGAAGGGTGCGCGCCACGGGGTAGACACAGGCGGCCAATACCACCACGGCTACCACCACGATGGCAACCAGCCAGCCTCGCTTGCTGTGGGGTTGGCGCTGGTTGCGGGGGACGACGTTTTCATACATACCGGACATGGTGTGCTCCTTTCTGGGGTTCAGTCCAAGACGGTGTTCAGTTCCGGGGAGAGGTAGGCGGTGAGAAGATCCCGCAGAGGGTCACCAACCATGAGATAGGAGAAGTCCACGTTCTCCGTGTACGAGGTGAAGTGGATATACACCCCGGAGGAGAAGCCGTTGGAGTCGTTTTCCAGGGGTACGTCCCACAGGTCCATAGTGCCGTAGATGCCATAGCTCAGGTGAACATCCGGCTCCCGCTGGGGCTGTTCCTTGGAGATGTAGCAGGGGCCCTGCTTGACAATGGCCCCGCACAGGCCGTAGGCGTTGTCCTGACTTACGGACAGCGTTTGGCCGTCCACCTGGGCGGTGAGCACTTGGGTGGGGGAGGTGCGATAGGTGGCCGTGGACAACACAGTGACAAACTCCTTGTACTGGCTTTGGTGCACCATCATACGCACCGGGGGGTACAGACAGATGGCGAGAACCACCAGCACGATGGCAATGAGAATGCCCAGCAGGAGATTACTCCTGGGGCGCTTGCGCCCAGGAGAAGGAATGACGCTCTGATACATGTTGTCCACGGATGATACCTCCTTGTTTAGAAGCTGGCGCCTCCAAACTCCAACAACTTCAGCTGCTTGTTGCGGTCGGCCGTCCAGTTGATGGACCAGCCGGAGGCGAAGAGCAGCAGCTGGTTGCCCTTGTAGTCCTCCACCAGCATGGCGTCGTTGGGCAGCACCAGGTCGTCGGAGCGGAGGGGCTGGTCCCCGTCGTGCTCAATCCAGCGCAGGAACTGATAGGGCAGGCCCTCCACGTACAGGTCCACCCCGTACTCGCTGCGCAGGCGGTACTCCAGCACATCAAATTGCAGGGTACCCACCACGCCCACAATGACCTCCTCCATACCGGAGTAGGGGGTCTTGAAGATCTGGATGGCGCCCTCCTGGGCGATCTGCTCCATGCCCTTGAGGAACTGCTTGCGCTTCATGGTGTCCA
>CALWXL010000059.1 GCA_944385485.1 uncultured Oscillospiraceae bacterium
AAGCTGGTGTCCATCATCGAGTTTGCCACCGAGACCCTCACCGGCATCCCCTCCATCATCTTCGGCCTGGTGGGTATGCTCTTCTTCCAGCAGATTCTGGGCTTTAAGTACGGCATCCTGGGCGGCGGTCTCACCCTGGTGATTATGATCCTGCCCACCATCGTGCGTACCACCCAGGAGTCTTTGAAGACCGTGCCCCAGTCCTACCGGGAGGGCGCTCTGGGTCTGGGCGCCGGTAAGTGGCGCATGGTGCGCACCGTGGTACTGCCCAACGCCGTGGACGGCATCGTCACCGGCTGCATCCTGGCCGTGGGCCGCATTGTGGGCGAGTCTGCCGCCCTACTCTTCACTGCCGGTATGGGCAGTGCGCTCCACAGCTTTGCCGAGTCCCTCACCACCTCTTCCAGCACCCTCAGCGTGGCCCTGTATGTGTACGTCAACGAAAACGGAGATGTGCAGAGCGCCCTGGCGGTGGCCGCCGTGCTGATGGTCATCACCCTGGTCATCAACCTCCTGGCCGCCCTGGCCGGAAGCCGTCTGAAGAATAAGTAAAGGAGAACTGCTCCCATGAACGCCATTTTAAAAACGGAGAATTTGAATCTGTGGTATGGCCAGAACCATGCCCTGAAGGATATCAATCTGGAGATGCCCCAAAACCAGGTGACCGCCCTCATCGGCCCCTCTGGCTGCGGCAAGTCCACCTTTCTCAAGACCCTGGACCGGATGAACGACCTAGTCCCCTCGGTGAAAATCGAGGGCAAGGTGATGTACCGGGACCAAAACATCTTTGACCCCCAGGTGGATGTGACCTGGCTGCGCCGCCATGTGGGCATGGTGTTCCAGAAGCCCAACCCCTTCCCCATGTCCATCTACGACAACATCGCCTACGGACCCCGTACCCATGGCATCCGCAACAAAAAGCAGCTGGATGAGATTGTGGAGAAGTCCCTGCGGGGCGCTGCCATCTGGGACGAGGTGAAGGACCGGCTGAAGAAGTCCGCCCTGTCCCTGTCCGGCGGCCAGCAGCAGCGTATCTGCATTGCCCGGGCTCTGGCCGTGGAGCCTGACGTGCTGCTCATGGACGAGGCCACCTCCGCTCTGGACCCCATTTCCACCTCCAAGATCGAAGATCTGATTGCAGAATTGAAAAAAACGTATACAATAGTAATTGTTACCCACAACATGCAGCAGGCCACCCGTGTGTCCGACCGCTGCGCCTTCTTCCTCCACGGCGAGCTGGTGGAGGCGGACGACACCGAGAAGCTGTTCTCGGTGCCCCGGGACAAGCGCACCGAGGACTACATCACCGGACGATTCGGCTAAGGAGGAGACTACTGTATGAGAAAAACATTTGATGCCGAGCTGGTGGAGCTCAGTCATGAGCTCACCGCCATGGGAACCACCACCCAGGATGCCATCGACCTGGTCACCGCCTCCCTCACCCAGGGCAAGGCGGAGGGAGCGAAGGCCACCATTGAGATGCGCAACACCATGGACCAGATGGAGCGGGACATCGAAAACCGCTGCATGTCCCTGCTGATGCGTCAGCAGCCGGTGGCCCGGGACCTGCGCACCATTTCCGCTGCCATGAAGATGGTCACCGACCTGCAGCGCATTGGCGACCAGGCCGCCAACATCGCCGAGATCTCCCTGCTCATTGCCGAGAGCGGCGACAAGCCTGAGGTGCCCCAGGAGATTGTGGCCATGAGCCGCCAGGCGGGACTGATGGTGCGCCAGGCCATTGCCGCCTACGTGGATCGGGACGAGAACACCGCCCGGGCGGTCATCAACCTGGACGACGTGGTGGACGACCTGTTTGTCCAGCTTAAGAAAATCCTGGTAGAGCGCATTGCCGCCCGGGCGGATCACTCCGACCGCTCGGTGGATCTGATCATCATCGGCAAGTATCTGGAGCGGGTGGCCGACCACGCCGTAAACATTGCCAACTGGGCCATTTTCTGCGTCACCGGAGAAATTCAGTAACGATTAAAGGAGAGAACAACCATGGCCCTGCGCATTGCCATTGTGGAGGATGACGAGTCCATCCGCACCATGTTAGAGTATTATTTCAAATCCATGGGTCACGAAGTGTTGGTCTTTGAAAGCGGGGAGGACTTCTTTGCCGCTGCCCCTGCGGCGGATTTGGCTCTGCTGGATGTGATGCTGCCCGGGATGGATGGTTTGGATATCGTCCGTCGTCTGCGGGGGGAGGAGGCCACGGCCAAGATGCCCATCATCATGCTCACCGCCCGTCAGACCGAGATGGACAAGGTGACGGCCCTGGATTTGGGGGCGGATGACTACATATCCAAGCCCTTCGGGGTGATGGAGCTGCAGGCCCGGGTCAACGCCGTGATGCGCCGGGTGGGGGACAGCGATCCCCTGCTGCGCTATCGGGACCTGGTCATCGACCCCGCCGGGCGCACCGTCACCCGAGGCGGGGAGGATATCTCTCTGACGTACAAAGAGTTTGAGCTGCTGCGTCTGCTGGTACGCCGCCGGGGTACCGTGCTCACCCGGGACGAAATTCTCGCCGCCGTGTGGGACTACGACTTCACCGGAGAGACCCGCACCGTGGATATGCACATCAAGGCCCTGCGCCAAAAATTGGGGGAGGGCTATATCACCACGGTTCGCTCTGTGGGCTACAAGATGGGGTGAGAAACGTTGAAGAAGAAACTGACCATATCCATTTTTTTCATTGCAGCTTTATCGGTGCTGCTCTCGGCAGCGGTGGGCATCTGGACCTTCCGTCAGCGGGAGATGGATACCGCCCGGGACAATCTCACCGAGCTTCTGGCCCTCATGGACGCCCAGAACTATGAGACCTGGACGGAAGAACTCCTGGAGCAGTTTACCAAAGCCGCCCCGGAAAAGCGCCTGACTATTCTCTCTCCCGACGGCACGGTGTTGGGGGACACGGATAAGGAGTCCAAGGAAAACCACGCCATCCGCCCCGAGGTGGTAGAGGCCAAGGAAAACGGGGTAGGGGAGGACGTGCGTCGCTCCGCCACCACCGGCATCTACACCATCTATGTGGCCCGGGTCTTCACCGACGGGTACATTGGCCGGGCTGCCATGTCCCTGTCCACCGTGGACACCCTGGTGGTCCAGACTGCGGTGGGCCTGCTGGCGGCGGCAGTGCTGGCTCTGGTGCTGGCCTTTGTGCTGGCCCGACGCCTGGCCACCACCACCGCCAAGCCGGTGGAGGAGGCTGAAGTGGCCGTGCGCCAGGTGGATGAGACTTTGCAGTCTGCGAGAAGCGAATTTACTGCCAACGTCACCCACGAATTGAAAACACCGCTGACCTCCATCAAGGGCTTTACCGATATGCTCTCTTCCGGCATGGTCACCAAGCCCGAGGATCAGCAGCGGTTTTTGACCATGATCTCGGTGGAGGTGGATCGCCTGTCCACCCTGGTGGACGACATCCTCACCGTCTCGGAGTTGGAGACGGTGGCGGGCGCCACCGGCACCGAGCGGGCGCCGCTGATGAGCATCACCCGGGAGGTGCAGACCATCCTCCAGCCCCAGGCCGAAAAGGCAGGGGTACAGCTGCGGGTGGAGGGCAGCGAGGTGGAGGCCTGCATTGCCCCCGATCGCTTCAAGGAAGTGGCCATCAACCTGATGGAAAACGCCATCAAGTACAACCGCAAGGGGGGACGGGTTACCGTCACCGTGGAGCCTACCGGCGGCATGGCTTACTTTATGGTGGCGGATACCGGAATCGGCATCCCTGAGGAGAGCCAGAGCCGTGTCTTTGAGCGGTTTTACCGGGTGGATAAGGGCCGCAGCCGGGCCGCTGGCGGCACCGGCTTGGGGCTGGCCATCGTCAAGCACATTGTGGCCCTGTATGAGGGTAACATCAAGCTGGCCAGCGTGGTGGGCTCTGGTACCACCGTTTCGGTGACGCTGCCTTTGGCCAAGAACTGAATATGTATGAAAGAAGGGCTGTCCGAGTTGGACAGCCCTTCTTGTTTCTATTTGGCACATACCCCACAATGGCTCCCCTGTGTAAGGGGAGCTGTCAGCCGTAAGGCTGACTGAGGGGTTGACGGTGCAGGTGGCGGTCAATCCCTCCGACCCGGCTCACGCCGGGCCACCTCCCTTTACACAAGGGAGGCTTTTTCGGTGGATTTACAGGTTTTCGTTTTTCAGCGCCTCCACCAGCTGTTGCTTTCCTGCCTTTCTGGCGGCATAGGCCATGGTGGCAAACACCACCACAAACACGCTCAGGCAGGCGATGCCCAGGGGCAGCCAGGGCACCTGGAAGGGGAGGGGATAGCCTTGGTTGATGGAGTCAAAAATGAGATAGCTGATGAAGATGGACACTGGAATGCCCAAGATCAGGGCCCGGGTGCCGTAGAGGATACACTCAAAGCCCAGCATCCGCCGCATCTCCCGCCGGGTCATGCCCACGGACTGGAGCATGGCGAAGTCCCGGGTGCGCAGCATCACGTTGGTGGAAATGGTGTTGAACACGTTGGTCATGGCCACCAGGGAGATGAGGGTGATGAAGCCGTAGGAGAAGACATTGATGATGGTGATGAGGTTCCGGTCAGCTTCCTGTGAGCCAGCATAGTTGCGCAACCCACGGGCACTCATGGAGTGGGCAGACAGCCAAGTCTGAATATCCTTCTCCGCCTGCTGGTGGTCCGAGGCCAGCATATAGGTAAAATAATTGCCCTCGGAGGGGGTCAGGGGGAAGTCCTCCAGCTGGGACAGAGGGTAGAGCACTTTGACGGCACCCTCATTGGCTAAGAAATAGGGCCAATCCTGCTGCACTGAAGATACATCCAGGGCGATGGAGTGAGCCACCTGATCCAGGGGGTAGAAGGTGGATTCTCCAGTATCTACGTCAATGGCCTGCATCTGAGTGGTTCCATCTTCGCCTTGCAGAGGGCCGCTCCAATAGTGGTTGGGGATGGAATCAAAGGTCAAGGCAGTCAAAGAGGTGGGATCACCCAACTGGTCTACATGGACGAATTTTTCCTGCTGCTCGTCAAAGGCAGTGACACCGACAAAGGCGAGGCCGGAGGTGGTGGCAGGGTCCAGCTTTCGCTCCTCACATAGGGCCCGGTAGGTGTCGTCGTCCACAAAACTCATCGTCAGGGTTTGGTACACCGTTCCTTGAATGGGGGTGGACAGGTCCCACATCTCCTGAGTCATATCTTCCAGACGGTAGGCACCCGCCAGGGAAAACTCCACCACCAGAGCCGCGTCGTCCACACTGCTCAGGTTCTGAAGTTGCTGCTGGAGCTCCTGGGGGGTGATATTCAACTCCGAGGGGGAGAAGGAAAGGCGTAGATCGTAGGTGTCTCCGCCAAAGGCGCCCGACACCGATTGGGTGAGGGAGGAGGAGAAGGAGGAGGCGGAGACAAAAAGCGCCACGCTGAGGAAGAGACTAAATACGGTGGTGCGGTACTTCTTGGCGCTGCGCTTGTAGTACTTGACCCCCAAGATGCCGGGCAAGCCGAAGAGCTTCCGGGTCAAAAGAGAGGGGCGCACCAGCTTTTTCGTGGCGTGGATGTCCTGGGACTGGCGGATGGCCTCCATGGCGGATACCTTGGTGGCTCGCCGGGAGGGAATCCAGGCGGAGAGAAGTACGGTCACCACACCCAGCGCCACTGCCACCAGCACACCCACCCAGGACACATGAAGCTTCATGGAAACGGTAGACTCACTGCGGAGGGTGGCAAAAAGGTCGCCCAAAAAGTGAAGGGTGATCCCAATGCCCAGAATGCCCGACAGGACACCCAGGGGCACCCCAATGGCGCTGAGCACCAGGGCCTCAAAACGTACCATCTTCCGCAACTGTTTTTTGGTAGCACCCAGGGATGAGAGTAGACCAAACTGCCGGGTGCGTTCGGACACCGAGATGGCAAAGGCGTTGTAGATGAGTACCACCGAGGCGGCGATAATGAGGGCGATGACAATGGCGGCCAGGCGATAGATGACTGCGTAGAAGTTGCCGTATCGGGATATTCCGGAGTACATCAACACATTGGAGTTGGTTTCCTCTAGATTGTGGTCCTGTTGAAAAGTATAGACTTGGTGTGCATCCTCCAGGGATAGATACACGTTGCATAGGGTATCGTCGGACAGGTTGGAATCTGCGGAGGTAAAGACCGTGTATGCAGGGTTTGAGTAGGTGTCTAGGCCCCAGAATTCACAGATGCCCACCACGGTATAGGTGCGGGTTTCCCGAACCTCCAAAGTCTCCCCCTCCTCAAAGTTATAGGGGTTCTGTTCCCCCAGGGCAAGACCGTCCGACATCCGCTGGCCCAAGCCCAGGGTCAGGGTGTCGCCCACCTGATAGATATGGGAACTGTTGTCCAAAAAGGACTGGGTGAGGACAATCTCGTCGGGCGAGGTGGGCAGACGGCCCTGGGAGAGGTGAAGGGGAAGTAAGTCGGTGTCTTGAGGAGACAAGCCCAGTACATAGAGATAGGGGGTGGATTCGCTGAGGCTGGTATTTGTTTCGGCGTAGCCCAGCTGCTGCAAATACACGGTTTCAGCTACGCCTTCGGTTTGGGATAACTGCTGACATTGGCTGTAAGGGAGGCTTTTCTGGCCCACATGCCAGCTGCCAAAGGAGTAGATATACCCGTTGAGCAGGTACTGCTGGAAGCTGGTGGCAAAGGTGGTCACGGCGCACAGCATGGCGGTGGACAGGATGATGCCGATGATGGTGACAATGGTGCGGGTGCGGTTTTGCTTCAGGGCCTGGAGGGTGACCTTGTGCAGCACGTTCATGGACGGATCACCTCGTCCCGCACGATTTTTCCGTCCTCAATGGCGATGACCCGGTCGGCCTGAAGGGCCAGCTGTTCATCGTGGGTAATGACAATGAGGGTCTGGTGATAGGTGCGGTTGGACAGCCGCAGCAGCTCCACGATCTCCTGGCTGTTTTTGGAGTCCAGATTGCCGGTGGGCTCGTCGGCCAGTACCACCGCCGGGGCATTCATCAGCGCCCGGCCAATGGACACTCGCTGCTGCTGACCGCCGGAGAGCTGATTGGGCAGATGCCGCTCTCTCCCCCGCAGTCCCAGAGTGTCCAGCAGTTCGTTCAGACGTTTGGGGTTCACCTTCTGTCCGTCCAGCAGCACCGGAAGGGTCATATTCTCCACCACGTCCAGCACGGGGATGAGGTTGTAAAACTGGTAGATGAGCCCCACCTGACGGCGGCGGAAGATGGCCAGCTTCTCCTCGTTTTGGGCGTACACGTCGCAGCCGTCCACAAACACCTTGCCGCTGGTGGGTTTGTCCACGCCACCCAGCAGGTGCAGCAGGGTGGACTTACCCGACCCGGAGGGTCCGATGATGGCCACAAATTCCCCTCGATTCACGGAAAAAGACACGTCATCCAGGGCCTTGACCTGATTTTCCCCGGTGCCGTAGGTTTTGCACAAATGCTCCACACGAAGCAGTTCCATGTTCATTCCTCCTTTGGGATTGTGGCTACATCCTACCACACCCAGGTGACAGGGCCGTGACTTTTGGGTGACAGATCCGTCACAAAATGGAAAGCCTCCCTTGTGCAAAGGGAGGTGGCACGGCGTAAGCCGTGACGGAGGGATTGACGATTCCAGGGCAGGGTCAATCCCCCAGTCTGCCTGGCGGCAGACAGCCCCCTTTACACAAGGGGGCCTATGACTGCGGTGCAAGTCCAAAGCATTTCACAGAAAAGGGGACCATCACACGGTCCCCTTGTAAAATCGTAACACAAATTGTGCCCCCTGAGGGGTGCGGTTGCGGGCCTGGATGGTGCCCCCCTGCCCGGTGACAATGCGCTGGGTCAGGGACAGGCCGATGCCAAAGCCGTGGGAGGTGCGGGAGGAACCCCGGTAGAACCGCTCAAAGAGGTGGGGCAGGTCCTGGGGGTCAATCCCCGGCCCGGTGTCCTCCACCACCAGCTCAATGAACAGGGCATTTTCTCGCCCGGAAATGGTGATGGAACCCCCGGTTGGGGTGTGTTCCATGGCATTTTTGATGAGATTCCCCACCGCTTCTGCCGTCCAATGCACATCCCCGGTGAAGGAGCCGGAACAGTCCACAGAAAACGTCTGTTCCCGCAGCTCCATGGGGATGAGAAAGGGGGCGGCAGCCTGGGCCACCACCTGCTCCAGAGGGACCGTGTCGGAGCGGAAGGGGATGGTGCCCGCCTCCAGCTTGGACAGTTTCAGAAGGGTAGTCACCAGCCAATCCATTTGGCTCAGCAGTTGGGTGAGCTCCCGGCACAGCTTGGCCCGCCGCTGGGGGGTGAGGTCCTCCCGGGTCAGCAGTTCTGCCACCAGATTCATGGAGGTGAGGGGGGTGCGCAGCTGGTGGGACAGGTCGGCCAGGGAGTTGGCCAGATACACCTTGTCCTCCTGAAGGGCTTGTTGCTGCTCCCGCAGCCGCACCGTCATCTTGTGAATTTCGCTGCGCAATATGCCCAGTTCTCCCTCGCTGTACTCCTCCACCCCCAGGTGATCCTCACCGTGGAGGATGCGGTTGAGGGTCTGGGAGAGCCGGGCCAGTTCCCGGTCGGTGCGGGCGGTGTTCCACTCCGCCAGGCCCCAGAAGCCCAGACAAATGGGGAGCAGGAGCAGCCCCCACATTCCGCCCAGGAAAAGGCCAAATCCGGTGTCGACCACAGTGAGGAGGAGAAAGAGCAGACGGGTGAGGGTTTTGTGCTCCAAACCGCTCACCCCATTTCCGCCTTATACCCTAGGCCCCGCACCGTCTTGATGAGAGTGGGGGCTTGGGGATCATCCTCAATTTTCTCCCGCAGCCGCTTGATGTACACCGTCAGAGTGTTGTCGTTGACAAAGTCCCCGGCAATGTCCCAGATGCCCTCCAGCAGCTGGCTTCGGGTGAGCACGGCCCCGGGGTGGTTGAGAAACATGAGAAGCAGCCGGTACTCCAGGGCGGACAGGTTCAAATCCCGCCCGTCTTTGGTAGCAGTGCCCCGGACGGTGTCCACTTCCACCCGGCCCAGACGCACCAGACCGCCGCCGCTGCCCGTGCGCCGCAGCACGTTTTTGATGCGCATGAGCAGTTCCCGGGGGCGGAAGGGCTTGGGAATGTAGTCGTCCGCCCCCACCTCAAACCCGGTGACGGTGCTGTACTCATCCCCGGAGGCGGTGAGGAAAATCACCGGAAGGTGGTACAGGGCCTTCACCGCCGAGCACACCGCAAAGCCGTTGCCGTCAGCCAGGGAGATGTCCAGCAGGATGAGGTCGAACCGCTCTCCCTCCAGAAGGTTCAGGGCCTGGGTCTGGCCGGAGGCGCTGCGCACCCGGAAGCCCTCTCCCTCCAGGTAGTCGGTGAGGTTGTCCACAATGTGTTTGTCGTCTTCCACTAAGAGAATGGATTGCATGGTTTCACCCGCCTTTTTTGCCATGATATCACATTGCAAGGGTGTTTGCCAAGAAAATCCCGGGGCGTATGCCCTATTGACACAGTAGGAAAATTGTCATAAAATCAAGCTATTGTTTGGAAACAAAGGGAGAACGTCATATGATTGAGTTAAAACATATCACAAAACGCTTCCCCACCGCCGAGGGGGAGTTCACCGCCCTGAACGATGTGTCCCTGACCATTGGAGATGGGGACATCTTCGGCATTGTGGGCATGAGTGGCGCGGGTAAATCCACCCTGGTGCGCTGCCTGAACCTGCTGGAGCG
>CALWXL010000060.1 GCA_944385485.1 uncultured Oscillospiraceae bacterium
ATTCAGATAGGGGGTGATGTTGAAGTCGTGGGCGGTGAAGGAGTCGGTGGAATAGCCCACCTTATGTCCGTTGACATAGAGATAGTAGGCGGACTCCACGCTCTGGAAGGAGATAAAGACCTCCCGTCCGTCCCAGCCCTCCGGCAGGGTAAAGCTGGTGCGGTAGTAGCCCACCGGGTTGTACGTTTCGGGGGCCTTGGGCGTTTGATAGTTGGTGGTCTCAAAGTTGCCAAACCAGGGCAGGGCCACGTTGGTGTAGATGGGCTCGTCGAAGTACTTAAACGTCCCGTCTTCGTTGCGGTAGGTCTGCCAGGCCTGGGGTACATACTCCTTCTGGAAGGCGTCCCCGCTGTAGTCCTTGGCCAGATACTCTGCGTCCACCTTCTCGGCCTCGGCGGGGGTCTTCACCATGGTGAAATCCCACTGGGTGCCGGACAGCAGTTTGTAGTAGTCCGAGGTCTCGGGGCCTACTTCGTCCAGCACCGACTTCTCAGCGGCCAGGGCGGTGTCGGCGTCCTGATAGGAGATGAACTGGCTCTTGGCCTGCTCCCGGTTGATGCCGATGACCTCGCTCTGGTCCAACCATTCCTCTCCGGTGAAGTCGGCCTCACCACCGGATAGCTTAATGCTGTCGTTGTAGTGCTCTTTCCGGATGCCCAGCACCTTATCATAGACGCTGGTATCCGTGCCGTTGTTGCTGGCTGCCATGGCTGGGATCACCAAGCCGGCCGTCAGCGCCGTCGCCAGGGTCAAAGCCACTGTGCGCTTCCACACTGGTTTCATGTTCTACATCCTCCCTTTCCTTTGTCCAGGGTCCTAAGCGGTTTGTACAAAAATTTGTCCGGGCGGACAACCGCCATTTTTACCATCATACCAAACAACTTGTCCTTTATCAAGGGAATATTTATCTATTTTAACTTCATATCCTCCAAAAATCTCCTGTCATTTTTGTGGTTTCATCCAATTTCGCCGGATTCATATGAATTTTTCATAAAAATTACCAGGAATGGGACTGTAAAGTGACCCATTCCCGGTTATACATGTATAGAAAAATCAGCGGCTCTCAAACAGCTCCAGCAGCTGACCGGGGGTGTACAGCACATAGGCAGCACTGTCCGCCCGGCCCTGCTCCACACCGTTCCATTTGGCATAGGCAAAGTCCATCCCGGCGGCCTGGGCGGCCACACTGTCCGAGGGGGTATCTCCCACATAGAGCACCTGGTGGGGGGCCAGTTCCATCCGTTTCAGGCACTCCAGCAGGGGGTCGGGGTGGGGCTTGTGGCGGGAAGTGTCCTCCTCCAGCACCGCCGTCTCCATGTACTGGTCCAGGCCCTGGCCCTCCACGTCAATGCGGTACTGGGCCCGCATTTTGGAGGACACCACCGCCTGGCGCACCCCACGCTGGCGCAACGCCTCCAGGGTATCCACCATGCCGGGGTAGGGGGTGGCCCCCTCCGGGTACTCGTTGACGTAGCGCACCCAGCGCTGGTAGGTGGTCTCGGGGTCCTGGATGCCCAGCTCCTCCATGACCTTCATACCCGGGTAGGCCATGAACTTCACCACGTCGGCCAGGGTGCGCTCCTCTCCCAGCTCCTCCTTTATAATACGAAGCAGGGGGTACATGTTCATGTTGACGGTGTTGAGTAGGGTGCCGTCGATGTCATAGAGCACCGCTTGGTAGGTTTTCATAAAGTCCTCCTTGTGAAAAAGGTGCAGTCTTACGGCTGCACCTTTTGAATGAATAGGGAATAACGAATAATGAAGAATGCAGGCCATCAAGTCTCTGCTGGGCCGAAAGCCTCCCTTGTGCAAAGGGAGGTGGGCCGGCGTAAGCCGGGTCGGAGGGATTGACTTCTACTCGTACCGTCACCCCCTCAGTCAGCCCTTATGGGCTGACAGCTCCCCTTACACAGGGGAGCCTTTGGTGCGTGACACAGCTCCGCCTTTTCCATCCGTGCCGCAGGCACACCATAATTCTTCATTATTCATTCTAAATTATTCATTATTTTGGGGCTTCTTGCGCCGGTGATGGGGACGGCTGCGGCGGCGCTTCTCGCCTCCGGCCTCCCCAGTGGTCTGGGGCTGAGAGGCAGGCTTGGGCTTGGAAACCTGCTGAGGCCGGGGGTTCTGCTTTTGCTCCTTGGCCCCCTTGGGCTGCTGGGGCTGGGCCTGGGGCTTTTGTCCCTTTCCCTGGCGCTTGGGGCTCTGGGGCGCAGACTTGCCCTTGGACTTGTCCCCGGCGGGCTGGGCCTTGGGCTTCTCCGGCTGGGCGGCAGGCTGCCCCTCCTTCTTGCCCCCACGGCGGCGGCGAGAGCGGGAGGCCTTCTTCTCCTCCTCCCCCTGGTTCACCGCCATATACTGCTCCAACAGGGCGGCCAGGCTGGAGGAATCTCCCAGACTGCGCTCCTCCTCAGGGGGAATGTAGCGCAGCTTTTCCAGCTCCTCCTTGGGAGGGGCCACATAGTCCTCGGGGCGCTTGCCCTTGCCGTTGCGCACCACCCGGATTTCGGTGGTGCGGTAGGTCTTGGGCTGCTCGGTGGAGTCCTCCAGGCGCACCTTCACCTGCTCCCGCAGGAGGTTGACCGAGGTGACGTTACCCACGCCATCGGGGCACTCCACAAAAGACTCCTGCTTGGGGCAGCGCTTCACCGCGTCCTCATAGGCGTCCTGCTCGTACTTCAGACAGCACATCAGCCGCCCGCAGGTGCCGGAAATCTTGGTGGGGTTCAGGGACAGGTTCTGAGTCTTGGCCATTTTGATGGACACAGGCTGGAACTCGTCCAAGAACTGATGGCAGCAGAAGGGCTTGCCGCAAATGCCTAAGCCGCCCAGCATCCGGGCCTCGTCCCGGACGCCAATCTGCCGCAGTTCGATGCGGGAGCGGAAGATGCTGGCCAGATCCTTCACCAGGGCCCGGAAGTCCACCCGGCCCTCGGAGGTGAAGAAGAAGATGATCTTGCTGCCGTCGAAGCTATACTCCACGTCCACCAGCTTCATATCCAGGCCGTGGCGCTCCACCAGCTGCTGGCAGATCTTCAACGCCTCTTTCTCCTTGCGGTGATTGTCCTGGACCTGCTTTTCGTCCTTGGGGGTGGCCAGGCGCACCACGCCCCGCAGAGGCTGCACCACCACGTCGTCCCGCACCATGGCGTTGCTGCGGGAACAGGTGCCGTACTCCAGCCCCTTGCCCGTCTCCACAATGACCCCCACTCCCACCGGGATGGTCAGGCCATTGGGGTCAAAATAATACTGTTTTCCGCCCGCTTTGAAGCGGACCGCGATAATCTCTGTCATGGATGTTCCTCCGTATATATCTCAGGCCCTCCAGGGGCCGTTTCAGCCGAACAGGCGGGCGCACACCCACCCCAGTACATGGCCCGGGCCCGGGTTGTATACCCCGTTTTCCCGACACTGCTTCAAAATTTGCAGCACCCGCGCCCCGCGCCGGGGGTTTGCATGCAGTTGCCCGGCCACACACCCCTCGGTGAGGGCCAAAAGCTCCAGCAGTTGGGCACTTTTCGGCTTTTCCAGCTCCAAAGCGGTCAATCCCTGGGCCACCTCCAGCTCGGTGCCGATGAGCAGCAGGGAGGCCAGAGCCTGGGCCTTGTCCAGCTGCTGGGGGTCCGGCTGGGGCTCCTGGGGGGGCAGGGCCAAAGTCTCGCATCGGCTCCGCACCGTCTCCAGCAGCCGCCCGGGCTGCTCGCACAGCAGAAGAAAGGCCCCGTAGGCAGGGCCATCCTCCAAAATCTTCAACAGGGCGTTTTGCGCCGCCGGATTGAGGGCGTCGGCGGGGGAGATGAGGTACACCTTCCGCGCCCCCTCATTGGGGGTGACATAGAGATCGGCCCGGAGAGCCCGGGCCTGATCTACGGTGATTTCCCGTTTGTCCGCCGCCGGCGTCACCCACTGCACGTCGGGGTGGATGCCGCTTTGCACCTTGCGGCAATGCCGGCACACCCCGCAGGGGACGGGCTGCCCGGTGCACAGATAGGCGGCGGCCATGCGCAGGGCCAGTTCTTTCCGGCTGTCCTCCCTGCCTCCGGTGATGAGATAGGCGTGGGAGAGGGTCTGAGGCAGTTCCATCACAGCCGTTCAAACCGCTCCACATCCACCACAAACACGGTGGCGCCGCCCACGGTGACCTCCACCGGCATGGTGGGAATATACCCGTAGGTCATCTCAGAGGCGGTGGGGATCAGCTGCTTGCGGCTGTGAGAGTATTCCCGGATGATGTCCATCACTGCCTGCACCTTTTCATCCTCCACACCGATGAGCAGCGTCACGTTGCCCGCCATCAAAAAGCCGCCGGTGGTGGACAGACGGGTGGACGAAAACCCTTTCTTGGACAGGTTCTGGGTCACGGTACCCACGTCGTCATGGTTGATGATAGCAATGATCAGTTTCATAGGATCTCCCCCTTACATAAACCGCAGTTGTTACACCACTTGGATACTACCAGTATTATATCCTATCTGGGCCAAATAGGCCAGATGTTTTTTGTCTACTTTTTCGCCGGGGGCCACCACGGGGATACCCGGGGGATAGGGGGCCAGCTGACAGGCGCACACTTCCCCCTCCGCCTCCGCCCAGGAAACCGCTCGGGTGGGGGCAAACAGGGCCTGCCGGGGGCTCAGCACCTGCTGGGGCGGGGGCGGCGGCGGGGGCAGGAGAGAGGCTCCCCCCAGCTCCACCCCGGAGAGAGCAGTTGTGAGGGCGGACACCGTTTCAGGGCCGTCGGCACAGGTAAAAATCAGCACCACATGACCGCTGTCCGCCATCTCGTAATAGATGCCCCGCTCCATGAGGGTGTGGGCCACCCCATAGCCGTCCCCACACCGCAGCACCAGCCGGGTGGGGTCCAGCTCCACCGCTCCCGGGCCCAGGGCGGGGAAGGTTCGGCGCAAGTTTTCCACAAGGGCTGCGGTTTTTGTGTAAGCCTTTCGTCCCTCGCCTTCCAGGTAGTCCCGCACCACGTCCAGAGCCGCCATCATCACATAGTTGGGGGAGGAGGTGCCATAGAGGGAGGCGGCCCACCGCAGCCGATCCGGGGTGTACCCCTGGGCCAGGAGCAGAGCGGTCTGGCCCGGGGCGGGGAGGGTCTTGTGGGCGGACACCACCACCACGTCGGCACTCTGGTACCCGGTGTAGCCCAAAAAGGGCAGGTGGGCTCCATGGGCCCCGTCCACCATGAGCTTGGCCCCGTGGGCATGGCAGATGGCCGCAATGGCGGGAATATCTGACAACACACCGTAATAAGTCGGCGAGGTAATACATACCGTTTTGATATTTGGGTGGGTTTCCAGGGCTTGCTCCACGTCCTGGGGCTGGATGGGCCCGGTGACTCCCTCCTCCTCCAGCCAGGGGCGGGGGAGGTAGTGGGGGGTGAGGTCCAGCAGGGCCAGGGCGTTGAACACGGAGCGGTGGGAGCCCCGGTCCAGCAGCACCTGGCCTCCCACCCCGGCGGTGAGGGCCAGGGCGGCGTGGATGCCCTGGGTGGAGCCTCCGGTGAGGAAGAGGCAGGCGTCCATGCCCACGGCTTTGGCCCACAGGGCCTGAGCCTCCGCGATGGGGTCATTCTCCTCGGGGTCGAAGAGGTCCCCGGTGGCGGGGTGCTCGGTGACATCCAGGTGGGCGGGCCAGAAGTCCAGCCCGGGGGCGGGGCGGCCGTGGTGGCCGGGCATATCCAGGCGGGTGAGGGGCTGGTGCGCTAGGGTGCACAGCCGATCATATAAGGGGGTTGGCATAAGCATCGCTTCCTTTTTACAATTTGCTGGCACGATTCTGCCAGCCTGGCAGGGGGTACGCGCTCCGCTGGGCCCCATTTCTCCACGATGAGAAATGGGGGAAAGAATCGCTTAGGGCGTTCCCCCCTAAGAACCTCCCTTAGGTCAGCAGCCCTTTCCCGCTGGAGCAACCCAAACCGGCCCAGAGGTAAGCCGATACCCTGTGCCGCTGCATCCGCTGCCGCTCCACGTTCCGGGGTGGAAAGCCCTTGCCCCAGAAGAATAGGGCCGGTGGTGGGTGGGGTCCGACAGCCTGCACCTACTCCCGACGCACTTTCCAAAGAAGCACCTTGGTTGTACACGCAAGCGCATCAGCGGCAGCGGCGCAAGGAGTAGAGACAGTGCCCAGAACCTCAGCGTCGGTGGGGGATGCTCCAGCACCCTGCTAAGATGCCCAGGGGGGTACCTAGGGGGGGAACGCCCTAGGCGGGTTTTGGTGACTTTTGCCCGGACAAAAGTCACCCCAGCGGAGCGTCCCCAGGCTGGCAAGCCTGTGCCCGGGAACCGTAGGAGGACAGACCCTCTCCGTCACCGCCTGACGGCGGCGCCACCTCTCCCAGAGGGAGAGGCAAGGGAATACAACAATGGCCTGCCGTGGATTTCCACAGCAGGCCATGAAGTTGTTGAGGCTGCACCGTACCATTCAGCAAGAAGGATTTGTGCGCAAATTTTACATCCAGATGAGGCGCGGCTTCGCGGCAATACTTTGTGTATTGCCGCGAAGCCGCAACGAAATTTGGGTGGAAAATTTCCACAAAGCCTCGCAGATGCAATGGTGCGGTGTAGCCTTAGTGCTTCTGAGGGGCGTAAGCCACAACGGTGCGGCGGTTGGGCTCGGTGCCGGTGGAGAAGGTGCTCACACCAGCCACATCCTGCAACGCGGCGTGGATGACATGCCGCTCGTAGGCGTTCATGGCCTCCAGAGTGATGTTGCGGCGGTACTTGACCACCTTGGCCGCGGTCTTGTGGGCCAGCCGCTGGAGGGCCTCCTCCCGGCGGGCACGATACCCTTCCGCATCCACATGGATGCGCACCCGGTGGCTGCGGCCCCGGTTGACCACATAGCCGGTGAGCTGCTGGATGGCGTCCAGGGTCTCGCCCCGGTGGCCAATGAGAGCGCCCATGTTGTCCCCCTGCAGCACCACCTGGTAGGTGTCCCCGTCCCGGGTCACCCGGGAGGTGGCCTCCACACCCATCTGGGCGAACAGGCCGGACTGGAAGCGGACAATGGCCTGGGCCACGTCGTCGTCCACAACCTCCTCCACCGGTGTGGAAGCCTCCACAGGCTCCTCCTCCACCACGGGAGCGGCCATGGCAGCCACCACTACCTCCTCCACCACAGGGGCGGGGGCGGGCTCTTCGGCCACCACTTCTACCTCTTCGTCGGGGGCCTCATAGGTGAGCTTGACCTTGGCAGGCACCGAACCGATGCCCAAAAATCCGGTCTTGCCCCGCTCCAAAATCTCCAGAGACACATCGTCCCGATCCAGACCCAGCTGGGCCAGACCCTTGGCAATGGCCTCGTCCTCGTTCTTGCCAGTGACTTCAATAAACTTCAGCACGATGGTGCACTCCTTCCTTAGCCCTTGGGGTTCTGGTCTTCGCTTTCGGGGGCGTAAGCCTCCTCATAGTCGCCCTCCTGCTCCACGTCAGGCTCCTGGGCCTCCACAGGCTCTACGGGAGCTGCGGACACGGGGGGAATGGTGGGGGTGACGGGCTTGTCCTCCACAACCTCCTGCTCGGGCTCCACATCCTCTTCCACGGTGTGGCGGACGGGGTTGGGGTCCACATAGGGGGTGATGGGGTAGCGGTTGGGGTCGTAGGCACGGCCGCGGGCGTAGGTACGCATACCCTCCCGGCTGGCGGTGACGTCCACGCCCTTCTCCTTCTTTTCCTTGTGCTTTTTGTTGGTCTTACCGGCGGCAATGGCCTCGGCCTTGCGCTGAGCGGCCTGACGGCGGCGCTCCTTCTCGGCCTCCTTGGCCTTGGCGGCCATGGCCTCCATCTCACGCTGGGCAGCCTCGTAGTCCTTCTTGAGGATCTTGCCGCAGATGACCTCCTGCACCATCATGAACAGGGAGTTGGCAATCCAGTACACGCACAAGCCGGCGGGCATGGTAAAGCCGATCCACAGAGAGATGAGGGGGCTGACGATCATCATGGAGCGCATGCTGCCGTTGTTGGTGTCCTGATTGGCGTTCATCTTATTGGTGCGCTGGGTGACGATCATGGACAGGAAAGACAGGCAGGCGGAGATGATGGGCAGCAAAAACAGCCCCAGGGAACCCCAGGCAATGCCGCCCTCCCAGAACTTCAGGGTGGGAATCTGAGCCAGATCCAGCCCCAGGAAGTTGAAGTTGATGACGAACATGCTGCCAGCGGACAGCCCGGCAGCAGTGACGGCCTCCTTGGCGGTGGCCAGGTTGCCGGCGTTCATCTGAGCCGCCAGGGTCAGCTCGCCAAAGCCGGAACCGGCCTGGAAGCCAGCCACGCCCAGGGCATTGGCCACGGCGGTGGTGCCAGCATCGGTCAGCCCCATCAGGTACTTCAGGGGACGGCGGATGATGGCGTACAGAGGCATCAGGATGGCCAGAGGAATGAGGGACCAGCCACAGCCGCCCATGGGGCTGATGTTGTTCTCCTCATAGAACTTCTGCACCTCTTGGTTATAGCGCTCCCGGTCGTTGCCGCAGCGCTTCTGGATCTCCTTGAGCTGGCCGGAGACCATGGTGGTCTTGATCATGCTCTTCTTGCCCTTGAGGGACAGGGGGAAGAGGATGATTTTCACCAGCAGAGTAAAGACGATCAGGGCAAGACCATAGTTGTCAAACAAGATACACAGGTTTTTCAACAGCCAACTAAATGGCGTCATTAGGATTTGCCAGATATCCATGTGTTACCTCCTGGATCATCGAGTTTTTTTCGGTGGTACGGGATCGTAGATGAAGCCTTTTTCCTTGTGAAACGGATGGCAGCGCAGCACACGCCACACCGACAAAAGCCCGCCTTTCAGCGCCCCGTGGACCTCAATGGCCTCCAGGGCATAGGTGGAACAGGTGGGGATAAAGCGGCAGCAGGGGGGCCGGGCCGGAGAGATGTTTTTGCGGTAAAAGCGCACCAAAAACAGGAGAAGTGCCTTCATATCCTCACTTCTCCATCAATTCCAGCTTGCGACACAGGCGCAGAAAGGACTCCTCCAGTTGGCCGTAATAGCTGGAGCCCGCCCGCACCCGGGCCACCACCACCACATCCACGCCCCGCACCAGCTGGTGCTCATGCAGACGGTAAATTTCCCGCAGGCGGCGGCGCAGCCGATTGCGCACCACCGCATGGCCCACTTTCGTGGATACGGTGAGGCCTAAGCGGTTGGTGTTGCGCCCGTTTTTGCGCACGTACATGGCCAGACGGCTGTCGGCGGCCGTGTTGCCCTTGCGGTAGAGGCGGCGAAAGATGTGGTTTTCCTTCAGAGATACCGTGTATTTCACAAAAAAACTCCCTTCATCAGGGTGGAACATCGGAATGATGAAAAAACAGGTAGTTCCTGTGGAGACATTGCCATCCATCCCCAAGAGACACTTGCGAGA
>CALWXL010000061.1 GCA_944385485.1 uncultured Oscillospiraceae bacterium
CGCAGGTTGCGCAGGGCGTCCATGGCGATGCGCTTGACGGTGCCGTTGCGGGTCATCATCACCAGGTAGCGGTCCTGGGCGGTGAGGTCCCGGGTGTGAATCATCTCGGTGACCCGCTCGTCGCCATCCACCTGGAGCACGTTGACAATGTTGGTGCCCCGGGCGGTGCGGCCCGCCTCGGTGATCTGATAGCCCTTCTTGCGGAACACCCGGCCCTTGTCGGTGAAGAACAAAATCCAGTCATGGGTGGAGGCGGTGAACACGGTGTTCACATAGTCCTCCTCCCGGGTGGACATGCCCTTGCGGCCCTGTCCGCCCTTGCCCTGGGCGGCGTACTCGCTGGCGGAGGTGCGCTTGATGTAGCCGTTGGCGGTCATGGTGAACACGCACTGCTCCTCCACGATCAGGTCCTCAATGTCCAGGTCGTCCTCGGCAAAGCCGATCTCGGTGCGGCGCTGGTCGCCGTACTTGTCCCGGATCTGGATGAGCTCCTCTTTCAGCACGCCCCGCAGCATGGTCTCGTCGGAGAGCAGCTGGTTGTAGTAGGCGATGCGGGCCTGGAGCTCGTCAAACTCCGCCTGCAGCTTCTCCCGGTCCAGCCCCTGCAGAGCCTTCAGGCGCATGTCCAGAATGGCCTGGGCCTGCACGTCGTCCAGCCCGAAGCGCTCCATGAGCTTCTCCTTGGCGTCGTCGTAGCTGGAGCGGATGATGCGGATGACCTCGTCGATGTTGTCCTGGGCGATGAGCAGGCCACGCAGCAGGTGGGCACGCTCCTGGGCCTTCTTCAGGTCGTACTGGGTGCGCCGGGTGAGCACTTCTTCCTGGAAGGCAATGTACTCGTCCAGGATCTGGCGCAGGGTGAGAATCTTGGGCTGCTTCTGGTTGTTCACCAGAGCCAACAGAATGACGCCGAAGGTGGTCTGCATCTGGGTCTGGGCAAACAGCCGGTTCAGGGTGACCTGGGGGTTGGCGTCCTTTTTCAGCTCGATGACAATGCGCATGCCCTTCTTGCCGTCGGACTCGTCCCGCAGCCCGGAGATGCCCTCCAGGCGCTTGTCCTTCACCTGCTCGGCGATGTTCTCCACCAGACGGGACTTGTTCACCTGGTAGGGCAGCTCAGTGACAATGATGCGGGTGCGGCCGTTGCCGAACTCCTCCATCTCGGTCCTCGCCCGCACCTTGATGTGGCCCTTACCGGTGGCGTAGGCGGCCCGGATGCCAGCCCGGCCCATGATGATACCCCGGGTGGGGAAGTCGGGGCCTTTGATGTGCTCCATCAGGTCGTCCAAAGTGGCGTGCTCGTTGTCCAGCACGCAGATGGTGGCGTCAATGACCTCCCGCAGGTTGTGGGGCGGGATGTTGGTGGTCATGCCCACGGCGATGCCGGAGGAGCCGTTGACCAGCAGGTTGGGGAACCGGGAGGGGAGCACCCGGGGCTCTTTCAGGGACTCGTCAAAGTTGGGGTCCCAGTCCACGGTGTCCTTGTCGATGTCCCGGAGCATCTCGTTGCACATCTTGGACATTCGGGCCTCGGTGTAACGGTAGGCGGCCGGGGGGTCGCCGTCCACGGAGCCGAAGTTGCCGTGGCCGTCCACCAGGGGGTAGCGCATGGAGAAGTCCTGGGCCAGACGCACCATGGCGTCGTACACGGAGGCGTCGCCGTGGGGGTGGTATTTACCCAGAACGTCGCCCACGCAGGTGGCGGACTTCTTAAAGGGCTTGTCGCTGGTGAGGCCGCTCTCGTACATGGAGTAGAGGATGCGGCGGTGCACCGGCTTCAGGCCGTCCCGCACGTCAGGCAGGGCACGGCCCACGATGACGGACATGGCGTACTCGATGTACGCATGTTCCATCTCGTGTTCCAAATTGATCTCTACAATTTTCTGGTCGGGAAAGGTAATGTCCCGACTCTGGTAATCTTCTTTGTTTGCCATGGATGCAATCTCCTCAATAGTCCAGGTTCATGGCCTTGTCGGCGTTGCGCTCAATGTATTCCCGACGGGGCTCCACTTTCTCGCCCATGAGCAGGGTGAAGATCTCGTCGGCCCGCACGGCGTCCTCCAGGGTGATGCGCTTGAGGGTACGGGTCTCCGGGTTCATGGTGGTCTCCCACAGCTCGTGGGGGTCCATCTCGCCCAAGCCCTTGAAGCGGCTGATGTCCACCTTGGCGTTGGGGTTGTCCCCACGCATCTCGGCGGAGATTTTGTCCCGCTCCCCGTCGGTGAAGGCCACTCGGGTCACCTTGCCCCGAGTGAGCTTGTACAGGGGGGGCACGGCGGCGTACACATAGCCCCGGTCAATGAGGGGGCGCATGAAGCGGAAGAAGAAGGTCAAAAGCAGGGTACGGATGTGGGCGCCGTCCACGTCGGCATCGGCCATGATGACCACCTTGTGGTAGCGCAGCTTCTCCTCGTCGAACTCGTCCCCCAATCCGGCGCCCAGGGCGGTGATGACGGGGGTGAGCTTGTCGTTGCCGTACACCTTGTCCGCCCGGGCCTTCTCCACGTTGAGCATCTTGCCCCACAGGGGGAGAATGGCCTGGAAGCGGGAATCTCGGCCCTGCTTGGCAGAGCCGCCAGCGGAGTCACCCTCCACGATGTAGATTTCGGTGAGGGCGGGGTCCCGCTCATAGCAGTCGGCCAGCTTGCCGGGGAGGGTGGCACCCTCCAGGGCGTTCTTGCGGCGGATGTTTTCCCGAGCACGGCGGGCAGCCTCCCGGGCCCGGTTGGCCATCATGGCCTTTTCCAGGATGGTGCGGCCCACGGCGGGGTTTTCCTCCAGGAACTGCTCCAGCTTGTCGGACACCACGGCGTTGACCAGGGTGCGGATCTCGCTGTTGCCCAGCTTGGCCTTGGTCTGGCCTTCAAACTGGGCCTCGGTGAGCTTGACGGAAATGACGCAGGTCAGGCCCTCCCGGCAGTCCTCGCCGGAGACCTTGTCGTCTCCCTTCAAAAGGCCCGCCTTCTTGCCGTAGGCGTTGAGCACGTTGGTGAGGGCTCGCTTGAAGCCCTCCTCGTGCATACCGCCCTCGGGGGTGTGCACGTTGTTTGCAAAGGAGACAATGACCTCGTTGTAGCTGTCGTTGTATTGCAGGGCGATCTCCGCCATGGAGTCGTCCTTGGTGCCCGACATATAGATGACCTCTTCATGCAGGGCGGTCTTGTTGTGGTTGATGTAGGTGACAAACTCCCGGATGCCGCCCTGGTAGCACATGGACTCCTCTTGCTCCTGGCCAGAGCGGCGGTCAGCCATGAGGATGTGAATCCCGGCATTCAGGAAGGCCTGCTCCCGCATGCGCTTGTGGAGGATCTCGTAGTCGTACACGGTGTCCTCGAACATCTCGGGGTCGGGCTTGAACACCACCTCGGTACCGGTGTGGTCGGTGGTGCCGATGATGGTCATTTCCTGGGTGATATGGCCCCGGGAGAACTTCATCTCGTAGATGTTCCCGTTTTTGTGCACCCGCACCTCCAGCCACTCAGACAGGGCGTTGACCACGCTGGCGCCCACGCCGTGGAGGCCGCCGGAGACCTTGTAGCCGCCGCCGCCGAACTTGCCGCCGGCGTGGAGGACGGTATACACCACTTCCAGGGCGGGCCGTCCGGTCTGGGGCTGGATGTCCACGGGGATGCCGCGGCCATTATCGGTGACCCGGATCACATCCCCATCCAAAATCTCTACGGTGATGGTGTCGCAGTACCCGGCCAGAGCCTCGTCGATGGCGTTGTCCACGATCTCGTACACCAGGTGGTGCAGACCCGAGGACGAGGTGGAGCCAATGTACATACCCGGACGCTTGCGGACGGCTTCCAGACCCTCCAGGACCTGAATTTCCGATGCGCCGTACTCATGCTCCACGGCGGTGGGGCTGTGTTCCATATGTTCTGACATTTCTAGTTCCTCCAAAATGAGATTTGGTTATGAAAAACTGTCCTGGGGACAGAAACGATACTTCAAATCCGTTCTTTTCACTCTTCACTGGCCTTGATGCTCCAGGAGTTGGATGCAGCTCTGCGGGCCAGGGTGGCGGTGTTGAACTGGGAGAGAAACACCACTTCCTCCCCCTCCTCCGTCTCACACACGATGAAGGAGCGAGGTAGGTCCTCTCCCACGAAGATCACCCGTCCCTCCTCCTCCGCCCGGTCCAGCAGTTTGCGGGTGCGGTGGGACCAGGTGGTGTTGTCCAGATCGAAGATGCCCACAATGTCCTCGTAGGGCATCATCACGTCTTGTCCTAGATACAAATACACGCGGTTACCCCTCCTGTAAGGCCCCTTGGGCGATGTGAAAGACCCGGCCCTGGTGCAGCAGTTCCCCCTTCTCCACTTCACAACAGGTGATGAACACCTGCCCGGTGGGGATGCGGTTGAGGACAAACTCCTGCCGCCGGGGGTCCAGCTCCGAGAGTACGTCATCCAGCAGCAGCACCGGCCATTGCCCCGTGTCCTGGAACATGATGTCCCGTGCCGCCAGCTTTAGGGCCAGGGCGGCGGTGCGGGTCTGCCCCTGGGAGGCAAAGCCCTTGGCGCTCTTGCCGTTGATGTCCAGCACCAAATCGTCCTTGTGGGGGCCGGACAGACAGCTGCGGCTCTGGATTTCCGCCCGGCGGTGGCTGTGCTGGTGGTCCAGCAGCTGCTCCAAAATCACCTTGGGGGCGGCCAGAGGGTCGGTGACGGTGGACACGGTGTGATAAGACAGGGCCAGCTCCTCCCCGCCGCCGGAACAGTCGGCGTGGATGGCGGGGGCGGTCTCCTGAAGCCTGCGGACAAAGTGGGCCCGGTAGTGGATCAAAATGGCCCCATACTCCGCCATCTGCTGGGAAAAGGCGTCCAGGGCGTCCAGCAGCGAGGGTTTCTCGGCGCAGTCCCGCAAAATCCGGGTCTTGTGCTCCCACAGCCGGCGGTAGTTGGACAGGGCCATGGCATACCGGGGGCGCAGCTGACAGATGCAGTCGTTCAAAAACCGACGGCGCACCCCGGCCCCCTCCCGGATCAGGTGCAAGTCCTCCGGGCAAAAGAGCACCGAGGGAAGAAGCCCCGACAGCTCCCCCAGGGTTTTCAGCCCCACCCCGTTGCAGGTGAACTTGCGCCGTCCACCCACCGGCAGTTGGGCATCCAGCACCAGTTCCCGCTGGCCGTTGAACAGCTGCCCGGTGACCCGGGCCCGGGGCGCTCCAAACTGCACCAGTTCCCGGTGGTTCCGGGCCCGGTGGGAGCCCCCCGAGGAGAGATACCCAATGGCCTCCAGCAAATTGGTCTTGCCCTGGGCGTTCTCCCCCACAATGACGTTGACCCCCTCATGGAAGGCGGCGTCCAGGTGGGTGTAGTTGCGAAAGTGCTCTAAGGTGAGCCGCTGGACGGTCATTCCACCGTCAGCTCCAGCTGCCCATCCACCTCCACCACGTCACCGGGGCGGATCTTCTTGCCCCGCATGGTGCAGGTTTCCCCGTTGACCTTTACCAGACCGTCCTGAACGATCTGCTTGGCCTCGCCGCCGGTGGCCACGGCGTTGGCAAATTTCAAGAGTGCATCCAATTTGATGAACTCGGTGGTGATTTGAATGTTGTCCTTTTGCATGGAAATACCTCCTAAACTGGAACGATCAATCCCTCCGACCCGGCTCACGCCGGGCCACCTCCCTTTACACAAGGGAGGCTCTGGTGCAGCACAATCCAAAGGCCCCCTTGTGTAAAGGGGGCTGTCTGCCGCCAGGCAGACTGGGGGATTGACCTATGGAGAACTGGAAATAAATATACAGAACACGCTGTATATTTATTCACCTGCTTTCAGCCGCACCGGCAGGATCATATACAGGAAGTTATCAGGCTCCCCATCCTTGGGCAGCAGCAGACAGGGGGAGGTGGGGGTGCCCAGCTCCATGCGCACCTCCTGGGCGGGGGCGGCCTTCACCGCCTCCATGAGATAGCGGTTGTTGAAGCCGATCTCCAGCCCCTGGCCGTCTCCGGCAATGGGGCAGCGGTCAAAGGCGGATCCGATGGCAGTTCTGGAAGAAATGGCCAGAGAACCGTCCTCAAATTTGCACCGCAGGGGGCTTTTCAGCTTATCATTGATGATGAGAGAGGCGCGATCAATGGACAATTGCAGCATAGAAGTGTCCACATAAAGGG
This sequence comes from uncultured Oscillospiraceae bacterium, assembly GCA_944385485.1. Classification (GTDB taxonomy): domain Bacteria; phylum Bacillota; class Clostridia; order Oscillospirales; family Oscillospiraceae; genus Enterenecus. The sequence continues at coordinate 6,128 of CALWXL010000061.1, forward strand.
TAATGGGGTTGTTTTGGGGGATGGTCTGGCGATAATTGAGGAATTCGCCCTCCAGACGGCGGGACACCAGCAGGGTCTGGCCCACCTGGAAGGTGACGTGGCGGTCACCCAGGGTGACGATGACTTCCTCGTCGCAGTCGGCGCAAATCCGCTCCACTTCGGTCAAAGCGGCCCCAGGAACCACAAAAGAGAAGGTATTCATGCCAAATTTACGGATAAAAGTTTCCCGACGCAGGGCCAAACGGTATCCATCCACCGCCACCAGGGTGAGGGTGGTGTCTTCCACCTCGAACAGAGCGCCGGTGTGGACGGGTCGGGACTCGTTGGTGCTCACGGCGAACAGCACCTGGGAGAGCATGGACCGCAGGGCGGACTGGGTCAGGGTGACGGAACTGCCGTCGTCCACGGCGGGCAGGTCGGGGAACTCATCGGCGGGGCTTCCCATAATATCGAAAGAGGTAGGTCCACAGGAAATGTGGACGGAATTTCCCTCAGTAGAGACGGTAATCACGTCATCGGGCAGCTTTCGGATGATTTCTCCGAACAATCTTGCCGACAAAATAAGAGAACCGGGTTGGGTAACCTGGGCATCTACCTGGGTGATGATTCCGGTTTCCAGGTTATAGCCACTCAGACGAAGACCGTCGGTAGAGGCTTCTACTAAAATGCCTTCCAGAGCAGAAATGGTGCTCTTGGTGGCCACAACTCGTCCAGCGATCAAAACGGCGGATTGCAAAATGGCTTTTTCACAGGAGAATTTCATGGTGTGCATCCTTTCTCGTTTCCCCGCCAAAAAAGAGAGGAAAGGTTAATAAAATTCGTAGTAGGCAGTAGGGGCGTTGGAAGCTGTGGAAATTTCCACAAGCCTTAGAGCCCCAAGGGTTTGCAGGTTTTGAAAACTTCCACACACCTTCCACAGACCTCTCCGGGGTGGTGGTGAAAGAGGGGCTTCCACATGACTTCCACACCACAGTCCACAACATTGTGGAAAACTTGGTTGAAGTTGTTGAAGCTGAATTCCATGCCATGCACGCATGTCATGGAGGGGGTTGCAGACCGCTGCATCGCACTCGCCTACGCTCGCACGCTTGCGGTCTGAGAGGTGTATTTTCCCATGCACATGTCCTGGGAAAATACGAGATTTCAATTTATTTTCCCGCCTGCGGGCGGAAAAACTCTGCCGAGGGCGTTTTGTCCGATTTACCAGGCGGAATTGACGGCGTTGGTGATGTCCCGGATGATCTCGGTCAGCTCCGGCTGATCCTTCATCATCTTCTCCACCCGGTTGATGGAGTTGAGCACGGTGGAGTGGTGACGGCCGCCAAACTGCTGGCCGATTTCCGCCAGAGACAGCTGGGTCATTTCACGAATAATATACATGGCCACGTTGCGGGCGGTGGCAATCTCCTTGTTCTGGCTCTGGCCCCGCAGCACGTCGCTGTCCAGCTCGTAGAACCGGGCCACCTCCTGGATGATGGTCTCCGCGGAGGGGAGGAAGTCCTCCTTGGCCCGGAGGATGTCCCGCACCGCCCGGATGGTGTTCTCCACGTCCACCTGGGCGCCCATCAGCTCCTGGAAGGCCATGATCTTGTTGACTACGCCCTCAATCTGACGCACGTTGGAGGTGATATTCTCCGCTACATAGGACAACACCGGGTCAGGCAGCACAATACCCCGCTCCAGAGACTTGTTTTTCAGAATGGCCATACGGGTCTCGTAGTCCGGGGGCTGGATGTCGGCGGGCAGGCCTTGCTCAAAGCGGGTTTTCAGACGCTGCTCCAGCCGCAGCATCTCCTGGGGCGGACGGTCGGAGGTAAAGACGATCTGTTTCTTCTGCTCATACAGAGTATTAAAGGTGTGGAACAGCTCTTCCTCGCTGGAGTCCTTGCCGGCAATGAACTGCACGTCGTCCATTAAGAACAGGTCCACGGTGCGGTACTTGTCCCGGAAGCCCTGCATGTCGTTGCCGTGGCGCAAATTGGAGATGAGCTCGTTGACGAAGTCCTCGCTTTTGATGTACATGATCCGGTAAGAGGGGTGATTTTCCCGCACCCGGTTGGCAATGGCGTGGAGCAAGTGGGTCTTGCCCAGCCCCGACTGGCCATAGATAAACAGGGGGTTGTAGGAGCCGCCGGGCTCGTTGGCCACCTTTTCGGCGGCGGTAAAGGCGAACTTGTTGGTGGAGCCCACCACGAACCGGTCGAAGGTATACTCCTGGAAGGCGGGGTCTCCGGGTTGGGCGGGTCCGGTCTTGCGGTACTGGTCCCGCTCCTCGGGGAGCATCAGGGTCACCGCCACATCAAAGGAGAACAGCTCCCGCAGGCCGTCCTCCACCGATTTGAGAAACCGGGTGCGGATGATGTTGCGTTTAAATTCGGTGGGCACGCACAAAATAAAGCGGGTGTCCTCCAACGCCACCGCCTCCACGTCCCCGAACCAGGTTTCGATGGATACGGCAGTCATGTCCTTTTCCATGAGGGTCTTTACTTTTTCCCATACGTCAGCAGCCGATTTCATGGCTTGAGCCTCCTCAAACAAAACAAGAGAGTATTTCAGCCTTCCACACCCTGTGCGGAAAAACATCCGTCCGCCCGCCGCCGGGTGGTACATCCGGGTCGGCCTGGGGCGGTGTACGTGATGGCACAGAGGTAGGGCTGTGCCGCCCTGGCCCATGGGCGCAAAAAGCCATTCCCCAGGGAATTTTCCGGGGCTTTTGACACAAAGCATCAAAGCCCCGGTGGGATGACGCACCGGGGAAGGGAATACGTGGGCATTGTGGTTTAGCATACATTATAGCAAGAAAATAGGGAAAGGGCAATTCTTATTTATATTGTAGCCAAAAATTTTTCCACAATTCTTCCACAGCCCTGCGGAAAACCCGTTGGTGTTGTGAAGTTGGGGGCAATTCACCACAACATCTTGTGCTGAGGAAGGTTGAGGAAAAAATATCGGAATTTTTCTTGACAGAAGATGTGGATTTGGGTATAATTTCGTGTGCGCTGTTGAGCGCATTGATTTTACCGACCGCATCCCCCTTTGGCGGGATGTTGTGGAGGGCGGCACAGCGGCACCGCTGTGCTTTGCCAATCTGTACAGGAGGTGTTTCCGCATGGTTCGTACCTATCAGCCCAAGAAGCGTCATCGCTCCAAG
>CALWXL010000062.1 GCA_944385485.1 uncultured Oscillospiraceae bacterium
CTCTACCTCTTGGTAGTGGGTGTCCAGCAGCTCCCGCTGGTAGTTCTCCAGCTTTTCATTCACCCGTTTGGATAGAAGTCCCATGGTGTCCTCCTCAAGAATGGGCGATGATGGCCCGGTTGAGCCCCTCGTAGGCCCCTCGGGGCAAGGGGAGCACGGTGGCATCGGAAAGCGTCACTTGGGATTTCGTCACCCGGCGCACACACTCCAAATTCACCACCATGGAGCGACCCAGGCGGTGAAACCGCCCGTCCAGTTCCTCTTCCAGGCGGCTGAGGGTGGACTTGGTGGTGTAGTCCTCCTTGGCGTGCACCGTCACATAGTTGCGGCATACCTCCAGGTATCGGATTTCTCCCAGGGGAATACGTGCCATTTCGCCCCCCTGCTCCAAGGTCAGCACCCGTTCCCCCTGGCGCACTTTATCCACCGCCCGATCCAGAACGGAGCGCAGCTTGTCCCCGTTCACCGGCTTGAGCAGATAGTGAAGGGCTGCCACCTCGTACCCTTCGGCAATGTAGTCGGAATACCCGGTGATAAAGACGATCTGCACCTGTTGATTTTCCTTCCGAATCTGTTTGGCCAGGCTCACCCCGTCCAGCTGCCCCATCTCGATGTCCAGAAGGAGGAGGTCAAACCGCTTTTCCTCGGCGTAGCGAAACAAAAAGCTCTCCGCCGACGGAAATTGCTCCACGTGGAGGGTCATGTCCCGCTCCGCCGCCCACCGGGCCAGCAGACTGGCCACATAGGCCCCATCGGTCTGGCTGTCGTCACAGATGCCCACCCGCAGTTCCATGTTTCTCTCCCCCTTCCTTTGCCCCCATGGCGTAAAAAAGGGGCAAGCCGCAGCTTGCCCCTTTTGGATGCACGTTTTTTAGTCCAGAGTGGCCTTCACAGCCTGGGCCAGCTCGCCCAGAGCCTTGCGGCTGTTCTCGTCCAGGGCGGAACGAATGGTGACCACCTGGTCCAGCACAGTGATGTTCTTCAGCTGGTCCAGAGCCGCCCGCATCTCCTTGGCAGCCAGAGGAGCCCAAGTGCCATTCTCCACCAGAGCCACAGTGCGGTTCTGGAAGGCCTTGGTCTTCAGGCGATAGAGGAAGGTAGCCATGGGGGTGAAGACAAAGTTGTCATAGGTAGCAGCGGCCAGCACCAGGTTGGTGTACTGGAAGGACTTGGCCACAGCCTTGGCCCAGTCCTCCCGGGTCAGGTCGATGGCTTCCACCTTCACGCCCTCTGCCTTCAGCATGTCCACCAGCTCCAGAGCAGCCTTGGCGGTGTTGCCGTGGATGGAGGCATAGGCCACCAGCACGCCCTTCTCCTCAGGCTGATAGCTGCTCCACAGGTTGTACTTCTCCAGAGCCAGGCCGATGGCATCTCCGGTGAGCACGGGTCCGTGGAGAGGAGCAACCACTGCGATGTCCAGGCCGGCAGCCTTCTTCAGCAGAGCCTGCACCTGGGGACCGTACTTACCCACAATGTTCAGATAGTAGCGACGGGCTTCCTCCACCCACTCGGTCTCGGGGTTGTCGTCGCCAAAGCGGCCAAAGCCATCCGCGGAGAACAGCACCTTCTCCTTGGCCTCATAGGACACCATGGCCTCGGGCCAGTGGACCATGGGAGCCATAACGAAAGTCAGGCTGTGCTCGCCCAGCTCCACCACGTCTCCCTCCTTGACCACCACAGCCCGGTCGGTGTAATCCACACCGGTGAACTGCTTGAGCATGGGGAAGGTCTTGGCGTTGCCAATGAGCTTCATCTGAGGATAGCGCTGGGCCAATTGGGCCACACTACCAGCATGGTCCGGCTCCATGTGATGCACCACCAGATAGTCGGGCTGACGCTCACCCAGCACCTCATCCAGGTTGTCCAGCCACTCCTGGGTCTTACGGGGGTCCACAGTGTCCAGAATGGCCACCTTCTCGTCCATGATCACATAGGAATTGTAGGTAACACCCTGAGGCACCACATACTGGCTTTCAAACAAATCAATGTCAGGGTCATAGCAGCCGACCCGATAAATGGCAGTCGAATTGAGCAGTTGATTCACTGTAACCACACCTCTCTTTATATATCCCCACTATTTTACTATGAGATATAAGCACCGTCAAGAAACTTTTTCTACAATTTCATTCCACGTAATTATTTCCAATTTGTAAATCCTCCCCCCGCCCTGCCTTCTTTCCTTGACTTTACAGAATGGGTCTGCTAGAATTTAATTGCAAATATCATATTAGGGGTTTTTGTTTATGAGTTTTAAGATCATCGTTGACAGCTGCTGCGACCTCAGCCCCGAGTTGCTCAAGTCCGGCATTTTCCACAGTGTTCCCCTTTCCATATATGTAGGCAATACCGAATTCCGTGATGATGAGACCTTGGTTTCCCAGTCTCTGGTGGATGCCATGGCCATGTGCCAAGAGGCCTCCCACACCGCCTGTCCCTCCCCGGCAGACTATTTGGATGCCTTCGAGGCCGTAGATGGCGACATCTACGTGGTGACCCTGTCCGCCCTGCTCTCTGGCTCCCACAACAGCGCCTGGCAGGCCGCTCAGATGTTCATGGAGGATCATCCCGAGCGGAACATTCGGGTGTTCAATTCCTGTTCCGCCTCTTCCGGCGAGACTCTCATTGCCCTGAAGGTTTCTGAGTTGGCCTCCTCTGGCCTGCCCTTCCACCAAGTGGTGTCCCAGGTGGAGAAGTATATCACCGAGATGAACACCCTATTTGTGCTGGAAAACCTGGACATGCTGCGCAAGGCCGGCCGACTGTCCCGGGTGCAGTCTCTGGTCACCGGGGCTTTGCGGGTCAAACTGGTGATGGGCTCCACGCCCGAGGGCGAGATCAAAAAGCACACCCAGGCTCTGTCCATGAAGCAGGCCCTGAACAAGCTGGTGGACATCATTTCCGCCGACGAAAACCACAAGGGTAAGCTGTTGTGCATAGCCCACTGTCTGTGCCGGGAGCGGGCCGAGTATCTGCGCATGCTGATTTTGAAATCCTGTCAGGTGGCTGACGTGATTATCACAGAGACCCGGGGCATCAGTTCCTTCTACGCCAACAACGGCGGCGTGGTGGTGGCTTACTGATCCCAGTGCGAGAAAGGAGCGTTTCCCGTGCCTCAACCGTCCAAGCGTGACCAGCGGCGCGCCCTCTTTTTCCGGCGTTGGCTCTACTGGGTGCTCATCACCATCCTGGTGCTGTGTGTCATTGGATTTGGGATCAACCTGGCAGAATGGCTAGGCTTCTTACCTCAATAAATGGAATAAGCCCTGGAATCACAAGGATTCCAGGGCTTATTTGTGAGAAAATCACTTAGCAAAAAACAAAACTCCTGAACGCTGTTACGTTCAGGAGTTTTGGCGCGGAAGGAGGGATTTGAACCCTCGCGCGGCTTTAGACCGCCTACTCCCTTAGCAGGGGAGCCCCTTCGGCCTCTTGGGTACTTCCGCAGACCGAATAAAAAGAAAATATAAAATTGGCGGAGAGGGTGGGATTCGAACCCACGGCCCTTTCGAGTCACTAGTTTTCAAGACTAGCTCCTTAAACCACTCGGACACCTCTCCATGACGGAGCTTGCAGCCCAAATGCAAGAGTTATCTTACCATAGCCTCCCCATTCTGTCAAGCCTTATTTGGGAAAATCCCACAACCATTTTCCCCCACCTTTGTTTCTTGACAAACACGCTTTGTTACGCTAAAATATCATCAAGTCAAAGGCAACGATGGGAAGAAGACGCAGAAGGCCTCCTTCAGAGAGCCGGTGGGTGGTGCAAACCGGTGGATGTCCCTGCGTGTATACTGGACCCGGAGCCGCCGTTCTGAACCCTTTGTGCAGTAAGGACGGACGGGTGATCCCGTTACAGGTCAAGGCCTTGTTGGAGGTCGTGAGCGTACACAGGTAACTGTGGACGGAATTAGGGTGGTACCGCGTATTTTACGCCCCTGACATTTTGCGTCGGGGGCTTTTTTCATACCCCGAAGCTGTCCAAAGGAGGAACTTCCCCATGAATTTGAAACCAGGCTTTCAGAAGTATATCCCCTTCCAGCCCCAGCCCATCACCAACCGCACCTGGCCGGACAAGGTGTTGACCCATCCCCCTGTGTGGTGCTCGGTGGACCTGCGGGACGGAAATCAGGCCCTCATTGACCCCATGAACTTGCAGGAAAAGCTGGAATATTTCCACACCCTGCTGGACATCGGTGTGAAAGAAATTGAGATCGGCTTCCCCTCCGCCTCCGAGACGGAATATGAAATCTGCCGGGAACTCATTGAGGGTGGCCATATCCCCGATGACGTCACCATCCAGGTGCTGGTGCAAGCCCGGGAACACCTCATTCGCCGCACCTTCGAGGCCATCCAGGGCGCTAAGAATGTGATTCTCCACTTCTATAACTCCACATCCACCTTGCAACGCAAGGTGGTATTCGGTATGGACTGCGCAGGCATCACCAAAATCGCTACCGACGCCGCCGACCTCATTTATGAAATGGCCCAGCCCGTCATTGAGGGGGGCACCAACCTGCGCTTTGAGTACTCCCCCGAGTCCTTCATGGGCACTGAGATGGACTATGCCGTGGAAATCTGCGCCGCCGTGCTGGACCACCTCCACGCCACCGCAGACAATCCCGTCATTTTGAACCTGCCCACCACCGTGGAAAACTGCATGCCCAACCAGTTTGCCGACATGTTGGAATATTTCATCCGCAATCTGCCCGGCCGGGAACGTGCCATCATCTCCCTGCACCCCCACAACGACCGGGGTACCGGCGTAGCCACCACCGAGTTGGGCCTACTGGCGGGTGCCGACCGCGTGGAGGCCACCCTCTTCGGCAACGGCGAGCGCACCGGCAACGTGGACATGGTCACCCTGGCCATGAACATGTGGACCCAGGGCATTGACCCCCAGCTGGACTTCCACAACATCAACAAAATCCGGGACATGTACGAGCGCTGCACCAAAATGAAAATCGGAGAGCGGCAGCCCTATGTGGGCGAGCTGGTGTTCACCGCCTTCTCCGGCAGCCACCAGGACGCCATCAACAAAGGCTATCACTACATGCAGGACAGTGGCACCGACATGTGGGAGGTGCCCTATCTGCCCATCGATCCCGCCGACGTGGGGAGAGAATACGAGCCCATCATCCGCATCAACTCCCAGTCTGGCAAGGGCGGCGCCGCCTTTGTCATGCAGCAGAGCTTCGGCTATGACCTGCCTAAGGCCATGCACGCGGAGTTTGGCGCCGTGGTACAGAAAGAGTCCGACCGGGTGGGCAAAGAGCTCAAGCCCGAGCAGATTTTCCACCTCTTTGACCAAGAGTATCTGTCTGTGCCCAAGACCTATCAGCTGGAGCGCCACAGCTTCCAGGAGGATGCTCGCCATGGAGACGCCAGCTGGGTCACCTTCGAGGGCGAGGTCAGCTACAAGGGCCAGAGCATGGAAGTCTGGGGCGAGGGCAACGGCCCCATCGATGCTTTCTTCAACGCCCTGCACAATCTGCCTGTGGCCCCCATCGACGGCTATCAGTTTGTGGACTATAAAGAACACGCCATTTCCTCCGGCTCGGACACCCAGGCCGTGTGTTACATCCATCTGAAGGCCCCCAACGGACAGGACGTATTCGGCGTAGGCAAGAGCCACAACATTAATCGGGCCTCTCTGCGGGCCATTCTCTGCGCCATCAACCGCTATGTGCGCCAGTAAAAGGAGGATCTCCCCATGAATCGTGTTGCATTTATCGGCTGCGGCAATATGGGCTCCGCCCTGGCCCGGGCGGCCTGCCGCAGTCTGGAACCCCAGCAGGTGATCCTGGCTAACCGCACCCTGGCCAAAGCGGAAGCTCTGGCCCAGGAGCTGGGCTGCCGGGTGGCACAGGACAACGGACAAGCCGTCCAAGAGGCCGACTACATTTTTCTGTGCGTCAAGCCCTACCTGCTCTCTTCGGTGCTGGCTGAGCTGGCCCCTGTGTTGGAGCAGTCCCAAGGTAAGGTGCTCATCTCGGTGGCTGCCGGGGTAACCCTGGACACCCTGCGCTCCTTTCTCCCCGCTCAGGCTCAGACCATGCCCCTGCTGCGGCTGATGCCCAACACCTGTGTGGAGATTGGGCAGGGCATGTCGGCCCTGTGCGCCGCTCACTCTGTCTCTCAGGACCACATCCAGGCGATCCGGGACATTCTCTCCCGCTCCGGCCGGGTGGATCTGGTGGATGAGGCCCACATGGACGCCTTTACCTCGGTGGCTGGTTGCGGCCCCGCCTTTGTCTATCCCTTCATTGAGGCTCTGGCCGACGGCGGCGTCATGGTGGGTCTGCCCCGCAAGCAGGCCATGGAGTACGCCGCCCAGATGATGCTAGGCGCTGCCGCCATGGTACTGGAGTCCGGCCAACATCCCGGCGCCCTAAAAGACGCCGTGTGCTCCCCCGGCGGGTCCACCATTGCCGGCGTAGCCGCTCTGGAGGCAAACGGCCTGCGCCACGCCGCCATCCAAGCGGTGCTGGCCTCCTATGAAAAGAACACACAGTTGGGCAAGCAATAAATGAAATACGCCCCCTCTGGCTGCGCCAGAGGGGGCGTTCGCTTTTATTCTTGATCCCAGTTGTGATAGATGTTCTGGATGTCGTCGTTGTCCTCCATGATGTCAATCATCTTCTCCATGTTCTGGATGTCCTTGGCATCGGTGAGGGTGACGTAGTTCTGAGGCACCATCTCCACCTTGGCAGAAGCGAAGGTGTAGCCCTTCTCCTCCATGGCAGCCACCACGGCGGCGAAGGAGTCGGGATCGGTGTAGATGGTGAAGCACTCCTCTTCGGGCTCGAAGTCGGCAGCGCCGCAGTCCAGAGCGTCCATCATCACCACGTCCTCGTCCAGGTCCTCCCGCTCGATGATGAGCACACCCTTCTGGTCAAAGGACCAGGACACGCAGCCAGTGGCACCCAGGTTGCCGCCAAACTTGTCGAAGTAGTGGCGCACCTCGGAAGCGGTGCGGTTGCGGTTGTCGGTAAGGGCCTCCACGATGACAGCCACGCCGCAGGGACCATATCCCTCATAGGTGATGGCCTCGTAGTCGTTGGAGTTGCCGGAGCCCAGGGCCTTCTCAATGGTGCGCTTGATGTTGTCGTTGGGCATGTTGGCCGCTCGAGCCTTGGCAATGACGGTGGCCAGACGGGAGTTGTTGTTGGGGTCGCCGCTGCCGCCGGTCTTCACGGCCACGATCAGCTCACGGGCGATCTTGGTAAAGGTCTGAGAGCGCTTGGCGTCTGCCGCGCCCTTGGTCTTTTGAATGTTATGCCACTTGGAATGTCCGGACATGAAAAAATCGTTCCCTTCGTTCTATAAATTCCTAATTGCCCCGCTTGACGGGGAGTGAAGCACGTTTACAGGTTAGTATACCATGGCATTCTCCTCTTTTCAAGGCTTTCCCAACATAATCCAGTCGGTTTTTGTGAAAAAAGCCCTTGACAATTTCCTACCCCAGTGGTATATTATTTTTGCAGTTAGTTCATGCTAACTCGTATAAATCTCCTTCCTCCATGTTTCGAACCAAAGAGCTGAGCAGCCCGCACACCGGTGCGGGCTGCTCTCTTTTTCGGATGAAATTCGCATGGATTCCAGAATATATTACAGTTTTTTGTAGGAGTTGCCGCTTTCCTATTTTAAATAAAGTGTGTATACTGAACTATGTATTGTCATTTTCATCAAAATTTAAGCAAAGGAGAGTTGGAGTATGATTAGGCTTCTGGCAAAATCCATCCGAGAGTACAAACGCGATGCGCTGTTGACCCCCGTGTTTGTCACTCTGGAAGTCATCATCGAATGTATCATCCCCTTCCTCACAGCCAATCTGGTTTGGGAAATCCAACATGGCTGTGAGCTGTCCACCATCATCCGCTACGGTGTGATCCTCATGGTGTTGGCGGGCTTTTCCCTGTTTTTCGGACGAATCGCAGGCACCACCGCCGCATCCGCATCGGCCGGATATGCCCGAAATTTGCGCCGGGATATGTTCTACAACATTCAGAACTTCTCCTTTGCCAACATTGACCGCTTTTCCACCTCTTCCCTGGTCACTCGTATGACCACGGACGTGACCAACGTGCAAATGGCCTTTATGATGATCATCCGGGGCGCTATCCGCTTCCCCCTGATGCTGGTCTTCTCCTTTATCATGGCCTACCTCATGGGTGGCTCCATGGCCTTCATCTTCCTGTTCACCATTCCGGTGCTGGCCATCGGACTGGCCATCATCATCTGCAAGGTACATCCCCTGTTTGTCAAGGTGTTCCGCAAGTACGATACCCTGAACAACTCCATCCAGGAGAACGTGCAGGCCATGCGGGTGGTGAAGAGCTACGTGCGCGAGGACTTCGAGAAAGAGAAATTCTCCGTGGCCGCTGAGGATGTGTGCCGGGACTTTACACGGGCTGAGCGCATCATGGCTTTTAACTCCCCTCTGATGCAGTTCTGTCTGTATTCCGCCACCTGCCTCATTCTGGGTCTGGGCGCCTATTTCATCATCAGCACCCAGGGCGTGGCCCTCACCGTGGGCAAGCTGTCCTCCCTGTTTGTGTACAGCTTTCAGATTCTGGTGAGCTTGATGATGCTGTCCATGGTGTTCGTGATGATCACCATCTCCGCTGAGTCCGCCCACCGTATTGTGGAGGTACTTCAGGAGCGCAGCACCATCACCAGCCCCGCCGCCAACGCCGTGATGGACGTCAAGGACGGCTCCATCGACTTTGACGGCGTGGACTTCAAGTATTCCAAGGATGCCGAGCGCGACGCTCTGTCCCAGATCAACCTGCACATCCGCTCCGGTGAGACGGTTGGTATTCTGGGCGGCACCGGCTCCTCCAAGTCCTCCCTCATCCAGCTCATTCCCCGTCTGTACGATGCCACCCAGGGCACCGTCCGGGTGGGCGGCGTGGATGTGCGGGAGTACGACCTGGACAGCCTGCGCAACGCCGTGTCTGTTGTGCTGCAAAAGAACGTGCTGTTCTCCGGCACCATCAAGGAAAACCTGCGCTGGGGTAACCCGGACGCCACCGACGAGGAGATCATGGAGGCCTGCCGTCTGGCCCAGGCCGACGAGTTCATCCAGCTCTTCCCCGACAAGTACGACACCTA
>CALWXL010000063.1 GCA_944385485.1 uncultured Oscillospiraceae bacterium
GAGTACTTGCTGGTGAACACAGTCCAGGGCTCCTGGCTGCGGTCCTTCATGCCCAGAGAGATCTTCTTCTTCTCGGGATCGAAGGAGATGACATACACCTCCACCTGATCGCCCACGGAGACGACCTCGGCGGGGTTCTTGATGCGGGACCAGGACAGCTCGGAGACGTGCACCATGCCGTCCACACCGCCGATGTCCACGAAGGCACCGTAAGAGGTCAGGCTCTTGACGGTACCAGTGTAGTGCTTGCCCACCTCGATGTTGTTCCAGATCTCAGCGGCAGCAGCGGCACGAGCCTCAGCAGCCACAGCGCGGATGGAACCCACCACACGGCGGCGAGCACGGTTGACCTCGGTGATGCGCAGCTGCACACGGGTCTTCACCATGCCGGACAGGTCAGCGCCACGGGGCTGGCCGGACTGAGAAGCAGGGATGAACACGCGGATGCCCTTGACATTGGCAACCAGGCCGCCCTTGTTCTCCTCGGTGATGGTGCCCTCCAGCACTTCCTTGCTCTCCACGGCGTTCTCGATGGTCTCCCAGTTCTTGGCAGCATCCAGACGCTTCTTGGACAGCTTCACCATGCAGTCACGATCGCTGACCAGCATGACGTAGGTCTCGATTTCCTCGCCAACCTTGGCGATGTCCTCCACCTTCACATCGGGATCGTCGCTCAGCTCGGACACGGGAATGTAACCGGGATACTTGATGCCCAGCTCCACCTGTACCTCGGTGGGCGTGATGGCAACGACAGTACCAGTGACCTTATCCCCCGTATTCAAAGTTTTGAACGACTCCTCCAGCATCTCAGCAAAGGACTGTTCAATCTCCATAATTTCGTCGCTCATTTTGTTGTAGACCTCCTTTATTATCCACTCCGGTGTGGATGCACCGGCAGTGATGCCAAGCGTCCGGACAGAGCAAAAGTCCTCCGGGGACAGAGCGTCTGCTTGCTCCACCTGCACCACGTGGGCACAGGACTCCTGGCAGATCTGGGTCAGACGCCGGGTATTGGAGCTTTTGGGGTCTCCGATGACGATCATACTGTCACACCTGCCGGCCAATTGAGCCGCCTCAGTTTGACGCTTAGACGTAGCACCACATATTGTATCAAAGTATTCCGCATTTGTACACACTTTTTTTGCGTTTTCAACGGAATTTTCCCAATTCGCCCGAATGGCCGTGGTTTGGGACACGAATGTCAGGGGTTGTTGACACAATTCTGGCTGATTTTGCAAGATTTTTTCCAATTCATCCCAATCCTCTGCCACCACAGCCTGATCCGCACATCCGGCGATGCCGATGATCTCGGGATGGTCCGGATCCCCGATGATGACGGGAATGCGCCCCTGGCTGCGGGCGGTGCGGACAATGTCGTGGATGCGGGTGACATTGGGGCAGGTGGCATCCACCACGTGACACTGTTTTTCCTGGAGCTGCTGGTACACCGCATCCGGCTCTCCGTGGGCCCGGATGAGCACCGTAGCCCCCTGGGGCACCTGGTCTATGTTGTGTACCGTCACCGCTCCCATCTGCTCCAGCTTGGAGATCACATGGTCGTTGTGGGTGATCTCGCCCAGCAGATAAATCTTTTGACGTTGGGCCAACTGCTCCGCCAGCTCCACCGCCCGGCGCACACCGTAGCAGAAGCCGGCAGATTTGGCCAGCAGCACCTCTCTCATTGGGCACCTCCCAGATGATGAATCCGATCCATCAAATCGTCAGCAATGCGCTGATAGTCCTCCGGTCCGGCTTTTCTCCCCTCATAGGTGGCCTTGTAGGGCTGGCCAAATACCACCCGGGTCTTACGAAACAGCTTCTTTTTGGGGGAGATGTAGATGGGGAGCAGCATGGTGTCGGTACGGGTGGCGAACATGGCCGCTCCCGTGTGAGCCGCTGCACTCTCCCCTTCCTTCACCCGAGTGCCCTCAGGGAAGAGCAGCAGCTTCTCCCCATTGCGCAGCACCCGCATGGCCTCCTTGATGGCTGCCACGTCAGCCTTCCCCCGCTTGATGCCAATGATTCCCGCCTTCTCCAGCAGGAATCCTAGCACGGGAATTTTCATCAGTTCTTCCTTGGCAATGACCCTGGTCTGGCATTTCCACCCCAGAGCACACACCACATAAATGGGGTCTCCCAAGGTGGTGTGGTTTCCACACATCACCACAGCCCCGTCTGGCACGTTTTCCCGACCTTCTGCCTTCCAGGGATGGAAAATCCGCATAAAAATCCAGATAAGGGGGTACAGCACCGCATACACCCGATTCATGGGCGCACCTCCTTCGTTCCTAACTTGGCCTCGATGGCCTTGCGCAGCAGTTCGTGGCTCTCCGCCAGGCCCCTGCCCGTGGTATCCACCACGGTGGCGTCCTCTGCCTTCTTCAGCGGGGCAATCTCCCGTTCCATGTCCTGACGGTCCCGCTCCACCACGTCTTTCAAAATCTGATCCAGGTCTGCCTTCTGGCCCCGCTCCAAAAGCTCCAGATAACGGCGCTGAGCCCGGTCCTTGGCATCGGCCGTGAGGAAGATTTTCACCTCAGCCTGGGGCAGTACCACAGTGCCGATGTCCCGGCCGTCCATGATGACGTTGTGGTTCTCTGCCAGATGACGCTGCTTGCTCAGAAGAAATGCCCGCACCGGGGCAAGAGCCGCCACCTGGGAGGCATAGTGGGAAATCTCATGCTGGCGGATAGCCTGGGAGACATCCTCCCCGTCCAGATACATCCGCTGGGCCCCATCGCTGCCGTAGCCCATGGTGATATCCACCTGGCCCAGCACCTGCTCCACTGCCTGGGGGTCCTGGGGGTCCACCCCTCTGCGCTGCACTGCCAGCCCCACCGTGCGGTAAATGGCTCCGGTGTCCACGTAAAGGTAGCCCATCTCCTGGGCCAGAGCCCGGGCCATGGTGGATTTTCCCGCCCCCGAAGGCCCGTCTATGGCTATGCTATGGTATTGATTCATTCCGCTCCGCCATCCTTTTTCTCATAATGTTCTGCCGCCGCCTGGCCTGCCACCCAGCCGGTGGCCCAGGCAATTTGCAGGTTGAAGCCGCCGGTGTAGGCGTCCACGTCCAGCACTTCCCCGGCAAAGGAGAGGCCCTGCACCTTTTTGGAGGCCATGGTCTTGGGGTCCACTTCCCCCACCTTCACCCCTCCAGCGGTGACAATGGCCTCTTCCACCGGACGGGGTCCGCTGACCTGGATGGTAAAGTCCTTCAACGTCTCCAGCAGGCTGCGCCGCTGTTCCCGCCGCAGATCGTGGGCCTTGGTGTCCAGAGGGATGCCGGCCCGGCGCGCCACCACCGGAATCATGGACTGGGGCAGCAGTCCACCCAGGGCGTTGCCCATGTTTTGGTTGGCCCGGTCGGTGAAGTCCCGCACCAATCGGGCGTCCAGTTTCCCCTCATCCAGGGCGGGCTTGAGGTCGATGTGGACGGTATAGCTGTCCCGTTGGAAATTCATGTGGGCCGAGGCGGAGAGCACCAGAGGCCCGGACAGGCCGAAATGGGTAAAGAGCATCTCCCCCATCTCCTGGTAGGCCACCTTGTTCTTCCGGTTTTTCACCTGCAGCTCCACATTGCGCAGAGCCAGGCCCTGCATCTGGGCGCAGCAGGGATCGGGGGACTCCAGCGGCACCAGGGAGCCCCGGATGGGCACCACCTCATGCCCCGCCTGGCGGGCCAGCTGATAGCCGTCTCCCGTGGAGCCCGTGCGGGGATAAGAGGCTCCCCCGGTGGCCACAATGACCCAGGCGGCCGCAATGCCCTGGGGACAGGCTCGGGTGGTGACCCCCACCACGGCGCCGTCCCGGATTTGCAGGCCTGTCACCCGGTCCTGGCGCAGCTCCACCCCCTGACGACGCAGCTCAAAGAACAACGCGTCGATGATATCGGCGGCCTTGTCCGAGGCAGGAAACACCCGGTTGCCCCGCTCCTCCTTCAGTCGAACTCCCAGGTCCTCAAAAAAGTCCATGGTATCCTGGGCGCTGAACCGGGACAGAGCACTGTATAAAAATTTTCCGTTGCGGGGGATGGCCGCCATCAGCTCCTCCTGAGAGCAGTGGTTGGTGACGTTGCACCGCCCCTTCCCCGTGATGTACAGCTTGCGCCCCACCTTCTCGTTGGGCTCCAGCAGCAGCACCTGGGCCCCGGCCCGGGCGGCGGAGATGGCCGCCATCATGCCCGCTGCTCCTGCGCCCACCACAATGATCTTCTCTGTGTTCAACGTGTTTCCATTCCTCTCAAATCGGGTGGGGCTGGCTTACCCCTTCCCGTCATACTCCACCTTCTCGTACACCTGGTATTCATCCCAGATGTGCTCCAGGTGCTCAAAGGTTGCGGTGACCTCTGCGGCCTTCTTCCGCCCCACCGCCACAATTAGGGCGTTGAGGATGGACAGCGGAGCCACCAGCGAGTCCACAAAGGAGGCCATATCACTTTTGGCCAGCAGCCGCAGATTGGCGGTATCGTAGAGGGGGGACATCCGGCTGTCGGTGAGAGCCACCACCGTAGCCCCCTGATCCCGGGCAAACTCCATGGCCCGCACCGTCCGGGTGGAGTAACGGGGAAAGCTGATGCCGATGACCACATCGCCCTGTCCCACCCGCAGCATCTGCTCAAACATCTCGCTGGCCAAGGTGGTCTTGACCTGGCGGATGTTGTCAAACATCAGGTTGAAATAGAAGGTCAAAAAATCAGACAGGGCGGCGGAAGAGCGCACCCCCAAGATGTAAATGTTTCGGGCCTTGACAATGGCCTCCACCACCGCCGAGAACTCCTCCCGGCTCATCTCCTCCAAGGTGGTGCGGATCTTCTCCATGTCCGACTGAACCACCTTTTCCAGCAGATCGTGGTCTCCCAGCCGGTCGTTGGACACCTCAATGCGCTGCACGGTGGTGAGCTTGCTGCGAATCATCTCCTGCAAAGCCCGCTGCATGGACGGATACCCGTCAAATCCCAGCTCAGCGGCAAATCGCACCACCGTGGACTCGCTGATGCGCACCGTCTGGCCCAGCTTGGCCGCTGTCATGAAAGCCGCTTTGTCGTAGTTTTCCAAGATATACCGTCCAATCAGCTTCTGGCCCTTGGAAAATGAGTCCATATTGCTCTGAATTAATGTCAAAATATCCCGACTCACAGCCATCCCCCTCATAGGTTCTATGCTCAAGAAAATCGGCGCACCACTGGGGGGCGCCGACTTGCTGTATCTGTTCCGGTTATCATCATACTCGTTCCAACGGCAAAATGCAAGAGGCTTTGCAAGTTTCTTCCCGTCACTTGCAAATTTCATGCAGCAATTCCTGCACTTCTCCCCCGGTCAACGGCCGCCACGTGCCCGGCTTGAGCTGGCCCAGGCGGAGATTTCCCTCCCGCACCCGCACCAGACGAGTTACCATCAGCCCAGCGGCGGCGCACATCCGCCGCACCTGCCGGTTTTTCCCCTGATGAATGACAATTTTCAGCCGCTGAGGGCCTAAAGGCTCCACCTCATCGGCCACCATGTCCTCTCCATCCACCACCATGGGACGGGATAACACAGGCAGAGCTTTGGCAACGTCCCCGGTGACCCGGACATGGTATTCCTTTTGAATTTCATGGGAGGGGTGGGTGAGCCCATGGGTGAGGGCCCCGTCGTCGGTGAGCAGCAGCAGCCCTTCCGAGTCCATGTCCAGCCGTCCCACCGGCCACACCCGCACACCGCAGTCCTCCACCAGCTCTGCCACCGTCTTGCGTCCCTTTTCATCCGACAGGGTGGTGACATAGCCCCGGGGCTTGTGCAGCATAAGATATGTATGGCGACGGGGCTGGCGCAGCGCCACCCCGTCCACCTCGATGCGGTCCCGCTGGGGGTCTGCCTTCTCCCCCAACGCCGCCACACGTCCGTTGACCCGTACTCGGCCAGCGGTGAGATATTCCTCCGCTCTGCGCCGGGAGCAAACTCCCGCCCCAGAGAGAATTTTCTGGATTCGTTCCTCCAAGCCTCTGCTCTCCTCTCTCAGATCAGGCTCATACCGGGCACGGTGGTCTCCCACTTCTTCCCCCACAGGCTCATCCACCACCGTTGCAGCCAGGAGGGCTTCCACTGGTTGTCTGCCACGCTCTCCCCGGCCATCACTGGCATCTCTGCCACCACTTCCCCGTGGAGGGTCCAGCGGGCGGTTCCCACCTGGGTGCCCTGAGGAATGGGTGCGGTCAGAGGGCCAAAGATATCCAGCTGCATCTCCAGCTCCTCCCCCTCTTCCAGGGGGTACCAGGCATCTGCCTGGGCCACCACAGATATGGCCGGGCACACGCTGCCCGCCACGGCCACCTGTCCCACTTCCCTCCCCTGGGCGCACAGCTGGGTGACCGGGAAGGTCTCAAAGCCGTAGTTCAGCAGCGCCTGATGGTCGTCCCAGTCGTCCGGGTCGTCCAGGGTGACGCATACCAGGGTCTGTTCCCCTCGGGTGGCTGCGGACACCAGGGTACGCCCGGATGCCTCCGTGTACCCAGTCTTCATGCCCACACAGTCCTCCTCCAGCCACAGCAGCTTGTTGTGGTTGACGAAGGTACGCCCCTCCAGGGAGATGTTGCGGGTGGCGCAGATCTCCGCCACAACGGGGTTTTTCAGGCAGGCACAGGCCAGCAGCGCCATGTCGTAGGCCGAGGAATAGTGTTCCTCCTCGTTGAGTCCGCTGGGGTTGGTAAAGTGGGTGTTGGTCATGCCCAGAGCCTGGGCCTTTTCATTCATTCGCTGCGCAAACCCCTCCAGGTCCCCCGCCACCCAGCAGGCGATGACCTGGGCGGCATCGTTGCCCGACTGGAGCAGCAGGCCATAGAGCAACGTCTCCAAGGTGAGCTTGTCCCCGGCCTTGAGGTAGAGGGACGAGCCCTCCACCCCCTCCAGCCACGTCTGGGCTACGGTGATCTCCTGGGACAGATCGGAGGTGTACTCCACCGCCACCAGAGCCGTCATCAGTTTGGTAATGCTGGCAATGGGACGTGGGGTGTGCATACCCTGCTCGTACAGCACCCGGCCTGACGTGGCATCCATCAGCACCGCCGCAGCGGCAGAGGTGGACACTGTCTCCGCTGTGGCACACGGGACAGACACCAACACAGCCAAAACCAAAAGTGCAGCCGTTATGGTTTTCAAAAAAGGTCACTCCCATCCAAATGTATCAGATGGGAGTAGTATCACCCTTATACCTCGCTCTTATCCGTGGCGGTCTTTTTGTCAATATATCCGGTGACCTTTTCAAACATCTCGGGCACCAGGTCCACCACACGGCCCACCGAGTCTCCAGCGGGAGGTGCCACAGGAAGCAGCCGCACGCTGCCGTCCTTGACAATGAGAAAGGCCACCGGGGTGACATTGACCCCGGCTCCGGCGCCACCGCCGAAGTTCTTCTCCACGTTGGGGGTCTTGCCAAAGTCCGAGCCGCCGGTGGCAAAGCCAAAGGACAGCTTGGACACGGGGATGATGGTCACCCCGTCGGCGGTGACAATGGGCTGGCCCACCACCGTGTTGGCGTCCACCATCTCACGAATCCGGCTCATGGTGGTGTGCAAAACTTCATTGATGGGATGATTCTGTTCACTCATGGTGATTTACCTCCTTGGAGTTATCCGTTTTCTCACGTTCCTTGCGCTGCATGGTAGCAAACTTCATGGCGTATCGAAGCCCAAAACTGATGATTTGTCCCACACGCAGCGTGAGCACCGCCTGCATGGACACCTGGGGCTCGTGCTTGTCATAGTCCAGGTCCACCACAAACTTGTGATCTTTGACCCGGAACGCACCGTCGATGAGGTTCCACAGCCCACCGATGACCCCGTGGATCATGCCATAGCCGATGGCAGCAGCGGCGGGGTTCTCTCCCGCCCACACCAGGTGGATGTTCAGACGCCGCACCACCATCTTCCGCCGCAGTTCTCCCGCCGCCTCACAGATGAGGGGCAGGTACTGGCGGAACTTCTTCCAGGAGCCCAGAGACAGCACGGATTTTCTCTCCTCCTGTTTCGTCTCCTGCTGGGAGTCCGCAGCCTGCTTGGGCCTTTTCTTGCTCTTCTTGGGCTTCTTCTTTGGCCTTGGGTACACGGGAACCGAAATGGGTCCCAGAACCACCGCCAGCACAAAGCCCTTCTGGGTGTACTCTGCCTTGGCTCCCAGGGGGATCATCAGCAGAATGGCCAACGCCAGGGCCACACACACCAGTACCATCCAAATCGTCATGCTTCACCCGGGGACTGGTTCCCCTCTTCCTCTTGCATTCTGGCAATGGCTGACTCCAGATCCAACGTCATCTGGATGCCCTCCTGGCTGGCCGAGGGCAGCTCCGGCAGCTCCTCCAGGCTGGTCAGGCCAAAGGTGCGCAGAAAATGGTGGGTGGTACGAAATTGCATGGGCCTGCCCGGCACCGCCAGACGTCCCGCCTCCTCAATGAGCTGCCGCTCCAGCAGAAGCCCCACGGTATAGGAGCTGTCCACCCCACGGATTTGCTCAATGTAGGCTCGGGTCACCGGCTGGAAGTAGGCCACAATGGCCAGCACCTCCAGGGCGGTCTGGGACAGCTTGGCTGGTTTGCGGTGCTCCAGAGTCTTGCGGATCTGGGGGGCATATTCGGGAGCGGTACACATCTGCCAGCTGTTTTCCGTGCGCACCAGACAGATGCCCCGGCGCTGATACCGGTATTCGTCCGCCAGACTGCTGCACACCCGCTCTACCGTCTCCACATCCTGCTCCAGGGTGGCGGCCATGCGCTCCATGGGCACCGGGTCTCCCGCTGCAAATAGGATGCCCTCGATGGTGTGTTCCAACTCCTTCAATTCCATGTTTGGCTGCCTCCG
>CALWXL010000064.1 GCA_944385485.1 uncultured Oscillospiraceae bacterium
GTGCCCTGGGGCTCCCCGTCGTCGGAGTAGCGCACCGCGCCGTCCTTGACGATGTAGCACCAGCAGTTGTGCCGGGCATCATGATATTTCTTCTTGGCCCACTCGATGCAGGCCCGGGCCTCCTCCTCCGTCTCAATGGGCCACACGTGGCCAATGAACTGGGAACGCTTCTCCACCAGGGTGGCCTGGGCCTCCCCGGTGGGGATGAGGTATTCACTCATGGCGTCAATCCTCCCACTCCTCTTTGTGGGGCTGCCAGCCCTCCACCAGGGGGCCCAGCCGTCCGATGGTCTTGGGGGTACACACCGCCACCACATCGATGGTCTCGGTGTAGTCCACCTTCTCCACCTTGCTCTCCCGGTACAGGGTGTCCAGCAGGCCGCCCTGGTCGTAAGGCAGGTGGATGGTGACCCGACGGGCTCCCGTGTCCAGGCGGCGGCCAATGGCCTCCAGCAGTTCGGGAAGCCCCGCTCCCGTGCGGGCGGAAATGGACACGATGTCCTCGCCGTGGGGGAGAATTTCCGCCGGGGCCAGGTCGCACTTGTTGAAGACCTCCAGGCGGGGGGTCTCGGCGGCGCCCAACTCCACAATCAGCTTATCCACCACGTCCGCCTGCTCCCGCCACAGGGGGTCGGAGGTGTCGATGACGTGGAGGAGCAAATCTGCAAAGGTCAGCTCCTCCAAGGTGGCCTTGAAGGCATCCACCAGCTGGTGGGGCAGCTTGGAGATAAAGCCCACGGTGTCGGAGATGAGCACCGTACAGGTGTCCGAAATCTCCAGCATACGGGTGGTGGTGTCCAAGGTGTCAAACAGGCGGTTGTTGGCGGGGATATCCGCCCCGGTGAGGGCATTGAGCAAGGTGGACTTTCCCGCATTGGTATAGCCCACAATGGCCACCACCGGCACCTCGTTTTTCTCCCGGCGCTCCCGCTGGGTGGCCCGCACCCGGCGCACGTCCTTGAGCTCCTCTTCCAGCTTGGCGATCTTGCGGTGGATGTGGCGGCGGTCGCTCTCCAGCTGGGTCTCACCAGGGCCACGGGTACCAATGGCACCCTCCTGCCGCTCCAGATGCTTCCACATACCAGTCAGGCGAGGCAGCAGGTATTTGTACTGGGCCAACTCCACCTGCAAGCGGCCCTCGCTGGTACGGGCTCGCTTGGCGAAAATGTCCAGAATGAGGGCGGCCCGGTCCATCACCGTCACCCCCAGCTCCTCGGTGAGCACCCGCTGCTGGGAGGGAGACAGAGGGTTATCGAAAATGACGATATCCGCCCCCAGCATCTCCACCAGCTCCTTCACCTCAGCGGTCTTACCCTCGCCGATGAAGGTGCGGGGCTCGGGGGTGGGCCGATTTTGCAGTACGGTGCCCAGGCAAGTGCCTCCGGCGGTGTCCAGCAGAGCGGCCAGCTCCTCCAAGGTCTCATCGGTGGCGTTTTCCTCACGGCTGAGGCTGGCGGCATTGAGGCCCACCAGCACCGCCCGGTTGATTTCTTTGACTTGTGTATCTTCGAACATAGAAACTCCTTTGAATGCTTACACCCGGACTGTATCAAAAGCCCTCGGCAGAGTTTTCCCGTCCGCAGACGGGGAAATAAATTGAAATCCCGTTTTTCCCGAGGACATGCGCATCGGGAAAAACACTTCTCAGCCCGCAAGTGTGAGATTTTACCCTTCGGGTAAAATCTTGCGCGCAGTCGGGCTGCAATCCCCTCACCAGTGAATGGTCATTTTGTGCCCATTCACTGGTGGATAAGGGCCTCCACAATTTCACCCAGGTACATGGTGTGGTAATCCCCTTCCTGATACCATTTTTCCTTCACATCTTCGGGGATGTAGGAGGGGTTCAACCGCTGGGCCATGCGCTTGTGGCACACCAGCACCATCTCCGCCTCCTCAAAATAGGGGGCACCCCCAGCCCCGGTGGCCACGGTAAAGCCGCACTCTGCCACCTTGTCCACATCTCTACCACTCTTAGTTCCACACAGGTTCAGCTGCTGGCGGTACTCCTTGCCAAAGAAGGAGAGGGTGAAGTACTCCTCCTGATCCACAAACTCTTTGGTGTACCGCTGGGGCCGGATGTAAGCGATGGCCATGGGGGCCCCCCACAGAATGCCAAGCCCACCCCAGGAGGCGGTCATGGTGTTGCACTGCTCCTTGTCTCCGGCGGTGATGAGCATCCACTGGTCTCCAATGGCGGAAAAGACGTTGAACTCCAGCTCTTTGGGATCCACTTTTTTCAACATGATGGTAGCCTCCTTATGTCTTTGATACTTTACATTATATGCAAAATTGTAAAAAAAGACAAGGAGGCGTTGCGTGACGCAACGCCTCCTTGAAGAAACCTAAGATTATTCCAGACCGAACTTCTTGTTGAAGCGGCTGACACGTCCGCCGGTGTCCACCATCTTCTGCTTACCGGTGTAGAAGGGGTGACACTTGGAGCAGACTTCCACCTTAATGTCCTTCTTGGTAGAACCAGTCTCGATCACGTTGCCGCAAGCGCAGGTAATAGTGGTCTTCTCATAGTTGGGATGGATGCCTTCCTTCATGGAATTCACCTCTTTCTTTCGAAAATAAGTCCAGGAGCCCAATGACTCCATGTAAACGCAACATGTATCTTACCACGCTTATAGAGAAAAAGCAAGGGTTTTTTCAAATTATTTTATTTCCCAGCTGATTTCTTCCCCCAGAACGAAAAACCACAAGGTGCAGCGGCCCACGGGACGTTCCAAAGCTTGGGAAAGAGCCCGGCTGTACGCCTCCAGCTGGGGGCGGTACTCCCGGACGCGGGACTCCACAGTGTTGGACGTGACCCGGTCGGTTTTGAAGTCCAGCACCGTCACCGTGCCATCCTCCTCCACAAACCAGCAGTCCACCACGCCCTGGAGCAGCACTTCCTCCCCCGCCTCGGCGTTGGGGTAGTAGTCGCTGGCGGGCACCAGCATGGAAAACTTGAATTCCCGCTCCATCTGGGTGGCGTTCACCAAACGCTGGCCCAAGGGTGAACAGAAAAAGTCCAGGATTCGCTGAGGTTCTACCGCCTCCCCCTGTTGGGGGGTAATAAACTGCTGAACCACCAGCCGGGCGATCTCCTCATGGATCTCCTCCAGGGTGTTTGTGCGATCAAAATTGAGATACTGCATCACCATATGAAGGGCCGTGCCCTTCTGGGCGGGGGTGAGGGGCTTTTGCCCCTGGAACACCGGGCGGCGCAAAGTCACCGTGGGCTTGGCAGGGGCGAACTCCACCCCGTCCTGGGCCGCCTCGGCGTCCTTGTCCCGGCCCTTGAGCTGGGTAGCGGTGAGCTTGGAAGGCATCTGGGCGGACACTTGGTGGGGATAGGTCCAGGTGAGGGCGTCCTGCCACCCCTGGGGCAGCTCCACCCCTGTGTCTGCCTCCTGGCCCAGATCCGGGCTCACCCGTCCCGCATCCGCCTGGGTGGGGGTGAGCAGCTTCACCTCCCAGCGGTAGCCCTGCTGGGGGGCGCTGCAGGGACGTTGCAGCCCCAGCTCGTCCCACAAAGGCTGGCTGTCCTCCCGGCACAGGGCGGGGGTGAGTACCCATTCCGCCATGCAGGAGGCCCCTGCCATCTGGCGTGGGGGCGGCGGACACTGGGCCTGGGCAGCCAGCTTGTCCAGCTTCACATTCTTGCCGTTGACACTGGCGAACATCACCAACTTGTGCTCAGCCCGGGTCATGGCCACATACAAAAGGCGCATCTCCTCGGCGATGAGCTGCTGGCGAAGCCGCAGGGCCACCCCATCCCGGGCGATGGTGGAGTAGCGCAGCATCCGCTCACGGTCCACCCGCTTGGGGCCCAGGCCCAGGTCCGGGTGGAAGAGGATGGTGGACCGGGTGTCCTCGGTGTTGAACTGGTGCTCCAAGCCGCACAGGAACACCACGGGGAACTCCAGACCCTTGGAGCGGTGGATGGACAGAATGCGCACACCTCCCACGCTCTCTCCCTCCACGGGGATGGGCAGACCGTTGTCCGCCATGCGGGTGAGGTGGAGGAGGAAAGCCATCAGGCCCTTGTGGCCTCCCGACTCAAACCGCCGGGCCTCTTCGTACAGGGCCATGAGATTGGCTCTGCGGGCTCCCCCTTGGGGCATGGCGGCAAAGATGGCGGGCAGGTCGGTGCGTTGGTAGATATACCACAGCAGCTTGTGGCTGTTCTCCTCGGCAGCCAGGGCCCGCAGTTCCCCCAAGAGGGTGAGGAAGGACACGCAGTCCGCCTCGCCTCGCCCAGCCCCTGCCTCCACCGCCTCATACACGCAGCCGGAGCACCCGGCCCGCAGCTGGGCCAGACGGTCCGGGGAGAATCCCAACACCGGAGAGCGGAGGACCGCCAACAGGGGCACGTCCTGCCGGGGGTTGTCCACCACCTGCAACAGGGAGATGGCCACCGCAATCTCGGTGGTGCCGAAAAACTCCCTGCCCCCTTCGGCACTCCAGGGAATGCCCGCCTCGTCCAGGGCGGCGGCATACCACCGCAGGGTGGAGCCGGGGGAGCGGAGCAAAATCACCATGTCGTCGGGGCGAATCGGGCGGTCTCCGATGGGAAGGCCCGAGGCCAGCAGCTCCTTCATGCGTTTGGCCACCATCCGGGCCTGGATGAGGTCCTTGTTCACCTTGTCCTCCTGGTCCTCCAACTGGGACAGGTCCACGCAGCACAGCTCGGTGGCATACTGCCCGTCCGGCTGCAAATCCTGTCGTCCGTGGCGCAGGGCCTGGTTCTCATCGTAGTCCAGTTCCCCTACCGACTGGGTCATGACATTGCGGAAGACAAAGTTGGTAGCGTCCAGCACCTCAGGGCGGGAGCGGAAGTTGTGGGACAGAGGGATGGTGCGCCCCTGCCCCTTCTCCGCCTCCTCCCAGGGGGCAAAGCGGCGGTACTTGTCCAGGAAGATGGTGGGGTCTGCCAGGCGGAAGCGGTAGATGGACTGCTTCACGTCCCCCACCAGAAACAGGTTGTCCCCTTGGGACAGCGCGTCAAAGATGGCGTTCTGTACCCCGTTGGTGTCCTGGTACTCGTCCACCATGATCTCCACATACCGCTTACGCCACTCCAGAGCCAGTTGAGAGGGGTTTCCCTCCCCATCGGTGAGCAAAGCGGCGGTGAGGTGCTCCCCGTCGGCAAAGTCAATGAGACGGTGGCGGCCCTTGAGGGCCACAAAGGCCTGGTCAAACTCCGCCACCACGTCCAGCAGGGCAGTCATGGCGGGGGCAATGGCCCGAAGGTCCTCCATGGCCTCCGTGGCCGACACCTGGAAGCGTTGACGCAGCTTCTCCAGCTGCTTTTTGCAGCTCTCCCGCAATCCCTTGGCCCGCTCCTTCAGGGCCTCGTCGCAGTCTCCCCGCTTGGCCTTGGGGCGCTCAAAGGCCACTCCATCCAGCATCTGGGCCATCTCGTCCCAGCCCTGGGCGCTGACCACCCGCTCCAGGCCTCCAATGGTGGTACCTAGAGTGCCCCCGTAGTTGTTCCACAATATGAGGTCGTCCTCCAGCTCACTCAGCACCCCTTGCAGGGTGTCCGCCCAGTATTGGGCCACTTCCCGGGCGTCCTGGAGGAGCAGCTTGCCCCAGGGCGTGTCCTCCGGGGCAGTCTCTCCCTCCAGGTTGAAGTCCGCCTTGCGCGCTATGAGCCAGTCCAGGGGGCTGGCTTGGCTTTGCACCTTGGCGTGAATATCCAGAATGACAGACTCCAAGGTCTGGTCGTCCCGGTCCCCGGCCATACTGTCGGCCAGGGCCTGGAAGCCGGGGTCGTTGGCGATATTGGCATACCGCCCTTCCAGCACCGTCTCCAGGGCCTCACTCCGCAGCTCCTCCCCGGTGCCCTGGTCACACAGGCGAAAGTCCGGGTCCAGGCCCGCCAAGTGGCCCCACTGGCGCAAGAAATCCAGACAGAAGGCGTCGATGGTGCAGATCTGGGCCTGATAGACCAGAGTGGCGTTGCGGCGCAGATGCCGGTTGTTGGGCTGCTGAGCCAGGCGGGCGTGGATGGCAGCGGCGATGCGGTCCCGCAGCTCAGCAGCCGCGGCATTGGTGAAGGTGATGACCAGGAAACGATCCACATCTTCCCCCTGCTCGATGCGCTGCATCAGCCGCTCCACCAGCACCCTTGTCTTGCCGGACCCAGCGGCGGCAGACACCAACAGGTCACCGCCCCGGTTGTCCACCACCGCCTGCTGCTGGCGGGTGAGTTCAATTGCCATGGTTCTCACCTCTCATTCGATCTTCCATCCAGGCCCAGAATTCCGCGGCCCGTTTGCCCCGTCTCCGGCGCAGGGTGTCCCCCAGGCACTCCTCAAAGTGACAGGCCGAGCGGAACTCACACCACTGACAGGCGTTGTGGGTGGCATCCCGCCAATAGGGGTCGGCGTCAATGTTGCCACCAGCCACCTGGCTGGCGGCCTGGCGCAGCACCTGGGTGACATACTCGTCCAGCTCCCGCATCTGTTCCTCATTGACCAGGCAGTCCTTACTGCGGGAGGACAGGGGCAGGTAGCGGTATTTCCCGTCTTGGGGCTCCTCCATGGCGTCGATGACCACCGGGTCATCCAGCACCAGCCCCTGACGGCGCAGCTGCTTCTCCTGCTCCTGGGCCACCGCCTGAGGATCGGTGTTGCGGCTGCCGTCCACCAAAGCGGTGCGGGCGGGCACGTACAGCACCCCGGCGGGTACCAGGTTCTGGTGGCCGAACAGGGTCTCTCCATTGCGGCTGAGGGCGAAGAGGTAGAGGAGCATTTGCAAGCCCCGCCCGTCCTCCACATCCGCAAAGTCAAAGGCCTTCTTTCCGGTTTTATAGTCCACCACCCGCAGGTAGCGTTTTCCCTCATGTTCCCAGCTGTCCACCCGATCCACGAAGCCGGACAGACGCAGGGTGATGCCGTCCTGCTCCACCTCCACCGGAGGCAGCTGCTCCCCGCAGCCAAAGCCCAGCTCCAGCCACACAGGGACAAATTGAGAGGCGGCCAGCTCCCCGGCCACGCTGTCCACCACCGTGAGCACCGCCTGTTTCATGCGGGCAAAGAGCCAGCGGAACCGGGCGCTCTCGTCCTCCAAGCCCTGGAGCACTTCCTGCTCGTACCGGTCCGCCGCCTCCTTGGCCAGGGCCCGGCACTGCTCCGGGGCGGGGTGCTGGCCCAGCACCTCCTCCAGCACCGCATGGACAAAGGTGCCGTAGTCGGAGGGGGCGAACTTGGCCCGCTTCCGAGGCTGGGCCTTGAGGCCGAAGCGGAGGAAGTGGCAGAAATGACAGGACTGGTACAAGTCCAGCCGGGTGGCGGACATGGGTACCGCTTTCCCGTACAGGGTGCGCACCCCCTGGGGGGACAGGTGGCCACGTCGCCACTGTCCCGCCTCCTGGAGCCGCTGCACCCGGTCCCGCATGTCGGGCAGCTCACACAACGCCGCCCGCACCTGGGACACCCCTCCCGCCGCCTCCAGGGCAGGCACCGGGGCGGCCAGACGACAGGACACGTCGGCGGGGTCACCGTTGTGGGCGGTAGGGAAGAGCTGGGTCAAGCGCTCATAGAGGAAACTGGGCCCCCGCTCCTGCCCCGCCCCGTCCTGCTGGGCGTAGCTGACAAACAGGCCCTGGGTGGGCCGGGCACAGGTCTCATACACTATGGTCAACTCCCGCCGCAGCTGCTCTTCCTGCCGGGAGGCCAGCTCCACCTCCAGGGCCGCCAAGGCGTCCCGGTCCTGGTCGGAGAACAGCCCGGCGGCAGGGGCACAGCTGGGGATGGCGGTGGAGTCCGCCCCCAGGAAGAACAGGTATTGACACTCTTTGTGGGCCATGCGGGGGGCCTCCCCCACGGTGACCCGGTCCAGGGACACGGGAATGGCTCCCACGTCGTACTGACTGAGCACCAGGGCAAAGAGGCGGGCAAACTCCTCCATCTCCAGCTGGGTATCTCCCAGCAGCAGGGCGCACTGCTCCAGGCCTCCCACCACAATGTCCCACAGTTGGCGGTACTGGGCGGCGGTGTTCAAATCCCCCCGGCTCTCCAGACTGGCCGCCCGCTCTCCCAAACGCTTGGGCAAGTCGATATCCTCCAACAGCTGATAGAGGGCCTGGGCTCGCCCTGCTCCCGTCTGGTCGGAGCATTTCCGCATTCGCTCCAGGGGAGTAATGACTTGGCGGCGCAGGGCGTCCAGCCGCTGGACCAGGGCCGTATCCTCCTCCGAGAAGGTGAGGCCGTACCCCTGGGGGTGCATGTTCCACGGCTTTTTCCTCGTCCACAGGCTCCCCTTGATATTCCAGGTGAGGACATAGTTTTCCAGAGTATCCCGCTCCTCCTGGGTCAGGGGGGTGAGATCGGTTTTCAGGTAGCGGAACAGCTCCTCATAGGGATAGTCCTGGGCAGCTGCCGCCAAAGCAGAGGTGACCAAGGCCAGCACTGGGTGGCGCAGCACGTCCTCCATGGCGCTGAGGTAGACGGGGATGCCGTACTGGGCAAAGACGCTCTCCACCAGCTC
>CALWXL010000065.1 GCA_944385485.1 uncultured Oscillospiraceae bacterium
CTGGGCCACTTCCATGACCTGACGCTTCCCGTCCAGCTCCACCTCAAGGGCTTCCTTGATCTCGGGCAGGACGCCGCTTTCAAAGGCCACGTCTACCACAGGTCCCATGACCTGTACAATTGTTCCTTTATGTTCCTTCATATCGTATCACCTTTCGGGTGTCATGATTTTCACAGGTTACTGGGCCGCCTGAGCGCCGCCCACCACCTCGGTGATCTCCTGGGTGATGGCGGTCTGGCGGGCACGGTTATAAGACAGGTTCAGGGTTTGCAGCATGGCCCGGGCATTGTCGCTGGAGGACTTCATGGCGGTCATGCGGGCGTTTTGCTCCGAGCAGTAGGACTGCACCAGAGCGCCGAACAGGTCTCCCTTCACATAGCCGGGGACCAGACGGTCCATCACCGCCTTCACCGAGGGCACATAGGCCACGTCCCGGTTATAAGAGGTGATTTCCTCCTCCTGGGGGAAGGCGTCCGGGTCCAGGGGGAGCAGCTTATGAATGGTGGGCTCCATCTGGAAGGAGTTGACCATGCGGGTGAAGATCACATACACCTCATCCAGCTGCCCGGTGCGGAACAGCTCCAGCACGGTCTCCGACATATCACGGGCCCGGCCCACGTTGGGGTTCTGGGCGGTGTAGAGAAACTCCATATCGATGGGTATGCCGTGCTCCATGAAGTAGGAGCGTCCCACCTGGCCTACCACATACAAGCTGGTGTGGGCGGACTGGCTCAATTTCTCTTCGGCCAGTTTGAGAATGTTGTGGTTGTAGGCACCGGCCAGGCCCTTATCTCCGGTGATGACAATGTAGCCGATCTTTCGCTTCTCCGGGGGGATATGGGTGCGCTTGTCAAAGAACACGTGGTTGATCTCCGGAGAGTGGTGGAGAATGTCGGAAATGGTGGTGCTGATCTTTTGGAAGTAGGGCTCCACATCGGTCAGCTGCTTGCGGGCTTTCTGAAGATTGGAGGAGGAGATGAGAAACATGGCGTTGGTGATCTTCAGAGTCTGCTCCACGCTTTTGATGTGGGTACGGATTTCCTTTATGCTTGCCATGTGGCGCTCACCCGCTTCTTGTACTCCTCCATAGCCCCACGGATGGTCTCAATGGCGGGGCCGCCCAAGTTTCCAGTGGACTGGATCTCGTCCATGACATCGGTATGTTCCTGCTCCATCTCCTGGACAAAGTCCAGCACGAAGCTGCGCACCTTCTCCAAAGGCACGTCGTCCACCAGGCCGTTGGTAGCCACGTAGAGGATGACGGCCTGACGGCTCACCGGCAGGGGCTGGTACAAAGGCTGCTTGAGCAGCTCCAGCAGACGGCGGCCGTGGTCCAGAGCCTGCTGGGTGGCAGGGTCCAGGTCAGAGGCGAACTGGGTGAAGACCTCCAACTCACGGAAGCGGGCCAGGTCGATACGCAGGGTACCGGCGGTCTTCTTAATGGCCCGGGTCTGGGCGGAGCCGCCCACACGGGACACGGACAGGCCCACATTGACGGCGGGACGCTGGCCAGCAAAGAACAAATCGTTTTCCAGGTAGATCTGGCCGTCGGTGATGGAAATGACGTTGGTGGGGATGTATGCGGACACGTCGCCGGCCTGAGTCTCGATGATGGGCAGAGCGGTCATGGAGCCGCCGCCATATTCTTTGGTCAGGCGGCAGGCCCGCTCCAGCAGACGGGAGTGGAGATAGAACACGTCGCCGGGGTAAGCCTCACGGCCGGGAGAGCGCTTGAGCAACAGAGACAGGGTACGGTAGGCCACGGCGTGCTTGGACAGGTCATCATACACGACGAGCACGTCCTTGCCCTTGCTCATAAAGTACTCGCCCATGGCCGCACCGGCGTAGGGGGCGATATACTGCAAGGGAGCGGACTCGCTGGCGGTGGAGGAGACAATGATGGAGTAGTCCATGGCGCCGTGCTTTTTCAGGGTGTCCTGAATACGGGCCACGGTGGAGGCCTTCTGACCGATGGCCACGTAGATGCAGATCACATCCTGGCCCTTCTGGTTCAGGATGGTGTCCACGGCGATGGCGGTCTTACCAGTCTGGCGGTCGCCGATGATCAGCTCACGCTGGCCACGGCCAATGGGCACCATGGCGTCGATGGCCAGGATACCCGTCTGCATGGGCACATTGACGGGCTCACGGGTGACCACGCCGCTGGCTTCCCGCTCCATGGGGCGTGTCTCGGTGGTCTCAATGGGGCCCAGGCCGTCGATGGGCTGGCCCAGCACGTTGACCACGCGGCCAATGAGGGCATCGCCTACGGGCACATCGGCGGCACGTCCGGTGCGGCGCACCACAGTGCCTTCCTTCACGCCTGCGTCGCTGCCCAGCAGCACCACGCCCACGCTGTCCCGGGCCAGGTTCATCACCATGCCCTGGACACCGGTGTCCAGCTCTACCAGCTCGCCGTACACGGCCTTATCCAGGCCATAGACGGTGGCAATGCCGTCGCCCACTTCCAGCACGGTTCCGGTCTCGTCCCGGCGCACCCGGGTGTCATAGCTTTGAATCTCCTCCCGCAGGATGGAGACGATCTCTTCGGGATTGGTTTTCATGCCATTCGCCTCTCTTCCAGTTGCCGGAACATGCCGGTCAGCGTCCCCCGGACGCTCTTGTCATAGGTTACGCCTTCGATCTCCATCACAAAACCGCCGATGAGGTCGGGCTGGGTGTGGATGTCAAAGACCACATCCTTCTTGTGGTGGAGCTTGCACAGGGCCTGCTTGAGCTTCTCCAACTCCTCCGCCTCCGGCACATGGGTACAGGTCAGGCGGCAGCGGGCCGCTCCACGCTCGGCCAAAGCGATGTCGTGGAAGGCCTCCACGATCTGGGGCAGCAGGGTCATGCGGCCCTTGTCCGCCAGCAGGGAGTAAAAGCTGAGCAAAATCCGGTGTCCGTCCAGCATGGGCAGCCGGGTCAGGATTCGCTCCTTCTCCCCTGCCTGCACGGCAGGAGAGCACAGGCTCTCCCACAGCTCCCGGTTCTCCATCAGCCGCTGGGCAGTCAGATCCAGGGTGTCCTCATTGGGGAAAATTCCATAGAGGGCTTGGGCATAACGGCGGGCTAATTCACTCATGCCTGCTCACCCACTTCCGCGAGAAATTCGTCCACAAAGGCCTTGTCGTCGTCGGCCTCCATGGAACGGCCGGCCACCTTGGAAGCAGCCAGCAGAGCCAGAGAGGCCACCTCCTGGCGGGCGCTGCGAAGCATGGCCTCCCGCTCCGTGGCGATCTGGACCTGAGCCTCACCCCGCAGCCGCTGGGCCTCGCTCTGGGCCTCGGCCACCTTGCCCTCGTACACCCGCTGGGCGCGGATCTGGGCATCGGAGACAATCTTGGCTGCCTCCTGGTGGGCGTCCTGGAGCTTGCCCTCGTACTGCTCCTTCAGCTCCTGGGCCTGGCGGTTGTCCGCCTGAGCAGCATCAATCTCCTGCTGCACCAGCTGAGCGCGCTGCTCCAGCACGGCGTTGACCTTGCCAAAGAGCACCTTGCGCAGCACCGCATACAGCACCAGCAGGTTGATGATGGTAAAAATGATGGTGGAAAGATGGAACTCCAGCATGGGAGACTCCCCCCTTAACCCATAAAGATGATCAGCAGAGCGGTGATGAAGCCGAAGATGGCGGTACCTTCTGCCATAGCGCAGCCCAGCAGCAGAGCGCTGTTGATCTTACCGGAGGCCTCGGGCTGACGGGCAATGGCCTCGCTGGCCTTACCAGTGGCCAGGCCGATGCCGATTCCAGCGCCAATTCCAGTGAACACGGACAGAGCCGCAGCGATGATTCCGATAGACATAATAAGTTCCTCCTGTTAATTCCACATTTTTATTTTTGTTGATAGACTTACTCTTCCTCTTTGATGCCCTCGCCCACAAACTGGGTAGTCAGGAACACAAAGACAACGGTTTGGATCAACCCGTCAAACAGGTCGAAATAGATGCTGAACACCGCCGGGAACAGAATCGGGGCCACAAATTTCAGCATCTCCATGATGATGAAGGCGCCCAGCACGTTGCCGAACAGTCGCATACACAATGCCAGGGGCCGGATGGCCACCTCCATCAGGTTGATGGGCAGCAGCAGGGGCATGGGCTCGGCAAACCGTTTCAGGCCACCCACCAGTCCGTTATACCGGAACTGAGAGCCGTAGATCAGCAGCATACTCAGAATGGCCAGGCCCGCCGTGACGCTCACGTCCTTGGTGGGAGGGGCAAATCCGAAGATGCCGATGATGTTGGCAAAGCCGATGTACAGCGCTACGGTACCAAGCCAGGGGGCAAAGGGCCTCCAGTGTTCCCCAATGTTGGTCTTGACAAAGCCATTGAGAAACTCCACGGTGCTCTCCAGTCCTACCTGTACCTTCCCCGGGTTTTCCACCTTTAAGTTTCGGGTCAGACACACAGAGGCCAGGATGAGCACCGCCATGACGATCCACGATACCACCACCGACTGCGACACGTCGACGCCGCCCAGCAGCGGGATGGTGAATGCCGTGGGTGTCCCCAGCTCTTCCAGCAGCATTTCCTTGAATGCTTCCAAACACATCACCTCGTTTTCGCGTGTGCCATTGTACCCCTCTTTTCCCCTTCCCGTAAGCCTTTCGAAAGTAAAAAAAATAAGAAAAACAGCGAATGTTTTCCTCCTCCTTCCCTCCCCCTTTCCCCGCCCCGTGTTTGGTTTGACAGCCCTTCTCCTTTTTACTATACTGGTAGAAAAGGGGGAGTTTTCATGTCCACACCGTCCGGGGCCTCCATTCGGGCTCGCCTGACCCGAATGAACCTCATTGTCGTCATTGTCTCCATCGTCCTGTCCACGGCGGGAAACCTGTATTTTACCCTCCACAACAGCCAGGACGCCCTGGATAGTACTCTGGTCAACTCCGCCGCCATCCTCTCCCGGGTGGACCTGCTCCAGGAGGCCCTGGAGGGGACGCGCTCCACCCAGGAGCTGGCGGAGTTTTTGGATGTGACCACCCAGAGCACCCGGGACATTGACCTCATCCTGGTGGGGGACACCCAGTCCAACCTGCTCTATGCCCCGGACCACGATCTGGTGGACACCCCCTACTCCGGCACCGCCCTGACCGACGCTCTGGCGGGGGCCGCCCCCTACACCTCTGACGAGACCGGGCCTATGGGCTCGGAGCACTCCGCCTATGCCCCCATTCGGGACGACGACGGCAACGTCATCGGCTTTATCATTGTAGGCGTATACTTCCGCAGCATGGCCCAGCTCACCCGCCACACCGTGGTTGTCCTGTCGGTGGTGGGGTTGGCCGCAGCGGTGGTGGGCTCCACCCTGGCCCTGCGCCTGTCCAAGCGCATCAAGGACTCCCTCATGGGCTACGAGCCCGACGCCTTCGTCCACCGCTTCCACCAGCGGGAGGACATCATGGATGCCCTGGAAGAGGGCATCATGGCCATTGATCGGGATAAAAAGCTCATCTTCCTCAACACCGCCGCAGCAGACATGTTCTCCCTAAATCGGGATGAGGTGATGGGACAGCCCCTGTCCCAGTTCTACCCCCGTTCCACCCTGGACCGCATTCTCCGCACAGGAAAACCGGAGTACAACGTGAGCATCACCTCGCTCAAAGACGTGCGGGTGCTGGCCGACCGCCTGCCCCTGTATGAGGACGGGAAACTCAACGGCGCGGTGAGCATTTTCCGCAACCGCACTGAGCTAACCCGCATGGCCGACGACCTCACCGGCGTACGCCACATGGTAGAGGCCATGCGGGCCTACACCCACGAGTTTTTGAACAAGCTCCACGTGATTTTGGGACTTTTACAAATCGGTGAGCCGGAAAAGGCCCAGCAGTACATCATGGACACCACCCAAATCCACCGGGAGGCCGTCAACCGCATCATGAACCAGCTCCACGAGCCGTCGGTGGCCGCTCTGCTGGTGGGTAAGACCAGCCGGGCCAACGAGTTGGGCATCCGCCTGACCCTGGACCGGGAAAGCGCCCTGCGGGAGGACAGCGATTGGCTGCCCCCCGATGCCTACGTGACCATTCTGGGCAACCTCATCGAAAACGCCATTGAGGTGCTCAATCAGTCCCGCAGCGCCACCAAGGAGATCTTTGTCAGCATCCGGGAAAATCCGGACAGCCTGCTTTTGTGCGTGGAGGATACCGGGCCGGGTATCCCCGGTGCGCTGCGCCGCACCATGTTCCAGCGAGGCGCCTCCACCAAGGGCCGCCATCGAGGCACTGGACTGTCCCTGGTGCAGGAGGTGGTGGACGCCTACCACGGCGAGATCCGGGTGGAGTCGGAGAGCGGCGTGGGCACTTCGTTTTTCATCAGCTTTTGCCGGGACGAGTTTCCCGCAGACAAGGAGTAACACCTATGTATCGAGTTGTCATTGTGGAGGATGACCCCATGGTCTCCCTGCTAAACCGTACCTTTACCGAAAAAGACTCCCGGTTTCGGGTGGTGCAGACCTTTTCCGACGGCCGCTCTGCCCTGGACTGGCTGTGCCAAAACCCGGCGGACCTGGTGATTCTGGATGTGTATATGCCCCTGCTCACCGGAACCGAGCTGCTGCGTGCCCTGCGGGCCCAGACCATCCCTGTGGATGCCATTATGGTCACCGCCGCCAACGACACCGCCTCGGTGGACACCCTGCTGAAAATGGGCGTGGTGGACTACCTGGTCAAGCCCTTCACCTATGAGCGGTTCCAGCAGGCCCTGGACACCTTCTGCCGCCACAAAGAGGCCGTCCACGGTCAGGCGGTGACCCAGGGAGAGCTGGATAAGCTGTTTGCCCCTCCCGATGGCACCTCCAACAGCTCCCCCAAGGGCTTGCAGGAGAGCACCTTGAAGCTCATTCGGGACTGCCTCCACGCCGCCCCCGCCCAGGGGCTGCCCAGCGAGGCCATCTCCAAGCAGACCAACCTGTCCGTGGTCACGGTGCGCCGCTACGCCAACTACCTGGTGGAGCGTGGCGAGGCCTGTTCTGCAGTCAACTACGACACCGGGGGCCGGCCCTGTCGCCTGTACCAGCTGAAAAAGTAAAAACGATGCCGCAGAAGGACCTCCTTCTGCGGCATCGTTTATGTTTAACTGGCAGCTAACTCGGCCCCCAGCTTCTGGCATGCCTCCAGGGCGTCGGCATCGGGGGCCTCGTTGACCATGAGGCCCTCCTCGCCCAGCAGGTTGGCTCCGGCGTTCTGAGTGCGCTCCACCCAGTCCCGCATCCACTGGCCGTCTCCCCAGCCGTAGGAACCGAACAGCGCCACCTGTTTGCCCCCCAGCTGACCTTCCAGCTGGGCGAAGAAGGGCTCAAACTCGGATTCCTCCAGCGTCTCTGCCCCCATGGCGGGGCAGCCCAGGGCCAGTTTGTCATATTCCAGGGCCTGCTGGGGGGTGACGGCGGACACCTCCAGCAAGTCGCATTCCGCCCCGGCCTGGGTAGCGCCGTCGGCGATGGCCTGGGCCATCTGCTGGGTGTTGCCGGTCTGGCTCCAATAAATCACAGCTACTTTGCTCATATCTTGTACCTCCTAAATTCATAATACCTTGATGTAAACATACTTTTTTGCGAAATAAAAGCCCTCGGCAGAGTTTTCCCATCCGCAGATGGGAAAATAAATTGAAATCTCGTATTTTCCCAGGACATGCGCATGGGAAAATACACTTCTGGAGCCCGCCAGTGTGGAACTGGGTCGTCCTTTGACCCAATTATGCATGCAGCGGGCTGCATGCTCCTCTGGAAAACGCTTGCGTTTTTCAGAAGCTATGCTACGGCAAACACCTGAAACAGGGTATTTCCCTGGTCCATCCGTTCTCGAATCTTCTGGCTCACCTTCTGGATTCGGGCAAAACACACTTTGGCCGCCTCCACATCGCCGTACACCTTCCACGGTCCACACAGTTTGAAGTTCTGGCCCTTGTGTTCCATAAAGCCCACCACATCCTCCACAGGGTAACCCAGAAAGACACCGATCTCATGGGGGAAGGAGCCGCCTTGCCGGACTCGCTGGCCCAGATGGGCCAAAATTTCCTCCACCGACTGGGTCAAATCATAGCCACAGGGGGTGAGCATCTCCTCCACCCCTTCCCGCTTCAAGGTCTGGACCATCATCTGAGGGCGATAGACCAAAATCAATTCGTGGTTGGCGCAGGAGCACAGGGTGTGGAAACACACCCCCCGACGGGCGAAGGCCCGATGATACTTCCGCAACTCCTCTTCCAGATGTGGAAAATCCCGGCGGCGCAGAGAGATGAGGTTGGCGGGTGCCACCCCAGCCAGCGCAGGGGCACAGTGGGTGGCGAAAAGTTGATCTAAGGTATGCTGCATGATGTGCCTCCTTCTGGTTAGTTCTAGCTAACTGCACATAGGTTAGCACACGCTAACTATTTTGTCAAGGGGCATATATAAGGATGTGTCGCAAAACGTAAGTTTTGTGGCACATCCTTTTTTACTCTCAACAGCAAAAACGAATCCAGTATGTGG
>CALWXL010000066.1 GCA_944385485.1 uncultured Oscillospiraceae bacterium
CATGTGGGCCACTTCATGGCTCTGTGCCTGATGAAGCGGCTGCAAATGGCGGGCAACCGCCCCATTGCCCTCATCGGCGGTGGCACCGGTATGGTGGGCGACCCCTCCGGCCGCAGCGACATGCGCACCATGATGACTCCCGAGACCATCCAGCACAACTGCGAGTGCTTCAAAAAGCAGATGGAGCGGTTCATTGAGTTTGGTGAGGGCAAGGCCATGATGGTCAACAACGCCGACTGGCTGATGAACCTCAACTACGTGGAACTGCTGCGGGAAGTGGGCGCCTGCTTCTCGGTGAACAACATGCTCCGGGCCGAGTGCTACAAGCAGCGCATGGAGAAGGGCCTGAGCTTCCTGGAATTCAACTATATGATCATGCAGTCCTACGACTTCTACTACCTGTTCCAGCACTACAACTGCAACATGCAATTTGGCGGCAACGATCAGTGGTCCAACATGCTGGGTGGTACTGAGCTGATCCGCCGCAAGCTGGGCCAGGACGCCCACGCCATGACCATCACCCTTCTGCTCAACAGCGAGGGCAAGAAGATGGGCAAGACCGCCGCCGGAGCCGTGTGGCTGGACCCCGACAAGACCAGCCCCTACGACTTCTACCAGTACTGGCGCAACGTGGAGGATGCGGACGTTCTCAAGTGCATCCGCATGCTCACCTTCCTGCCTCTGGAGCAGATCGATGAGATGGACAGCTGGGAGGGCAGCCAGTTGAATAAGGCTAAGGAGATCCTGGCCTACGAGCTCACCGCTCTGGTCCACGGCAAGGAGGAGGCCGAGAAGGCTCAGGCTGCTGCCAAGGCCTTGTTTGCCGGCGGTGGAGACCGCTCCAGCATGCCCACCACCACCCTGTGCCAGGGTGACTTCTGCGAGGGCAAGATCGGCATTCTGGACCTGCTGGTCAAGTGTGGCCTGTGCCCCTCCAAGGGTGAGGCCCGCCGCCTGGTGCAGCAGGGCGGTGTGTCTGTCAACGAGGAGAAGGTCACCGACGTCAACGCCCAGTTCTGCTGCCAGGACTGCGGCACAGAAGGTGCTATCATCAAAAAGGGCAAGAAAGTGTTCCACTGTGTGAAAGTGGAGGGCTAACAGCAAAAAGAAGAGGGACGAAGCCTACGCTTCGTCCCTCTTCTTTTTGCCTTCGATGAGATTATAGGGCCTCGTGGAGCAGGTTGAGCAGGTTGCGCAAACGATGTGCCTCCACCTGTCCGGGGGCGGAGGCCTGTGCCGCCGAGCCGAAGGTGACCGCCGAGCCAAACACTTCGCCGCACAGGCGGCTGATGGTGCCTGTGCCACCCATGGACATGGTGATGATGGGGCGCTTGGCGTACAGGCGCACCATCTCCTCCGTGGCCGCCAACAGGGTGAGCACATCGTGCGGGCTCTGGGGCATGACGGCGATTTTGGGGATATCAGCCCCCAAGTCCTGCATCATGCACAGGCGCTGGACGATGGTCTTCTGGTTGGGCGTTTGGTGAAAGTCGTGGTTGGAGACCACTACCTTCACACCCACGCTGTGGGCGTTTTCCACCACGGCCTGTACGGTGTCCGTTCCGGTAAAAAGCTCCACATCCACCAAATCCACATAGCCGGATTGAGCTGCTAGGATGTTCCATTGGGTGTAGG
This sequence comes from uncultured Oscillospiraceae bacterium, assembly GCA_944385485.1. Taxonomy (GTDB): domain Bacteria; phylum Bacillota; class Clostridia; order Oscillospirales; family Oscillospiraceae; genus Enterenecus. The sequence continues at coordinate 1,636 of CALWXL010000066.1, forward strand.
TGGAGAGATCCATGTCCCGCTGTCCACCCTCTTTGGCGGTACGGAAGGTAAACAGCAGGGGAAGGTCACCCACAATTTCCCTTAGCTGTTGAAGCACAGCCTGAACTTGGGAGAAATCCGAAACGCCGTCAAACCAGTCCGCCCGCCACTCCACCAAGTCTACGGGAATGGAACGCAGGGCTTCCGCCTGGGCGAGAATCTCCTCTCGGCTTGTCCCCACAAGGGGAACGCAGATTTTGGGCATACCAGTACCCAGCTCCAAGTTTCTCACACGCAGAGTGTTCATATCCAAAGGCTACCTTTCTGTACAAGATGGAAAAGGAAATCGGATGCCCCCGTTTTCACCGGTTGGAAAGCGGGGGCACCGTTCACATTTTACAGCAGATGGGACATGTCGTAGAGGCCAGGGGCCTGGACCTGGGCCAGAAATTTGGCGGCCCGCACCGCACCGCTGGCAAAGACCTCCCGGCTGGCGGCGTGGTGGCTGAGCTCGATCACCTCGTCCCGCCCGGCGAAAATTACGGTGTGGCCGCCCACAATGGTGCCCCCCCGCACGGCAGAGATGCCGATCTCATGGGGCCCACGGGGCTTTCGCACGTCGTGGCGGTCATACACGTATTCCGGCTCATAGGGCAGGGCGGAGGCGGCAGCGTCGGCAATCATCAACGCGGTGCCGCTGGGGGCGTCCACCTTCCGGTGGTGGTGCCGCTCCACAATTTCTACGTCGTAGTCTCCGCCCAGCACCGCTGCGGCCTTTTTCACCAGGTCCAGCAGCACGTTGACACCCAGAGACATGTTGGCTGAGCGGAACACGGGGATATGGGTGGCGGCCTCCGAGATGGCCTCCAGCTGGGCCTGGTCATAGCCGGTGGTGGCCAGTACCACGGGGAGATTTCGCGCCTGGCACATCTCCAGCAGAGGGGCCAGGGCAGAGGGGTGAGAGAAATCGATGACAGCGTCCGCCTCCACGTTGCAGGCGGCGGGGGAGGAGAACATGGGAAAATCCGAGTCCTTTTGCCCCAGAATATCGATGCCTGCCACCACCTCCACGTGGGGATCGGCGGCACAGATGTCAGCGACCACACGGCCCATGTGGCCGTTGCAGCCGGAAATGATTATCTTTGGCATGGCGGGACCTCACAACAGGCCCATGCGAGCCATGGAGCTGCGCAGGATTTCCAGGTTCTTCTCCGACATGTCGCACAGGGGCAAGCGCAGGCCGCCCATCTCCATACCCATCAGATTCAAAGCGGCTTTGATGGGGATGGGGTTGACCTCCAGGAACAGAGCGTCGATGAGGTCCATGTACTGGATTTGCAGCTTGGAGGCGGCCTCAAAGTCGTTGTCCAGGCACAGACGGGTCATCTTCACCATCACCTGGGGGATGAGGTTGGAGGCCACCGAGATGACGCCCTTGGCACCCAGGGCCATCATGGGCACCACCTGGTCGTCGTTGCCTGACCAGATGTAGAAGTCGTCCCCGCACAAAAAGCGGGTGTGGGCCAGCAGAGAGAAGTTGCCCGAGGCCTCTTTCACGCCGTTGATTTTGGGGTTTTGGGACAGAACCCGGTAGGTCTCCGCGGTGAAGGACACTCCGGTGCGGCTGGGTACGTTGTAGAGGATGATGGGCAGGTCTACCCGCTCGGCGATGTACTCATAGTGGCGAATGAGACCAGTCTGACTGGCCTTGTTGTAGTAGGGGGTGACGTGGAGCAGAGCATCAGCGCCGGAGTCCTGGGCGTGCTGGGAGAGGTAGACCGCGGCAGAGGTGTCGTTGCTGCCGGCTCCGGCGATCACCTTCACCCGGTGGTTGACCCGCTTGACACAGAACTCCACGGCGGCAATGTGCTCGCGGATGGACATGGTGGCGGACTCGCCGGTGGTGCCGCAGACGCACACAGCGTCTACGCCGGCCGCAATCTGGGCGTCGATGAGTTTGCCGAAGGCGTCGTAGTTGATGGCGCCGTTTTGGTCAAAGGGGGTGACCAGCGCCGGACAGGAACCGGTAAAGACGGGGGTGCGCATAGGGCAACTTCCTTTCTTTCAGAGATGGGGGATGAATCAGCGGACGGGAGTGATGTACCCTTCTGCACACAACAGCTCGGCCAGCAGCACAGCGCCGCCAGCGGCGCCCCGCAGGGTATTGTGGGAGAGGGAGACAAACTTGTAGTCGTACTGGGTATCCGGGCGCAAGCGACCCACGGAGATGGCCATGCCACCCTCCAGATCCCGGTCCAGCTTGGCCTGGGGGCGGTTGTCCTCCTCAAAGTAGTGGAGGAACTGCTGGGGGGCGGTGGGCAGCTTCAACTCCTGTGCTCGGCCCTGATAGGTGCGCCAGTCCTCCTTGATCTGCTCCACCGTGGGCTTGTTTTGAAAGGTGACAAAGGCGGCAGCGGTGTGACCGTTGGACACCGGCACACGCAGGCACTGGGCGGTGATGGTGGGGGCGTCTGCATTGACAATGACCCCGTTTTCCACCCGGCCCCACACCTTCAGGGGCTCCTGCTCGCTCTTTTCCTCTTCACCGCCGATGTAGGGGATGAGGTTATCCACCATCTCGGGCCAGGTCTCGAAGGTCTTGCCCGCCCCGGAAATGGCCTGATAGGTACACACCAGAACCTTCTCAATGCCGTATTTGCGCAGGGGTGTGAGGGCGGGAACATAGCTCTGGATGGAGCAGTTGGACTTGACGGCAATGAAGCCCCGCTGGGTGCCCAGACGCTGTTTCTGGGCAGGAATCACCTCCAGATGCTCCGGGTTGATTTCGGGAATCACCATGGGCACATCGGGGGTCCAGCGGTGGGCGGAGTTGTTGGACACCACCGGGCACTCGTGCTTGGCATAGGCCTCTTCCAGGGCCTGAATCTCTGCCTTGGTCATATCCACGGCGGAGAAGACGAAATCCACAGCAGAGGAGATCTTCTCCACATCGTCCTGGGCGCTGAGCAGAACCATGTCCTTGGCGACATCGGGAATGGGCACGTCCATGGCCCAACGGCCAGCTACGGCCTCCTCATAACGTTTTCCCGCAGAGCGGGGGCTGGCAGCCAGAATGGTGAGCTGGAACCAGGGGTGATTGGCCAACAGGGTGACGAAACGCTGGCCCACCATTCCGGTGGCGCCGATGATACCGACTTTGTACGTTCTCACGGGAAAGACCTCCTCCTGCCCACGGGAAAGAAGAGGTTGAAACGTGGGCAGATGTTGTATTATAATAGAGCAGAATGTGCATCGCTGGGGGGGAGACGCCTCCGGCGAATAACGACAGAATGCTTACAAGACATCATAACATTATCGCATTAAAGTGTCAATTTGTCATTTCCTTTTTTGGACAAAAATTTTCCATAGCGGGAACTCCAAGGGGACAGGACACGGTATGCGGTACAGGGTGTGGATATGCCTGGGGTTATGATGGAAGGAACGGTGGGAAAATCGTGAAAACATCTGACTTTTATTTTGATTTGCCGGAGGAACTGATTGCGCAGACTCCGTTGGAGCGGCGGGATGCCTCTCGGCTGCTGACCCTGGACAAAGTCACCGGGAAGACCAAACACATGCATTTCTATGACCTGCCCAAGCTGCTGCGGGCTGGGGATTGCCTGGTGCTCAATGACAGCCGGGTGCTGCCCGCCCGTCTGCTGGGCCATCGCAGCGGCGGCGGTGCCTGTGAGGTGCTGTTGCTCATCGACCGGGGTGAGAAGGTGTGGGAGTGCCTGGTGCGTCCGGGCAAGAAGCTGCGCACCGGGGCCAAAATCAGCTTCGGCGAGGGCGAGCTCACCGCCGAGGTGGTGGGCGAGGTGGAAGGCGGCAACCGCCTGGTCCGCTTCAACTACGAGGGTATTTTCCTGGAGACCTTGGAGAAGCTGGGCAAGATGCCCCTGCCTCCTTACATCAAGGAGGAACTGGAGGACGCCGAGCGGTACCAGACTGTGTATTCCCGGGTGGTGGGCTCTGCTGCGGCGCCCACTGCTGGCTTGCACTTCACCCCGGAGCTGTTGCAGCAGGTCCAGGACATGGGGGTGAAGGTGTGCTATGTCACCCTCCATGTGGGCCTGGGTACCTTCCGCCCGGTGAAGGCGGAAGAGGTCACCGACCATGAGATGCACTCGGAGTATTGCGTCATCTCCCAGGAGACGGCGGACGTCATCAACGCCACCAAGGCCTCCGGCGGCCGGGTGATCTGCGTGGGCACCACCTCTTGCCGCACCATTGAGAGCTGGGCCAAGGAGGACGGCGCCATGGAGGCCAAGGCGGGGTGGACCAACATCTTCATCTATCCCGGCTATCGCTTTAAGGTGCTGGATGGTCTCATCACCAACTTCCATCTGCCCGAGTCCACCCTCATCATGCTGGTGTCCGCCCTGGCGGGCCGGGAGCATGTGCTGGCGGCTTACAAGGAGGCGGTGGAGAACCGCTATCGATTCTTCAGCTTTGGAGATGCCATGTTCATCTCCTGAATTGGTATGATAAAGGAGAAAACCATGTTTGAACTGTTGAAAACCGAGGGACGGGCCCGTCGAGGCCAGCTCACCACCCCCCATGGTACGGTACAGACCCCGGTGTTTATGAATGTGGGCACCCAGGGAGCCATCAAGGGCGGTCTGTCTGCCTTTGACCTCAAGGACATCGGCTGCCAGGTGGAGCTGTCCAACACCTACCACCTGCACCTGCGCCCCGGTGACGATGTGGTGCGCCAGATGGGTGGCCTGCACACATTTATGCGTTGGGATGGGCCCATGCTCACCGACTCCGGCGGCTTCCAGGTGTTTTCCCTGTCTGGTCTGCGCAAAATCACCGAGGAGGGGGTCACCTTCGCCTCCCACTTGGATGGACGGAAGATATTCATGGGCCCCGAGGAGTCCATGCGCATCCAGTCCAACCTGGGCAGCGACATCGCCATGGCCTTTGATGAGTGTGTGGAAAACCCCGCTACCTATGAATATGCCAAGGCATCCTGTGAGCGCACCTTGCGGTGGCTGAAGCGGTGTAAGGAGGAGCACGACAAGCTCAACGCCCAGCCCGACTGCGTCAATCCCGGCCAGATGCTCTTTGGCATCAACCAGGGGGCCACCTTCCCCGACCTGCGCATCTGGCACATGCAGGAGACAGCCAAGGTGGAGTGCGACGGCTACGCCATCGGCGGTCTGGCGGTAGGGGAGCCCACCCAGGTGATGTACGACATCATCGACGCCGTGGAGCCATATATGCCAAAGGACAAGCCCCGTTACCTCATGGGCGTGGGCACCCCCTCCAACATCATCGAGGCAGTGGCCCGGGGGGTGGACTTCTTCGACTGCGTGATGCCCGCCCGCAACGCCCGCCACGGCAAGCTGTTTACCTGGAGTGGGTGGATGAATATGAAAAACGAGCGGTATAAAACCGATGAGTTGCCCATTGACCCGGAGTGTGACTGCCCCGTGTGCCGCAACTTCTCCAGGGCCTATGTGCGTCACCTGTTCACCGCCGGGGAGATGCTGGGCATGCGCCTGGCCGTCATGCACAACCTGTATTTCTACAATAAGTTGGTCCAGCGCATCCGCCAGGCCCTGGATGAGGGCACCTTCCAGCAGTTCCGGGCAGAATATTCGGAAAAACTGGCACAACGCATGCCCTAACTCAGCCTGTGAGAAAAAAGGACTTGTGTTTCAGGGATAATCCGGGTATAATGACACAAGTTATATCTATTCAGAATAAACACATAAAGGAGACTTATGTATGGGCCCCGAAGCAATGTCTAGCATTATCATGATTCTGTTGATGGTTGCCATCTTCTACTTCCTGCTGATCCGTCCTGAGAGCAAGAAGAAGAAGGAAGCTGCTGCCATGCGCGCCAGCCTGAAGGTGGGAGACCAGATTACCACCATCGGCGGTATCGTTGGTACCATCTGTGCCATTAAGGAGGAGACCATTGTCATGGAGACCGGCGCCGACCGTGTGCGCATCGAGTTTACCAAGTGGGCCATCTCCAGCAAGGGCACCCAGAGCAACCAGGACGCTCCTGCCACCCAGGAGAAGGAGTCCAAGAGCAAGTAATTGCGGCATGAGAAGCACCCCTTTCGCATATGGTGAAACAACCATGTGGAAAGGGGTGCTTTTTTTGCGTAACGAGGATGTGAAACGGGGGAACCCAGCCCAGATGGTTTTGGGTGTCGTGGTGGGAAGCGCCGTGGCCATCGCAGCGGAACTGGTGGTGTTGCTGGTGGGAGCCGCAGCCATCTCCGGGGGGATGCTCCGGGAAAATGCCCAGCTGCAACTGGTGGCTTTGGGGTGTGTGCTGGGGGCGTTGCTGGGTGGTTTGATTTGCGCCTGCCGCTGGCCAGCCAGGAAACTGCTGGGTGGTCTGGCCGTGGGAGCTGTGAACTATTTGCTGCTCTGGGTGGTCAGTGTGGCCCGAGGGGGCGGCCAGATCTTGGCGATGGGCAGTCTTGTGGTGCTGGCCTGCTGTGTATGCGGGGGAGCTCTGGCTGGACTGATGTGCCTAAAGGTGCGGAAAAAGAAGCCATCCAACCTGCGGCGAGGCAGAACTTGACGGATTTTCCATGGCAGAGGGATCCAATTCCCTCTGCCAAAGCCCTTGACAAGTGGAGAGAAAATCTCTATAATTCGAGGGAACATCTATAAATATATAATGGACATGTTGCGAGCTGCCATCAGTTGCGGCTTCTATTTTTTAGCGTTGAAAGGATGAACATCATGGCCAAGGAATACAAGCTCAGTGCCGAGCGTTTGGAAGAACTCAAGCAGGAACTCAACTACCTCAAGACCGTCCGTGAGAAGGAAGTGGCCGA
>CALWXL010000067.1 GCA_944385485.1 uncultured Oscillospiraceae bacterium
GTCGGTGTCCAGCAGCTGGTACTTCAGGGAAGAGCTGCCGGCGTTGATCACGAGAACTTTCATGATTGACACTCCTTATTCTTGTGTAAGATAAAATTGTATTTGCGTCCAGAGGGGAAGTATAATACAATAAAAACCGCATTTATTATAATGCTGGAAAAAGGAATAAGCAAGGGCTTTTCTGACAGTTTGGTAAGATATGTGTAAAAATACACCCAGGGAGAGGGATGAAGCATGGAAATTGTGGGCATCGTGGCAGAGTACAACCCCTTCCACAACGGGCACCGCCACCAGATTGCCGCCGCCAGAGCCTTGGCGGGGGAGTGCGCGGTGGTGTGCGCCATGAGTGGAAACTTCGTCCAGCGGGGGGACTGCGCCGTCACAGATAAGTGGTCGCGAGCCCGCATGGCACTGGAGGGGGGCGCAGACCTCATTTTGGAGATTCCCACCGCGTGGGCGGTGTCCTCTGCCGAGACCTTTGCCCGGGGCGGGGTGGGAGTGCTCCACGCTGCCGGCGCCACCGCCCTCTCCTTTGGCAGCGAGACGGGAGATGGAGCGGTGCTGGAGCGGGTGGCCCAGGTTCTGGACATCCCGGAGTTCACCCGGGCCCTCCAGCCCTTCCTGGCTCAGGGCCTGCCCTTTGCCCAGTGCCGCCACCGGGCGGTGGAGGAGCTGCTGGGAGCGGAGGGGGCCGCCTGTCTGGGCAACGCCAACGACAACTTGGGGGTGGAGTACCTGCGGGCAGCCCGCCGCCTGGGATGGACGCCCCACATCTATCCGGTGCGCCGGGTGGGAGCGGGCCACGACGGAGGGCACCACGAGCATTACCCCTCTGCCTCCTATGTGCGGGGGGAAATCCGCGCCGGCGCCATCCCCATGGACAACCCCGCCTTTCTGACCTACAACCAGCGGGGTATGCTGGCCCGGCTGCGGGCTCTGGAAGTGGAGGACTGGGAGCAGATTCCCGATTGCGGGGAAGGGCTGGCCCAGCGGCTGTACCGGGCGGTGCGCCAGGGTACCAGCCTGGAGGAGATCTATGACCTGGCCAAAACCAAACGCTACGCCCACGCCCGCATCCGCCGGGCAGTGCTGTGGGGGGCGTTGGGACTGCGGGAGCAAGACCGCCCCGCCCAGGTGCCTTATCTGCGGGTGCTGGGGGCCAATAAGCGGGGACTGGGCGTGCTGCGGAACCTGGACGGCTCCATCCCCGTCATCACCAAGCCCACCCACGGGAAAGGGGTACCTCTTATGGAGCTGGAGGCCCAGTGCACCGATTTTTATGCCCTGTGCCGGGAAACCATCACCCCCTGCGGGGCGGAGTGGAGCACCAGCCCGGTTATCTTGCGTGAGGCGTGAAAATGTAGTATGATGGGGCGGAAAGACCCCATAGAAAGGAATGATTGTGATGCGTGCTTATGAACGCTTTTTGACCTATGCAAAAATACACACCCAGTCCAGCGAGGACACCGGTGTCACCCCCTCCACCTCCTGCCAATGGGATTTGGCCCGGGTGCTGGAGCAGGAGCTCCGCGACCTGGGGGTGCAGGACGTGAAGTTGGACCAACAGTGGTGCATCGTTTCCGGTCACATCCCCGCCACCCCTGGCATGGAGCATGTCCCCGCCCTGGGCTTTTTGGCCCACATGGACACCGCTCCCGCCTTTTCCGGGGAGAACGTCAACCCCATCTTCCATGAAAATTACGATGGCGGCGACGTGGTGCTGCCCCAGGAGGGCCGGGTCATCCGAGCCAGTGAGTTCCCCTTCCTGGCAGACCTCAAGGGCAAGACCCTCATCACCGCCGATGGTTCCACCCTGCTGGGTGCCGACGACAAGGCGGGCATTGCGGAGATCATGACCCTGTGTGAGCGGCTGCTGGCTGGAGAGGTGGCCCACGGCCCCATCTGCGTGGCCTTCACCCCCGACGAGGAGATCGGGGAGGGCCCCAACCACTTTGACGTGGAAGGCTTCGGGGCCAAGTACGCCTATACCGTGGACGGTGGAGCGGCAGGTTCCATCGAGTATGAGAACTTCAACGCCGCCTCGGCCAAGGTGGACATCACCGGCGTGTCCGTCCACCCTGGGTATGCTAAGGATGTGATGGTCAACGCCCTGCTGTTGGCCCAGCAGCTCAACGCCCAGCTTCCCGACCAGGAGACCCCCGCCCACACCGATGGGTATGAGGGCTTTTTCCACCTGGACCGGCTGGAGGGCACCACCGCCTTTGCCCGCATGGAGTACATCATCCGGGACCACGACCGGGCCAAGTTTGAGCAGCGCAAGGCCCAGATGCGCCAGGCTGTGGATACCATCCAGGCCCAGTACCCCACGGCCCAGGTGGTTCTGACCATGCAGGACAGCTACTACAACATGCAGGAGAAGCTGACGGACTGCATGTTCCTCATTGAAAACGCCCAAAAGGCCGCCCAAGAGGCAGGGGTGAAGGCCGAAGTGGAGCCCATCCGCGGCGGCACCGACGGTGCCCGTCTGTCCTTCATGGGCCTGCCCTGCCCCAACCTGGGTACCGGAGGCTACAACTTCCACGGTCCCCTGGAGTGCGTGGCTGTGGAGGACATGGATGCCGTGGTGGATATTCTGGTGCACCTGGCGGACATCCACGGGAAAACATTTACAATTTGTTGATGTATTTTCTCCCGTTTGCGGTACAATGAATCCCAGCGCAGGCTGAACGATGCCTGAAGAATATTCCCCTGTGGGGAGGAGGCCTTTTGTTGATTTATCGTAATCGTGGGTACGGTCCCATTGACCGATTCTGTGCCAAACATCCCAACTTTGGCATTCCGAATTTGATGAAAATCATTGTCTTCGGACAAATTGCCGTATATGTGTTGGAGCTGCTTTCCGGCCTGATGTTCCATCAGAGTTGGGTGCAATATCTGCAGTTCGTCCCCGCCTTGATTATGAATGGTCAGGTGTGGCGGCTGTTGACCTGGGTGGTGGTGCCCTATGCCTCCAGCCCCTTCAGTCTGCTGCTGACCTGCTATTTCTACTACTGGATTGCCGCCATGCTGGAGCGGGAGTGGGGTACAGCCCGATTTACCCTGTTCTACCTCAGCGGTATGGTGTTGTCCGTGGTGGTGGGCATGATCCTGGGCATGGCCCAGATGAACTTGACCTACACCATTGCCTCCATTAATTTGGGCTACTACCTGAATATGTCCATCTTCCTGGTGCTGGCGGTGCTGTACGGTGACTTGCAGGTGCTGCTGTTCTTCGTGGTGCCTGTGAAGATGAAGTGGATGGCCCTCATCGACGTGGTGATGGTGGCCGTGGACATGGTGCGTCTGATTCAGTGGGGGTATTGGCTGCTGGCTCTGGTGCCCTTGGCTAGCTTTATCAACTTCTTCATCTTTACCTGGCCCTTCTGGCAGACCAAGCTGGGCATAGCTCGTCACAAGGCCGACCCCAAGGTGATTCACTTCAAGCAAGCCCAGAAGAAGGCCCAGGAGACGAAGGGGTATCACCACAAGTGCGCCGTGTGCGGGATCACCGATGCCGACGACCCGGATATGGAGTTCCGCTATTGCTCCAAGTGCGACGGATATTACTGCTACTGCGCCAATCACATCAACAACCACATTCACATCCACAAGGATTGACACCAAAGCCCCAGAACATCGTTCTGGGGCTTTTTCTTGTGTTTGTCACGGGGATATGGTATACTTTCTGTAAACATCATGTAAAAAATGGGAGGTAACTTCTGTGAGACGATTGCTGTGTTTGGCGGTGCTATTGGCTTTGGCGCTGTCCATGACGGTGGCTCCCGGGTATGCCAGTCCGGCCCAGGAGGACATCACGATCCTGTACACCCACGACATGCATTCCGCCTTTCTTCCCAAGCAGGATGAACAGGGGCATATGGTGGGTGGCTTTGCCCGGCTGAAGACCCTGATTGATGCGCAGAAAGAGGAACACCCCAACGCCCTGGTGCTGGATGGGGGCGACTTTTCCATGGGCACTCTGTTTCAAACTGCCTATGCCACCTCCGCCCTGGAGCTGCGGGCCTTGGGGCGCATGGGGTATGATGCTACCACCTTTGGAAATCACGAGTTTGACTACCGGGCCTCGGGGCTGACCAGCATGCTTTACGCTGCGGTGGACAGCGGCGATCCCTTGCCCGCCCTGGTGGATGCCAACTATCTGCCCCCCAAGGAGGACGAGGAGACCTGGGATGCGCTGTATACCTATGGGGTCCAGGACTATACCATTCTGGAACGGGGTGGCATGTGCTATGTGATCTTTGGTCTGACGGGCATCGACTCGGACGCTTGCGCCCCCATGTCGGGGATGAAGCTGTCCGATCCGGTGGAGACAGCCAAGAAAGTGGTAAAAGAGGCCACCCAGCAGTGCCAGAGCGCCTATGGACAGGATCCCGTGGTCATCTGCCTGTCCCACTCGGGCACCGAGAACGGGAAAGGGGAGGACTATGAACTGGCCCAGAAGGTGGACGGCATTGACGTCATCATTTCCGGGCATACCCATACCACCTTGGAGCAGCCCATTGAGGTCAATGATACCTATATTGTCTCCGCCGGAGAGAATGGGAAAAATCTGGGGGTGCTCACCCTGACCCAGACCCAGGATGGGCTGGAATTGAAAGAAAACCGCTTGGTGGCTGTGACCGAGCAAATTCCCGAGGACCCGGAGATGGTTCAGTGGATCGAAGAGGCCAAGGAGCAGGTGGAGCGGGACTATCTGGCGGACTTTGACATGGAGTTTGACCAGGTTCTGGTGAATAACCCCTATGACTTTGACTCGGTGGATGAGGTGTATGCCACTCAACACGAGTCCACCCTGGGCAATCTGCTGGCCGATGCCTATTATTGGGCGGGAAACCAGGAGAGCAGTGACCCGGTGGATGTGGCGCTCACCGCCTCGGGTGTCATTCGAGACACCTTCCCCCAGGGGGCCATCACCGTCTCCCAGGTGTTCAATGTGGCCTCTCTGGGCATTGGAGCCGACGGTGTGCCGGGATATCCCTTGATCTCCGTATATCTCACGGGGAAGGACTTGAAAAATGCTCTGGAGGTGGATGCTTCGGTGACCCCGCTGATGACGGCAGCCCAGCTGTTTTGTTCCGGGGTACAGTATTCCTTCAACACCAACCGGATGATCTTTGATAAGGTGGACGAGGCGGTGCTGGTGCGCCCGGACGGTGTCACCGAGCCCATCGTGGATGATCAGCTTTACCACGTGGTGACGGGGCTGTATTTGGGCCAGATGCTGGGGGCGGTGGAGGACTCCTCCTTTGGCATTCTCTCTGTCACGCCCCGAGATGCCCAAGGTAATCCCATCTCCACCCAGCAGCTGGAAGAACACATCCTGTTGGATGAGCAGGGTAAAGAGGTGAAAGAGTGGTACGCCATTGCCGCCTATCTGGCATCCATGGGCGGAGAGATGGACCAGCGGTATGGGCAGACCGACGGGCGCAAGCTGGTGTATGCCAGCTGGAACCCGGTGAGTCTGTTGAAACATGCGGGCCTGCCCACCGCCGTTGCCGTTCTGGCCCTGTTTGTGGTGATCCTGCTGGTGGTGCTGGTGATCTGGGTGGTGAGAAAATTCATTCTGCGCCATACCAGAAAGAAGCTGCACCCGTAAAAGAGAAAAGCGCGAAAATCACAGCCCCGTGCCGGGAGACAACCTCCCGGCACGGGGCTGTTCTGTGGCACCTGGGGGAGGGGCAACCCATAGGATGAAGTGCCGGATTCCCACGTGTGGGGCCGGGAAAGGAGTGAAATCCTATGGATCAACCATGGAATTTAGCGGCGCTGAGGGAGGGAGAGAGCGGATATGTGGTATCCGTGTCCACCCATCCGGCCCTCAAGCACCGCCTGCAAGATTTGGGGCTTATTCCAGGCACTCGGGTGACGTGTATGGCCCGCAGCCCGGCGGGAGACCCCTGTGCATATCTCATCCGAGGGGCGCTCATTGCCCTGCGCCAGGCCGATGCCCAGGAAATTTCCCTGCGCCCCTGGGACCAGCGGGGGGCGTGAGAGATGGGCTCCTGTGTCGCTCTGGTGGGCAATCCCAACGTGGGAAAATCCACGGTGTTCAACGCCCTCACCGGACTGCATCAGCACACCGGAAACTGGGCAGGTAAGACGGTGGACGTGGCCAAGGGTACGTTTACCTGGGGAGAGGAGACGGTGACGGTGGTGGATTTGCCGGGCACCTACTCCCTGCAAACCTCCTCCCCAGAGGAGGACATCGCCTTGGATTACCTGCTCCACGGCCAGCCCCAGGGAGTGGTGGTGGTGTGTGACGCCACCTGTCTGGAGCGCAACCTCATGTTAACCCTCCAGGTGCTGGAGGTGACAGGGCATGTGGTGGTGTGCGTCAACCTCATGGATGAAGCCCAGCGTCTGGGGGTGACGGTGGATCTCCAGGCCTTGGAACAGCGTCTGCACGTTCCGGTTCTGGGCATTTCCGCCGGGACCGGGGCGGGGATGGATGCGCTGCGAGGGGCCATAGCCGCTCTGGCCCGGGGAGAGTTGGGGGGTGAGGCTCGCCCCGCCGTGCCCCCCATGGAGCGGGTACACACAGCTCAGGACTATGCCGGTCAGGCGGTGCGGACTACTCCCACTCCGGGAGCCCGCCGCCAAAGGAAGTGGAACCAGTGGCTCACCAGCCGGGGCACCGCCATCCCCCTCATGCTGGTGCTGCTGGCAGGGGTGATGTGGCTGACCGTGGCGGGGGCCAATCTGCCCTCATCCCTGCTCTCCCAGGGCTTTGACTGGTTGGGGGAGCAATTGGAAGTGTGGATGGGGGACTGGAACCCCCAACTCAAAGCGTTCCTGCTGGATGGGGTGTATGGGGTCACCACCTGGGTGGTGTCGGTGATGCTGCCCCCCATGGCCATTTTCTTTCCCCTGTTCACCTTGCTGGAAGATCTGGGCTACCTGCCTCGAGTGGCCTTTGTGCTGGACCACGCCTTCCAAAAGGCCCGAGCCTGTGGCAAACAGGCCCTGACCATGTGTATGAGTTTGGGGTGTACCGCCTGCGGGGTGACGGGTTGCCGCATCATCGACAGCCCCCGGGAGCGGCTGGCTGCCATGCTCACCGCCTCCCTGGTGCCCTGCAATGGGAAATTTCCCACCCTGCTGGCCCTCATCACCCTGTTTCTAGTGGGGCAGGGGGGCAGCCTGTTGGGGGCGGCGGCCCTGCTGGGGGTGCTGCTGCTGGGCGTAGCGGCCACCCTGGGCTGTACCCGGCTGCTCACCGCCACGGTGTTAAAAGGCACTCCCTCCGCTTTCGTGCTGGAGTTGCCCCCCTTCCGCCGTCCCAGAGTGGGGCAGGTGGTGGTGCGCTCCCTGCTGGACCGCACCGTGTTTGTGCTGGCCCGGGCAGTGGTGATTGCCGCTCCCGCCGGGGGTGTCATCTGGCTGCTGGCCAACCTCACCGTGGGAGATACCACCATTCTGGCCCATATCACTGGATTCCTGGACCCCTTGGGGCAACTCATGGGGCTGGACGGGGTCATATTGACCGCCTTCCTCCTGGGCTGGCCCGCCAACGAGATCGTCATGCCGGTGATGCTCATGGCCTATCTGGCCCAGGGAAGCCTGGTGGATATGGACCAGCTCACCGGGGTGGGGGCGCTGCTGGAGGCCCAGGGCTGGACCATGACCACGGCAGTGTGTACCCTTCTCTTCGCTCTGTTCCACTGGCCCTGTTCTACCACCTGTCTCACCATCTACCGGGAGAGCAAGAGCCTCAAGTGGACCCTGGTGGCGGTGGCGGTGCCCACCCTGCTGGGTATGGGGCTGTGCATCCTGGTCAACGCTTTGGGGAGTCTGTTGGGAATCTAGAAGAAAGGGGCTGTTGCAGACATGCGGTTTGCAACAGCCTGTTTCTGTTT